>NZ_JAAHBU010000278.1 GCF_010671725.1 Pseudomonas brassicae | reverse complement strand
TTTTTATGGGCCTTCAAAAGCTTCGCTGGCAAGCCAGCTCCCACAGGTTCTGTGTGCGCCGCACAACGCTGTGGGCGCTGGCTTGCCAGCGAAGGGGGCCTCAGGGGCGGCTCAAGGCCTCGAACCCTTCGCGAATCTTCGCCTCGGGCAAGTCATCGGCAATGAACACCATCACACTCTCGCGCGGCTCGCCCTCGGCCCACTCGCTGTCCCAGTCGAAGCCATACAGCTTGAGCACGCCCTGAAACACCAGGCGCCGGTCTTCGCCGGCAATGCTCAACACGCCCTTGTAGCGCAGCAACTGCTTGCCATGCGCCTCCAGCAGCTCGTTCATGAATGCGCTGAGCCGGTCGATATCCAGCGGCGCATCGGTGCGCAGCACCATGCTGGAAATGCGGTCGATACTGGCCGCCGTCACCACCGGCCGCAGGTTCAGGCTGGCATTGAGGTTGAACCCGCGCACGTCCAGCAGCTCGGCCAGGTCGATCTTGCCGTTGTCCACCACGCGGATCGGCGCCCGGCGGTTGATGCGCCCCAGGCGCTCGCTCAAGGCGTCGAAGGTGGCCGCATCGACCAGGTCGGTCTTGCTCACCAGCAAACGGTCGGCAAAGCCCACCTGCGCCTGGGCGATGGTCTGGGTCAAATGCAGGTCGGCATGCGCCGCATCCACCAGGGTGATGATGCCGTCGAGGATGTAGCGCTCGCGCAGCTCCTCGTCGATGAAAAACGTCTGTGCCACCGGCGCCGGGTCGGCCAGGCCGGTGCATTCGATCACCAGCCGGTCGAAAGCGATCTGGCCACTGTCCAGGCGCTCCAGCAGCAGGAACAGCGCCTTGGTCAGGTCGGTGTGGATGGTGCAGCACACACAGCCATTGGCCAGGGTCATGACTTGCACCGGCTCATCGCCCAGCAACTGGGTGTCGATGCCGGCGTCGCTGAACTCGTTTTCGATCACGGCGATTTTCAGGCCGTGCTCGGCCTTGAGCAGGTGGCGCAGCAAGGTGGTCTTGCCGGCCCCCAGAAAACCACTGAGCACGGTTACGGGAATGGGTTGCACGCAGAAAATCTCCTGTCGCTGAAATGACTGTGGGAGCCCGGCTGGCCGGGCTCCCACAGGTGTGTCACGTGCCGCAGGTGCCGTGTTTCAACAGCACTTGGGCCCGCCCTTGCCACCGTAACGCGCCTCCTGGCGTTCGCGGAAGAACGCCTCGTAGGTCATCGGCGGCACGTCGGGGTGCTTGGCCTGCATATGCTCGACGTAATTGTCGTAGTCGGGCATGCCGACCATCAGGCGGGCTGCCTGCCCCAGGTACTTACCCAGTCGACCGAGATCGTTGAACATATGTGCATTCCTCTTGGGTTACGCGTCCGGCAAGGCCTGGAAAGGTGATTCCTTGTCGGTCCGTTCTTTCTTGTTCAGGGCTCGGATACCGACCTTGAGCGCGAAGAACAGGATGCTGAACACCACGAACAGGAACAGCCCGGTCAGCGTCGCGTTGGTGTACGCGTTGAAGATCACGTGCTGCATCTGCGCCATGTCCTTGGCCGGGGCCAGTACCTGACCGGCGTCCAGCGCCACGCTGTACTTGTTGGCCAGGGCCAGGAAGCCCACCGCCGGGTTCGGGTCGAACAGCTTGATGAAGCCTGCGGTGGTGGTGCAGATCAGCAACCATACCGCCGGCACCAGGGTGACCCACATGTACTGCTGGCGCTTCATCTTGATCAGCACGACGGTGCCGAGCATCAGCGCGATACCGGCCAGCATCTGGTTGGAGATGCCGAACAGCGGCCACAAGGTGTTGATGCCACCCAGCGGGTCGATCACGCCCTGGTACAGCAGGTAACCCCACAGCGCCACGCAACCGGCGGTGGCCAGCAGGTTGGCACCCCACGATTCGGTACGCTTGAGGGCTGGCACGAACGAGCCCAGCAGGTCCTGCAGCATGAAGCGCCCGGCACGGGTACCGGCGTCTACCGCGGTGAGGATGAACAGCGCCTCGAACAGGATCGCGAAGTGGTACCAGAAGGCCATGGTGTTTTCACCCGGCAGCACCTGGTGCAGGATCTGCGCGATACCCACGGCCAGCGTCGGTGCACCGCCGGCACGGGCCAGCACGGTGTGCTCGCCGATGTCGCGGGCCACTGCTTCAAGCGCCTCGGGGGTGATCGCGAAGCCCCAGCTGCTGACGGTCTGCGCGACGGTCACGACGTCGGAGCCCACCACCGCTGCCGGGCTGTTCATGGCGAAGTACACGCCTGGCTCGATCACCGACGCGGCGACCATGGCCATGATGGCGACGAACGACTCCATCAGCATGCCGCCGTAGCCGATGTAACGGGCGTTGACTTCGTTGTCCAGCAGCTTGGGCGTGGTGCCCGAGGAGATCAGCGCGTGGAAGCCCGACACCGCGCCACAGGCGATGGTGATGAACAGGAACGGGAACAGAGTGCCCTTCCACACCGGGCCGGTGCCGTCGGTGAACTGGGTCAGGGCCGGCATTTTCAGCTCGGGCGCCAGCACCAGGATACCGATGGCCAGGGCCACGATAGTACCGATCTTGAGGAAGGTGGAGAGGTAGTCACGTGGCGCCAGCACCAGCCATACCGGCAGTACCGCAGCGACGAAGCCGTAGCCCACCAGCATCCAGGTGATCTGCACACCGGTGAAGGTGAACGCCGGGCCCCACACCGGATCGGCGGCCACCAGGCCCCCCAGCCAGATCGACAGCAACAGCAGCACCACGCCAATGATCGAGATCTCGCCGATGCGGCCTGGGCGGATGTAGCGCATGTAGATGCCCATGAACATCGCGATCGGGATCGTCGCCATGACCGTGAACATGCCCCATGGGCTCTCGGCCAGCGCCTTGACCACGATCAGCGCCAGCACCGCGAGGATGATGATCATGATCAGGAAGCAGCCGAACAGGGCGATGGTGCCCGGGATGCGGCCCATCTCCTCGCGCACCATGTCGCCCAGCGAGCGACCGTTGCGGCGGGTGGACAGGAACAGGATCATGAAGTCCTGTACCGCACCGGCCAGTACCACGCCGGCAATCAGCCAGAGCGTGCCGGGCAGGTAGCCCATCTGCGCAGCCAGTACCGGGCCGACCAGCGGGCCGGCGCCCGCGATGGCGGCGAAGTGGTGACCGAACAGTATGTGCTTGTTGGTCGGCACATAGTCCAGACCATCGTTGTTGAGCACCGCCGGGGTAGCCCGACGCGGGTCCAGCTGCATCACCTTGGTGGCGATGAACAGGCTGTAGTAACGGTAGGCGACCAGGTAGAGGGCCACCGAGGCAACCACAATCCACAAGGCGTTGATCGCTTCGCCACGGCGCAGGGCGACGACACCCAGCGCACAGGCCCCCAGTACCGCCAGCAGCAGCCACGGAATGTGGCGTAGCAGGCTATTATTGTTGTTCATGGTGTGCTTCCAGCTAGTGGATATGAAAGACCGCCTGTCGAGTCTAGGGCCAGTCTTGGCGCATTGCCATACTTGCTTTGGTCTAGAGCCTTCAACGGCCCGTTCACCGCTCGGTTATGCGCGTTCGCGATCACGCTGGCAAGCCCTGAGCTATAGTCAGTTTCTACTCCGGAGGGCCTTCCCGATGAGCGACCATCAAGAACGCCGACGTTTCAAACGCATCGCCTTCGACGCCCCCACCGAACTGGTACAGGGTGAGCGCCGCTGGCCGGTCACGTTGCTCGACCTTTCGCTCAAGGGGCTGCTGATCGAACGCCCTGAACGGTGGGAGTTCGACGATACCCAGGACTTCGAAGCCATCCTCCATCTCGATGAGCAGACCCGCGTGTGGATGCAGGTCGAGCTGCGCCACGAAGAAGCGCAAACGCTCGGCTTTGCCTGCCTGCACATCGATCTCGTGTCGATCAGCCATTTGCACCGTTTGGTGGAGCTCAACCTGGCTGACAGCACTGAATTGATGCGTGAACTGCGCCAACTGATCGAACTTTGACGTCTCTTAGCCCGCTACCGACCTGACCCCGCCCCGCCTTCCTGTCTATTCGGACAGCTTTGAAACAAGCGTTCACGCCGCCAGGGCCGGCCTTGGCGGGCCTGGCCGCGTGCGTTGGAACGATAAGTGCATCCACTCATGAAGCCAAACCAGGGGCACGACTGTTCCTGTGTAGATCTAAAAATTGTATACAATTGTTCTGGCAATGCTGTGCACTAGTTGTCTACAGTAGCGCCACAACAATAAAACAGAGAACCTGCTCCCATGACTACGTCCTCCCCCGACACGTCCACGGTCTCACGCCCCGAAGACGAGAACCTGGGTCTCGGCGCCAACCTGGCGTACGGGCTGCAACACGTACTCACCATGTATGGCGGCATCGTCGCGGTCCCGCTGATTCTTGGCCAGGCAGCCGGCCTTGGCCCGGCCGACATCGGCCTGCTGATTGCCGCGTCACTGTTCGCCGGTGGCCTGGCGACCTTGCTCCAGACCCTCGGGCTGCCGTTCTTCGGTTGCCAGTTGCCGCTGGTACAGGGCGTGTCGTTCGCCGGTGTGGCGACCATGGGCGCGATTCTCAGCAGCGAGGGCGGTGGCGGTTTGCCCGGTGTGCTGGGCGCCGTGATGGCGGCCTCGCTGATCGGTTTTCTGATCACCCCGGTGTTCTCGCGCATTACCAAGTTCTTCCCGCCGCTGGTGACCGGTATCGTGATCACCACCATCGGCCTGACCCTGATGCCGGTGGCGGCGCGCTGGGTGATGGGCGGCAACAGCAAGGCACCGGACTTCGGCAGCATGGCCAACATCGGCCTGGCAGCGGCGACCTTCCTGATCGTGCTGGTGCTGAGCAAACTGGGCAGCGCGGCGATCTCGCGCCTGTCGATCCTGCTGGCGATGGTGTTCGGCACCCTGATCGCCTGGTCGCTGGGCATGGCCGACTTCAGCAAGGTGCTCGAAGGCCCGATGATGGCCTTGCCTACCCCGTTCCACTTCGGCATGCCGACCTTCCACATCGCCGCCATCCTGTCGATGTGCATCGTGATCATGGTGACCCTGGTCGAGACCTCGGCCGACATCCTGGCGGTGGGTGAGATCATCGACACCAAGGTCGACTCCAAGCGTTTGGGCGACGGCCTGCGTGCCGACATGGCGTCGAGCATCCTGGCGCCGATCTTCGGTTCGTTCACCCAGAGCGCGTTCGCCCAGAACGTGGGCCTGGTGGCGGTGACCGGGGTCAAGAGCCGTTATGTAGTGGCCACCGGCGGCGTGATCCTGGTGGTGCTTGGCCTGCTGCCGATCATGGGCCGGGTGATTGCCGCGGTGCCGACCTCGGTGCTGGGTGGTGCGGGCATCGTGCTGTTCGGTACGGTGGCGGCCAGTGGTATTCGCACGCTGTCCAAGGTGGACTACCGCAACAACATGAACCTGATCATCGTGGCCGCCTCGCTGGGCTTTGGCATGATCCCGATTGCCGCGCCGAACTTCTATGCGCAGTTCCCCAACTGGTTCGAGACCATCTTCCACTCCGGCATCAGTTCGTCGGCGATCATGGCGATCCTGCTCAACCTGGTGTTCAACCACTTCAAGACCGGCAACTCGGACCAGCAGTCGGTGTTCGTGGCAGCGTCGGAGCGCACGCTGAACTACTCGGACATTTCCGGGCTGCGTGACGGTGACTACTTCGAAGACGGCAAGCTGTTCGATGCCGACGGCAAGGAGATCCCGCTGCTGGAGAAAGACGAGCATGGGGTACAGGTGGTGAGACGAGAGACGGTGGCCGAGCACTGACAGTGCTTGCTTGATAACGAAAGGCCGGTGCAGATGCACCGGCCTTTTTTCATGCACTCATGGCATTGGCGCACTGAAGGGCGTGAAGTCAAACCGCCCGGCCTGCCCCAGCAGCACGTGCTCGCAGTAAAGGTCCAGTGCTGCCACCGGGTCAGCGAGAACGCGCATGTTTTCGATGTCTGCGTCGCACACCCAGTACACCACACCATCCTGTACATGGTTTTTCACAAACAGCACATCCCCCTCTTTACCCGACAAGGTAGGGCGCGTATCCAGGAAGGCCATGAAGTTCGTCCACGGCGCACCTTTTCGCTGTGGCGCTACACCGGCAATCCGCTCTGCCAACCACGTAAGGTAGATGCCCTTGTAGCCTTTGAATTCCTCCAGATAGCGGTTCCAGCTTGTCCACGGGCGGTTGACGGGAAAAGGCAACAGGCGTGTAGCAATGCCGATCGCCTCGGAGTCAGGAATGTTCAGCCCATCAAACCTGGCGTAGTAAGCCAACCGCAAGGGTTCCGGCAAACTGTAGGCCCGCGCCTGCACAGGACGAGAATAATCTTCGTCCGTCGGGTTCATGCCGCAGAAGTCTCGGCCAAACAGGACAACACGGTCCGACAGGCGCATACCCAAGCTAAAGTTCAACGATCCGCTTTCGCTCACGGTACTTCGGATAAACAGCTCGCCGCCGCCCTGAAGTGCTGAGGCGGTTCGAGGCTGATGAGCTACCAGGCCGTCGAGCAGCCAGGCCTTGCCCTTTGCCAGGGGCGTGAGGTAATCAGGAAAACTGGAAAGCCCGCAAGCATCCCGCGCCATGAGTACTTTCAGCTCGTCGGGGATGTCGCGTACGTCAAACCAGACGCCTGTGGTCGAGGCGTACCCGACAAATTTTTCGTAGTTCAAATGTTCCACCAATCAACCCTCTCCCCTGTTCATGCTCAGTATCTGGCGTCGCAGGTAATTCATCATGGCGCTCTGCTCTTCCTGCAGCCATTTCTTGTAGTTCGCATCCAGAGGTTGCCCTTTGTAGGTGTCCCAGGGGTTATCCGTACCATTCACACGGCAACCTTTGCTGCAGTTCGTCGATGCCGTCAATGGCTGGAAGTTCATCGGATCATTGAGCAGTTTTCTCTGCTGCTCGGAAGTCAGCGAACTGAAGCCAGGCAACGCCTCAATCTCTTTCTTCGGATAAATATGGTCCAAGTGTACCTTCGCACCCTCCGGAATCGCCTCCACCTTCCCCGTCAACGGGTTGCGCCACTGTACTGGAGTGCCATCGGCGGCGTAAAACTCGCTTCTGAAGCCATTGTTGTGAACCGCAGGCTGGCCCGGTTTGACGGGGGGCTTGGGCGGCTCGAACTTGGTGTCGGGCGGGTTCGGCGTCGACGGCGTGCCCTTGTCGGACCCGGACGTCTTGCTGCCCACCACATTCACCACTTTGCCGGTGACCTTGCCCGCCACGTTGCCCACGGTACTGAGCAACGAGTCGATCAGAAACTCCGCAGCCACGACCCGCGCATAACCATCGACCTGGCCAATCGGACGGTTGGCGTTGGCGTAGGCCTCTTTGTCCTCCTTGTGGAAACGCTCTGCCTCTTCGTACGAAAGGTCGCTCAGCTTGGCGACGAGCAGAATCGCCGCCTGTTCTTTCTTGGCGTCCCATTCATCGCCATACGCCGCCCGCGCCAAGGTGTGCGCGGCCAGGGTAGCCACCAGCTTGGTCGGCCCCATCACCGCCTGCACCACCAGCATGGCGCTCTGCAGCTTCTCCGGTGACATCGCCTGGATCATCGGCATCTGGTCGCCGAGGGCGTCGAGCATCTGTGCCGTGAACTTGACCTGCCCCTCGACCTGGGTGGAGTCCAGCAGCAACACGCCGTTCTCGCTCACCATGCCGCTGGACTGCAACTGCTGGTTGAACGCAGTCAGCCCCTCGGCAAAGTTGTTGAGCCCCTGCATCTCCTGCGCGGTCAGGGCGAACTTGCTCTGCGGGTCGTTCAATAGCGCAGGATCGAGGCCCCTGCGCACCAGGTTCTTGGTGATGAGCAAGGCTTTCTCGTCACCGAACGCGTTGCGCGTCTCGGGCGCGACGTCTTCCATCGACACCCGCTGCGCCGAAATCGCCCGGCCAATGTCGACCAGGAAGTCCACATAGCCACCCGCCAGCTTGGCCGGTACGTCCTTGTAGGCCTCCAGCTGGTTTTGCCAGGTTTCCACGGTCTTGAACGGATGCCGCACCGCATCCACCGAGGTATTGCTGACATACAGATCGGTACGGCTTTCGTCGTCGCGCGTGATCTCGTAGGCCCGGCCTGGGTCACGGTTGAGCCCGGCAGTGGAGTCTGCGCCGGTGCTGGCGTCATTGCGCACCACGATCTCGCCGGCCCCCACGGTGGCACGCACGACCTGCTCGCGGTCCTTGGTGTACTGATAGCCATTGACCGTCCAGGATTTCTGGTCCGGATCGCCCGCCCACTTGGGCGCCTGGTCGGTCTGCGCGCCGCCCTCCTGCACCCAGCCGTAGCTACCACCGACGTTCAGGTAGTAACCGCTCTCCTCGTCCTTGCCGGCGATATCGCGAAAGCCCAGGGTGGCCGTATCGAGCTTGAGGTTGCCACTGTCGGAAACCAGCAACCCACCATCGATCTGGGTATGCGCACCGGTACGGATATCGACCCGGTCGCGTGCCGAGACACTGGTCTGTTCGTTCACCCAGTTGGTCTTGCCGGTGGTCTCGCCGTAGCCCACCGAGCCACTGGCGGTAACGCCGAGGCTGACGGCCACGGTGAGGTTGGCATCGAACTCACGGCCATCGACCTTGCCCGTATCGACCACCGAGGCGATGGTCAGGTCGCGCCCGACCTTGCCCAGCACGTCTTCACCCCGCAACGTGGCGCCCTCGATACGGGTGTCACGGCCACTTTCGAAGCCCAACTGGTTGCCCGCATACAGATAGGCCTGTTGCTGCTGCACCCCCTCGCGGTCCAGGCGGCCCAGGCCCACATTGACGCTGCCGTACACACCCAGACCGTCCTGGCCGGCGATCAGCCCGGCCTCGCCGCCCCAACTGCGGCGACGGCTCTCGTTTTCAAAGGCGTTCTGCGTCGACTGGATCAGCAGGTCGTTGCCGGCCTTGATGTCGATATCGCGCTTGGCTTGCACCACGCTGCCGATCACCGCGACGTTGTTGCTTGCATCGATATTGACGTCGCGCCCGGCCTGCAACTGGGTCGGTGTGGAGTGCTGGCTGCTGGCGCTGTCGTCACTCTGCGCATTGCTGACGCCCACGCCCACTTTGAAGCCACCGGTGGTGCCGCCCTTGACCCCGGTCTTGTTCTGGTACTGCTCGACCTCGGACGTCTCGCGCCCCTTGGCCACATCCAGCAGTACGTCCTTGGCCTCGATGTTGATATCGCGCCCGGCCGCCACGTCACTGCCGCGCACCAGCACGGCGTTGCCCGCCGACAGGTTGATATCGTTGCCCGCGTTGAGCCCGGAGCCGCGCGTGCCCTCGGACACCTGGGTGGTGGTGGTGCTCTGGGTGGCCTTGCCGTCATGCCCATCCAGCGTCGGCCCCGACAGGAACTGGCTGACGCCATCGACGCTCTTGAGCACGCTCGAGCCTTGGCTGACGCCATCCTCGCCCTTGCCAGTGCCCTGCAGGGTGTCGAGGGTATTGCCCAGGTTGTGGTTGATGGTGCCGGTCAAGCCATCACGCATGCGGCTTTCGAACTCGACCCATTCGCTGCGCTCGGCCGCCGCGTCGATGCGGATATCGCGCCCGGCCTGGTAGTTGATGTCGTAGCCGGCCTGCACGTCCGAGCCGCGCTGATTGATATCGCGCCCGGCCACCACGTTGACGTCCACACCCGCACTGACCGTGCTCGGCGCTGCAGTCTGGTGGCTTTGGCTGGTGCGATTGTCCAGCACCTCCTTGCCGAAGAAGGCACTGAAGCCGTTGCGGTCGGCATCGATGATCAGCCCGTTGGTCTTGGTCTGCTCCCAATGACTGTTGGAGCGGCTGTCGCTGGCGGCAAGGATGTTGACATCACGCCCCGCATCCAGCGCCAGGTTGCGCCCGGCGCTGACGCCGCTACCAACGATGTTGATGTCGCGCGCGGCATCGAGCAGGGCATCACGCGTGGCGTCCACCTGGCTGCCGACGCTGGTGGTGCTGCGCGCCTCGTCGCCCGATTTCTTGGCCGTGTTGAAGCTGATGTTGTTGCCCCAGGTGCCGGAGACATTCAGGCCGGTCTTTTTCTTGTACTCGTTGCTCAGGCTGTAGGCGCTGTCGTTGGCCGATACCAGGTTGATGTCACCGTTCTCGTCGACCAGCCCCGAACGCAGCTCGGCATCGTTGCCGGCAGCAATGTCGCTGGCGCGCAGACGCACATCGCGCCCCGCCGCCAGCACCACGTCATTGCCCGCCTCCAGCTCGCTGGAGACCTGCGTGGCGCGGGTCTTGAGCTGGCTGGCGCCGCTCTTGCTCAGGCCGAGGAAACCGGACTTGGTCTTCTTGCTGAAGCTGCCGTGCGCCTCGACACCGGACAGCACGGCGATGTCTTCGGTAGCGCCCAGCAGCAGGTCATTGGCGGCCTTGAGCTCGCTGCCGATGATGCTGACGTTGCGCCCGCCCTCCAGGTTCAGGCTGCCATCGGCGGCCTTGCTGGTATTGATGCTGAGGTCATTGCCGGCCTCGAGCACCGAAGCGACGTTGGTGCTGTGGTAGCTTTCGGACTGCTTGCTGCTGCTACGGCCGAACGAGCCTTTCTTTTTCTTGAAGAAGTAGTAGGAACTCTCGTCCAGGGCCGAGGTGATGGTGACGTCCTGCCCGGCATCCAGGTCGATGTCGCCAGCGGCCTTGATACGGCTGGCGACGATACCCAGGTCTTTGCCGGCGGCCATCGAGATGTCGCCGCCGGCGGACATTTCGGTGGCTTGCTGACGTACCGAGCCGGTCTGCAGCGTGGTCTTCTTGCTGCGCGACAGGTAGTCGCTCTGGTTGGCTGCCGAGGCGAGGGTGATGTCCTCGACGGCGGCCAGGGCAATGTCGCGTTTGGCATTGATCTGGCTGGCAACGGCACTGATGTCGCGCCCGGCACCGATCGTCAGGTCACGACCGGCCTCGACCTGCGCCGCATGCTGGGTGACCTTCTGGTTCAGGTAGCTGCTGCCCTGCTTGTCACGGGACACGGTGGAGACCGCATCGATGTTGACGTCGCGGCCCGCCATCAGCTCGGTGTCGCGCCCCGACTGCAGCACTGCCCCGTCGTTGCTGATATCGCGCCCGGCCAGCAGGCTCAGGTCGTT
>NZ_JAAHBU010000277.1 GCF_010671725.1 Pseudomonas brassicae | reverse complement strand
CGGGGTGGGTGGGCGAGGGGGAAGCGCGGCTTCCCCACTCGAACCGGTCTCTGGCTCACTGATGCCGCAGGTCTGGGTGGTTTGCAGGCCTTTCCAGCCTGGTCCTTCGATCACATCCACGGGGCTGGGCGCGTGTCTGCCGGCGCTGCGCATCCAGATGCCATCTTCAAGGGAAAAGATCATGCTGGGCGCTAGCTTACCGACTTCCCCTGGAGGTAGCACGGTGCAAGGGCGGTTTGTTTCAGTGCGGCCTGGGAAGTTGCTTTTACGACGTGGACGCGCTTTTCTAGGCCCCCATTGCCGACATCAGGAGGGTAAGGACGCACGATGCTGTCACGTGATATGAACTGTGAAGAAACCGTACATCAATTGCGGCCAGAAGAATGACTCGGCCGTTGTTCATTTCCCTGGATGGGCCCAAGGGCGCCGGCAAAACCACATTGCTGGAGGCCGTCACCCAGGCACTGAGGGCAGACAACAGGAAGGTCATCCGGCTGTGCGAGAAAAAAAGCGACCCTGGCAGGGGAGAAACAATGGCCCTGGCCAATCAGCTCGTGCGAAACCCCGGCCGTGAACTGGAACTGGAGGTGTGCCAGCGCTTGGCTGACAGCCGAGCGTGGATTTCGCGGCACGTGCTGACCCGGCAGCCGCAGGACTGCATCATCCTGATCGATCGCTGGTACCCGTCTGATGCCGCGTTTCGCCGATTGGTCCCGTTTGCAGAAATCCTGCAGATGAACCGGGATCGAAACGTGCGAGTGCCAGACCTGCATGTCGGCGTTGTCACCGCCCCGGAAATTTCATGGGCCAGGGCAGCGACACGCACGCGCGGGCTGGGCAGCACGCTTATGCATCACTATGCAGAGCATGTTGCCTGTACCCAGGCGTTCGAGCGTGCGGTTGCAGATCATGGCTGGGTTTTATGCCGTAATGAAGGAACGCTGGAAGATGCAACGATGCAGGTGGTAGATGAGATCCGTGCTGTGCACTGCGCGTTTTGAAGAAACACGACGTTTGTTGGGGGCAGGGCGAGCTTCACGCGGCCAACGCCGCCGCGTGGAGGTATTCGGTCCGCTTATGCGCGGTCTTGCAGAGACTTGATGTGCTGCCACATCAGGACTGGATTGGAGTACATGGGGAAGTGGCCGCAGTCCGCGATGCATGCCAGTTGCACGCCCTCTGCACAAATGTGCTCGAGGTAGGACAGGTGAGCGTTGCTCACCCCGAACATGTATTGGCGCGGGAAGGGCAGTGCGAGGAACTTATCCATCAGCCCGCCATTATCGGAAAGCGCCACCATGGATTCGAAAATGCCGCGCACCGCGCCGATGCGTACCTTGTGCCCTAGGCTCGCGGCATACAGGGCGCTCGCTGGATCCGAAGCCAACCGGGTGCGCTCGATAAAGTCATGAAAGAAGCGTGCGTCATCATCACGGCGATGGTCATGGATCTGGCGGCTGAGAAAGCAATCCTCCGGCGCAATGTTGCCCTCGATGTCGACAAAGCTCAGAACACGCTCAGGCTCGCCGTGAGCGAGCATCAAGCCGGTAAGCCCGCCCATCGAGTGGCCCACAAGGTGGAACTGCTCGACGCCAAAATGCTTGAGTACGGACTGTGCGGTTTTCACCAGAAAAGGGATGTCGATGCGCGAGAGATCGGTGCACGCGGTTTCACCGCAGCCTGGCGCATCGTAAGCAATGAAGGGGTGCCCATCGAACGCGCGTTGCAGGGTGATATCGGCGTAGTCTTCCTTGGTAGAGCCAAAGCCGTGGAGGAACAGAATAGGCGCTTTCGGCCCGCTACGATGAATCACCGCCAGGTCGAGCCGGACGCCGTCGATGTTCAGCGCGATGTTTTCGTGAGTGAAGCGAGCTGGATGGGACACAGGTGTGGACTCCTAGTACAGGGCCCTAATCTCAAGCGCGCACGATGATTTGTAAAATACGAAGCCAGGAAGCCTGTGATAGGCCTGGCCTATGGCATCAACGATTGCTTCGCCTGGTCGATCATTGCCTCCAGCAGCGGATTTTTGTGCTCGCTGTGCCAGGCCATGGCCGTGGTGACTACGTTCACCTCGGGTAGCAGCGGTCGAATCATGACGTTTTCGGGGGCGAGTTTGTCCATTGACGCGGGCACCAGGGCGATGCCTTGGCCGCAGCTGACAAAGGCAACCTGTGAGGAAACCGAGCGGACCTGATGCACGATACGCGGCGCGAAGCCGCTGGCTTTGCACTGGCCGACCAGGTAGTCGAAATACACCGGGCTGACATCGCGCGACGCCATGACCAAGGTTTCATCCGCGAGCGCGCTGAGCGAGATTGATTCACACGCGGCCAATGGATGGTCGTTGAGTAGCGCCACTGCCAGTCGATCCTCGGACAACGGAATCGATTGCAGGTGGCGACCGAGATTGCCCTCAAGGCGTGCGAACGCGATATCGATATCACCTGCCTCAAGCGCGGGGACCGCCTGCGCACTGTCAATTTCCCGGACCGACACCGTGACCAACGGGTGCTCCTGCTTGAAGCGTTCGATCAGCGGCGGCAGCACATCGATCATGGCAGAGGTAATCGCACCGATGGTCAGCACACCGGTGTGACCTGCTACCGCTTCATGTACCGCCAGCTCAAGCCTTTGCAACTGATCGGCAAACTTTCTTACTGCGGGCAGGATGGCCGCGCCTGCGGGCGTAAGCTGTGCACCACGGCGAGAGCGTGTAAACAGTTGCACCCGCAAAGACTGTTCGAGGGCCTGGATTTGCTCGGTCAACGGCGGCTGCGACATGCCCAGCCGTTTGGCTGCGCGACTGAAATTCTGGTCTTCAGCCACCGCTGAGAACAGCCAGAGGTGGCGTATCAAGCGAAAATTGATCACGGTGCACTTCCATAGGTTTTTGGTATGACAAGCTTAGCTTCTTAGTAATATACGTATCAAATCACGTTGCCGATACTCAGCTTTCACCCACAAGAGGTCTGCAACCGATGAGCCTGATTGCCCCGCTTGATCGCCTGGCCGCGCTCGATACCAACACGGTATCGGACGCGCTGGACTTTCTCGAACTCCCTGGCGCCACCAATGGCCTGATGCCGCTCTGGAACTGTCCGAAAATAGTCGGCCGTGCCAGCACCGTGCAGTTGGGCCCCAAACAGGATGTGGCGCCTACGGTTCACCTGATTACGCCGGTAGTGGAGCAGATCACCAGCGATGACCGTGTGTTGGTGATCGCAGGTGGCGTTGACGGTATTTCCAGCTGGGGCGACATCCTTGCCAACGCGGCCCAACGCAAAGGCATTCGTGGTTCGATCATCGACGGTTTCAGTCGCGACATCCGCGGTAGCGCCGATATCGGCTACCCGCTCTTCGGTCGCGGCGTGACCATGATCAGCGCGCGCAACCGGCTCATTCAAATCGAAGACGCCGTAACCGTTCGCATGGCGGGCGTAGAGGTCGAGGAGGGTGATTACGTGATCGCCGACGAATGCGGCACCGTTTTCGTGCCGGCCCAGGTCATCGAGCATGTTCTGGACCTGGCCGAGCGTATCGATCGGCGCCAAGCCGGCATGCTTGACGCCGTGCGTGCAGGCCGCTCGGTTGAAGAGGTCATGCACGACAGCCAATTCGAAGCCATCAAGGCGGAGCACTGATATGAGCCTTTGCGATAAAGACCTCGTCGCGCTGTTTGAGGGCCTGGACACCCCAGGGGTGTCTGATGCGATGGACAAATTGGGCCTTGCAGGCCAGGCCTTCGGCATTGCGCCGCTGGCCAACTACAGCCAGATCGTGGTCGGCCCGGCCTTCACCGTGCAGTACGTGAGCGCGAGCACTCCGCCGGGCACTGTCGGTGACTTCATTGATGACGTGGCAGCGGGCGACGTGGTGGTCATTGCGAACGACGGGCGCACCGATTGCACCGTATGGGGCGACATCATGACCCAGTACGCCCTGGCGCGCGGAATCGCCGGTACGGTCATCGACGGCGTCTGCCGTGATGTGAACAAGGCCCTGGGCGAAGGCTACCCGCTGTTCAGCAAAGGCCGCTTCATGCGTACCGGTAAAGACCGTGTGGAAGTCGTGGCGGTTAACCAGCCGGTGTCGGTTGGCGGTGCCCGGGTATGTGCCCGCGACATTGTGGTGGCCGACGCCAATGGTGTGGTCATCGTGCCGCGGGAGCGTGCCCGGGATGTTGCTCAAACAGCACGACGTATCGAGCAGGTTGAAGCGCAGATCCGTGATCAGATCGCCGCTGGCAAGTGCCTCAAAGACGCCCGGGCGGTCCTCGGTTACCACTCCCTGCAGAGCAAACAACCATGAGCCTTGAAACCCTGAATCGTCGCCTGGAGGCTGCCAAACCTTCAGCGACCTACAAGATCATCGACCGCGTCGCTGCGCGCCGCGCTGAAGGCGCGAAGATCATTTCGCTGTGTGCGGGTGAACCGGACTTCGATACACCTGAGCACATCCGTGCGGCGGCCATCAGTGCGATCGACAATGGCCATACCCGCTACACGCAAGTGGCTGGCCTTCGCACGTTGCGCGAAGCCATTGCACGCAAATACCAGCGTGAGAACGGCCTCGATGTCAGCTGGCAGGACACACTGGTATGCAGCGGCGGCAAACAGGTCATCTTCAACGCCCTGGCTGCGACCCTGAACGAGGGCGACGAAGTCATCATCCCCGCGCCGTATTGGGTCAGCTACCCGGAAATGGTCCAGCTGTGCGGTGGCGATTCGCGCATTGTGGCCTGTGGCGCCGAGTCGGGTTTCAAGCTGTCGCCGCAAGCGCTGGCCCAAGCAATCGGACCGAAGACCCGCTGGCTCATCCTGAATTCGCCGTCCAACCCGACTGGCGCGGTGTACGACCGTGACGAGCTGCAGGCGCTGGCTGAGGTGTTGCTGGCCCATCCGCAGGTACTGATCCTGGCGGATGACATCTATGAGCACCTGGTCTTCGACGCTCGCGACTTCCTCACGCTTGCCCAGGTTGAGCCACGGCTGGGTGTGCGCACACTTACCATGAACGGCGTATCCAAGGCCTACGCCATGACTGGCTGGCGAATCGGGTTCGCCACTGGACCTCGCTGGTTGCTTGAAGCGATGGAGAAGCTACAAGGTCAGCAGACATCGGGCGCCTGTTCGATCTCGCAGCACGCGGCGATCGCTGCCCTTGATGGACCGAAAGACTTCATCGCTCACAGCCGCGAAGTGTTCCAGCGGCGTCGCGATTTCATGGTCGAGTTGCTCAATCAGGTGCCGGGTATCACCTGCGCTGTCCCTGGTGGCGCGTTTTACGCCTTCGCGGACTGTTCCGGTCTGATTGGCAAACGCTCATCTGCTGAGCGAGAGCTGGTTGATGATGAAGCGGTGGCCTTGGCGTTGTTGGAGGAAGCCAATGTTGCCGTCGTCCAGGGCAGCGCATTTGGTCTGCCAGGCTACCTGCGCATTGCCTACGCGCTGGATGACGCGTCGCTGCGGGCCGCCTGTCGAGCGATTCAGTGTTTCTGTGAGGGGGTGCGGTAGCCTCAGATAGCACCAGACAAAGGCGGGGAGGAGGGTGCTGCGGGGCTGGCAGGGGCAACGTCTTCAAGATCCGCTACGTAGTTACTCCTCTTGCCTACCTCAGGCATCTTTAAAAAGCTGCGATAGAACGTCAATCCTCATCAACTGGCCGGTGCCTCCACCTGCAGTGATAAGCATCCCGGCAAGGGCAAAAGCGTCTTGACCGTTTTCGGTAAAATGCACAAACATTGGGGATCCACTCATGCCATCCATATCACCCGGCCATGTGATGCCGTTTAGCTTTACGCGGTCGGCATAAACACCTTTTCCGATCTCACCTTTGAAACTTATGGCGTTGACATTTATTTCCGTAAGTTGGGACTCGTCAGCGGGATAAACAACTCGAGAATATGGCTCGGCGAGCGGAAATCCCATGCCTGTAAGTGAGATTTTGTCACCATCATCAAAGGCAGTTTTCGCAATCTTGCTGTTGATAAATTTGTTGAACCATTCACCGCTTGGAGGAAGGCGTATGGACCGTTCCAGCAAAACGGCCATAAGGTCTGGGCAGTACTTTCAGACACCCTGAAGGCCACGGCATCCAAAAAAGTACCGGGTATGTCCTCCGATTTATGCGTGACAGAAAAAACGCTGTCAAATGCCACTGTCTTTCTATTGAACTCGGTTGTTTCGGTATAAGGTATTCTTAACAGGCTAGAGAATTCTGCAATATTTTGTTTGTGGTCTTTTGTCAGGCAGTGACGG
>NZ_JAAHBU010000276.1 GCF_010671725.1 Pseudomonas brassicae | reverse complement strand
CGGCCAGGATCGCGATCAGGCCGGACGGCCCCATCCACAACGTCAGGTACAGGAACGGCCGCGAGCTGTACAGGCTGCCGCGCTTGCGCAACCACAGGCTCCACAGGCCCACCGCGATCATCAGCATGCCCAGGCCGACCATGATGCGGAACGACCAGAACACCACGGTGGAGTTGGGCCGGTCCTCGGGCGGGAAGTCCTTCATCGCCGGCACCTGTTTATCCAGGCTGTGGGTGAGGATCAGGCTGCCCAGCGCCGGGATCTCCAGCTTGAAGTGGGTGGTCTCGTTCTTCATGTCGGGGATGCCGAACAGGATCAGCGGCGTCGGCTCGTCACCGACGTTTTCCCAGTGGCCTTCGATCGCGGCGATCTTCACCGGCTGATGCTTGAGGGTATTGAGGCCATGGAAGTCGCCGATCACCGCCTGCACCGGCGCCACGATCAGCGCCATCCACATCGCCATCGAGAGCATCTTGCGAATGGCCGGGTTGTCCTTGCCGCGCAGCAGGTGCCAGGCCGCCGAAGCACCGACGAAGAAAGCGGTGGCGACGAACGCGGCGGTCGCCATGTGCGCCAGACGATAGGGGAACGAGGGGTTGAAGATCACCGCGATCCAGTCGACCGGGATCACCCGCCCATCGATGATCTCGAAGCCCTGAGGCGTCTGCATCCAGCTGTTGGAGGCCAGGATCCAGAAGGTCGAGACCAGCGTGCCGAGGGCGACCATGACCGTGGCGAAGAAGTGCAGGCCGCGCCCGACACGGTTCCAGCCGAACAGCATGACGCCCAGAAAGCCGGCTTCGAGGAAAAATGCGGTGAGTACTTCATAGGTGAGCAACGGCCCGGTGACGGCCCCGGCAAAGTCGGAGAAACGGCTCCAGTTGGTGCCGAACTGATAGGCCATGACCAGGCCCGAGACCACCCCCATGCCGAAGTTGACGGCAAAGATCTTCGACCAGAAATGGTACAGGTCGCGGTAGACGCTTTCGTTGGTCTTGAGCCACAGGCCTTCGAGCACTGCCAGGTAACTCGCCAGGCCGATGGTGATGGCCGGGAACAGGATGTGAAAAGAGATGGTAAACGCGAACTGGATTCGGGCGAGATCTAGAGCCTCTAATCCGAACATAGTGCTTCCTCTATCAGGTTTTCCGGCGTCAGGGTCACGGCCTTGGCGCCAACTGCCCCTACGTCATTGAGTGCGGCGAGTTGGAATTGTTCTGAAAACTTCAGCGTCGCAGGGAATTCGGCCCTCCGGGCCACATCGTTGCAACTGAAACCGTTGCAAAAACAACTATTGATCCAGATCAACGATTGCCTCAAAGCATAGTCCTGAACGCGCTGCGCGGTTGTGTGGTCGTTTGCCGCGTGACCGGATGCCTCACCCCCTTTACGAACCGATGAATCAGTGCGCTTACCGAACAGGCACGACGGCTTTTGCAACCTGCTGTTACAAACTGGTGATAATCTCCCTCCTCGCCCCTGCCCAGGCTCTACGTTGCCCATGTCAGCCCATGCACCGCTGTTGCTGCGTCATCACCGTCCATTTCTGGCGTTCTGGTTTGCCCGGGTGTTCACCGCCAGCGGCTTCCAGATGCTCACCGTGGCCATTGGCTGGCACCTCTACCAGTTGACCGGCAACGTGCTCGACCTGGGCCTGGTGGGCTTGGTGGAATTCGCACCGCGGGTGCTGTTCATGCTGCACACCGGGCATGTGGCCGACCGCTATGAGCGACGCCGGGTGGCCGCGCTGTGCCAGGTGGTGCAGGCGCTGATTGCGCTGGTGCTGGTGATCGGCAGCAGCACCCACAGCGTGACCCGCGAGCTGATCTTCGTGCTGGCGTTCCTGCTGGGCAGTGCGCGGTCGTTCGAAATGCCGGCGACCCAGGCACTGCTGCCCAACGTGGTACCTGCGGGGCTGTTCCCGCGCGCGGTGGCCGCATCGGCCTCGGCGATGCAGTCGGCGACCATCGTGGCGCCGGCACTGGGCGGCTTTCTGTATGCCTTTGGCAGCGTCTGGGTGTATGGCCCGGCGGTGCTGCTGTACGTGATTGCCTGCGGCCTGACGCTACGCCTGAGCGCCAGCCAGCAACCGCTCAATCGAAGGCGCGCCAGCCTGGAGTCGCTGCTGGCCGGGGTACGCTTCATCCGTAGCCGCCCGGACGTGCTGGGGGCGGTGTCGCTGGACCTGTTCGCGGTGTTGCTCGGCGGGGCAACCGCGTTGCTGCCGGTATTCGCCAAGGACATCCTGCTGACCGGCCCCTGGGGTCTGGGCCTGTTGCGCTCGGCACCCGCGGTGGGGGCACTGCTGATGTCGGTGTGGCTGGCGCGCTTCCCGGTGGAGCGCAAGGTTGGGCGGGTGATGTTTACCGCCGTGGGGATCTTTGGCGTGGCAACCATTGCCTTCGGGCTGTCGACCTCGTTCTGGTTCTCATTGGCGGTGCTGGCGGTGCTGGGCGCAGCGGACATGATCAGCATGGTGATCCGCGGCGCGTTCGTGCAACTGGAGACGCCAGATGAGATGCGCGGCCGGGTGAGCGCGGTGAACGGGCTGTTCATCGGCGCCTCGAACCAGCTGGGTGAGTTCGAGTCCGGGGTGACCGCGCACTGGTTCGGTACGGTGCCGGCAGTGGTGATGGGCGGGGTGGGCACCCTGGTGGTTACGGGGGTGTGGATCAAGCTGTTTCCCACCCTGGCTGGGCGCGATCATCTGCATACACAGAAACACGAGTGACCGTGTGGCCCCCTTCGCTGGCAAGCCAGCTCCCACAGGGAGACCAGTGATCCGCAGATCGGCGCTTTACCTGTGGGAGCTGGCTTGCCAGCGAAGGGGCCCGTCAGAACACCAGGGTCATCTGGCGCTCATAGCCTGTGCGGCCCTTGTACCCCTGCCCCGTGTCCACCCACCCCGCCGCCCGGTACAGCCCCAGCGCCGCCTGATTGTCGGCATCCACCGACAACTGCAGGCAGCCGATCTGCGGCCACGCCTCGCGCACCCGCTCCGGCAACTGCTCCAGGCAACAGCGCCCCAACCCGCGCCCCTGCTGTCGCCAATCCACCATCAGGGCGTGCAGCGTCGCCGCATCCGCACGGGCCCACGGGGGCAGGTACGCACCACACTTGAGCAGCATGAACGCCTGCGGCACTGCGTCGGCCAGCAAGGCCAACCCCTGCACATCATCGCCCCTGGCGCTGCAACGTGTACAACGCACCCTCGATATCCCCGGCAAACACGCGCTGTGCCGGCAATACCTGGATCGAGGCAAGGCCCTGGCGCTGCGACGGCGTCAGGTCGGCACAGTGGATCAGTTGCAGGCGCATGGTGGGTTGGTCCAAAAGTGGCGGGCATGCTGCTATGATGCGCGGCTTTTTTGCGACCCGTTCAAAAATCACAGAACCCGGTACAGTCTGTGCTTTGCTGAAGGGGTCGAACATTCAAGGCGCCGCAGCGCGCCACGGGGAGCTGGCATGCTGGAAAGGCTGTTTCAACTGAAAGCGCACAACACCAATGTGCGCACCGAAATCCTGGCGGGGGTCACCACCTTCCTGGCCATGGCCTACATCCTGTTCGTCAACCCGAGCATCCTCGGCGAGACCGGCATGGACAAGGGCGCAATCTTCGTCGCCACCTGCCTGGCCGCCGCCATCGGTTCGGCAGTGATGGGGCTGATCGCCAACTACCCGATCGCACTGGCACCGGGCATGGGCCTGAACGCCTTCTTCACCTACACCGTGGTGCTGCACATGGGCCACACCTGGCAAGTGGCGCTGGGGGCGGTGTTCATCTCGGCCGTGCTGTTCTTCCTGCTGTCGATCTTTCGCATCCGCGAATGGATCGTCAACAGCATCCCGCTGCCGCTGCGCTCGGCGATTGCCGCCGGTATCGGCCTGTTCCTGGCGCTGATCGCCCTGCACACGCCGGTATCGTGGTCGATAACCCCGCCACCCTGGTGGGCATGGGCGACCTGCGCAACCCGGCACCGGTGCTCGCCACCCTGGGCTTTTTCCTGATCGTCGCGCTGGAAGCGATGAAGGTGCGCGGCGCGGTGCTGATCGGCATCCTGGCCGTGACCGTGGCCGCCATCGCCATCGGCGCCACCCCGTTCAACGGCATCGTGTCGATGCCACCATCGCTGGCCCCGACCTTCCTGCAACTGGATATCAAGGGCGCGCTGGACGTGGGCCTGATCAGCGTGATCTTCGCCTTTCTGTTCGTCGACCTGTTCGACAACTCCGGCACCCTGATCGGCGTGGCCAAGCGCGCCGGCCTGATGGGCAAGGACGGGCACATGCCAAAAATGGGCCGCGCCCTGATCGCCGACAGCACCGCCGCCATGGCCGGCTCGCTGCTGGGCACCTCGACCACCACCAGCTACATCGAGTCGGCGGCTGGCGTGAGCGCGGGCGGGGCGTACCGGCCTGACCGCCATCGTGGTGGCCGTGCTGTTCCTGCTGGCGCTGTTCTTCGCCCCGCTGGCCGGCAGCGTGCCAGCCTTCGCCACGGCACCGGCGCTGCTGTTCGTCGCCGTGCTGATGGCGTCGGGCCTGGCGGAGATCAACTGGGACGACGTGACCGAAGCCGCACCGGTGGTGGTCACCGCGCTGGCCATGCCACTGACCTATTCGATCGCCAACGGCATCGCCTTCGGCTTCATTTCGTGGACCGTGATCAAGCTGATCTCGGGCCGTCGCCATGAGCTGAACTCGGCGCTGGTGGTGCTCTCCATTCTGTTCGTCATCAAGCTGGGCTGGTTTGCCGCATGAGTACTGTCTACGATCCGACTACCTACACCGCGCAACTCGAAGGCAAGGTACAGCGCCTGCGCGAGCTGCTGGCGCCGTTCGCAGCGCCCGAGCCTGCGGTGTTCGACTCGCCGCGCGAGCACTACCGCCTGCGCGCCGAGTTTCGCCTGTGGCGCGAGAACGAGCAGCGCCACTATGCGATGTTCGCCCCGGGCGAAAAGCACAAGGCGATCCTGATCGACGACTTCCCGATTGCCAGCCAGCGCATCAACCAGTTGATGCCGCAGCTCAAGGCCGCCTGGCAAGCCAGCTCGGCGCTGAGCTTCAAGCTGTTCCAGGTGGAGTTCCTTACGACCCTGGCCGGCGACGCGATGATCACCCTGTGTTATCACCGCCCGCTGGATGCGCACTGGGAAACCGCCGCGCAGCAACTGGCCACGGACCTGGGTGTGAGCGTCATTGGCCGCTCCAAGGGCAAGCGCGTGGTCATCGGTCGCGATTACGCGGTCGAGGAACTGGCCGTGGGCGGTCGCACGTTCCGCTACCGCCAGCCGGAGGGCGCGTTTACCCAGCCCAACGGTACGGTGAACCAGAAGATGCTGAACTGGGCGTTCGACGCACTGGGCGAGCGCCAGGATGACTTGCTGGAGCTGTACTGCGGCAACGGCAACTTCACCCTGCCGCTGGCCACGCGGGTGCGCAAGGTGCTGGCCACCGAGATCAGCAAGACCTCGGTGAACGCCGCCCTGCACAACCTGGACGACAACGGTGTGGATAACGTGCGCCTGGTGCGGCTGTCGGCAGAAGAGTTGACCGAGGCGCTGAACGAGGTGCGGCCGTTCCGGCGCCTGGAAGGCATCGACCTGAAAAGCTACGCGTTCGGTAGCGTGTTCGTCGATCCGCCGCGCGCCGGGATGGACCCGGACACCTGCGAGCTGACGCGGCGTTTCGACAATATCCTGTATATCTCGTGCAACCCCGAGACGCTGGCGGCGAACATCGAGCAGTTGCACGATACGCACCGCATCGAGCGCTGTGCGTTGTTTGACCAGTTCCCGTATACGCACCATATGGAGAGCGGGGTGTTGCTGGTTCGGCGCTAGGCCCGTATCGGCGGCGCCTGCTTCGCTGGCAAGCCAGCTCCCACAAGGACAGCGGTGATCCTTGTGGGAGCTGGCTT
>NZ_JAAHBU010000275.1 GCF_010671725.1 Pseudomonas brassicae | reverse complement strand
CGTGACGGCGGTGACGCAGGGCAAACTCGGCCACCGCCTCGATGTCGTCGGCGTCGATCCCTGTCGCGCCGCGCCATGCGGCGTGGGCCCGTGCCGCACGCAGCCACACCAGGTCGCGCGCAAGCCATCGACACCTGCCGCAAAACAGCGCTCAGTGATCTGCGACAGGGCATGATCGTCCAGCGCAATCTGTTCAAGCCGCTCGCGCGCCGACTGACAGCGGCTGCGCAATTGCGCCTGGGCGTCGGCCCACTGCACGCAGAAGGCCTGCGGGTCGCTATCGAAGTCCAGGCGCCGACGGATGATCTGACCGCGGGCAGCAGGCATTGGCTGACCGTGCAGGGCCACATTCAAACCGAACCGATCGAGCAACTGAGGACGCAGCTCGCCCTCCTCCGGGTTCATGGTGCCGATCAGAACGAAGCGTGCGCTGTGCCGGTGGGAAATACCATCACGCTCGATGCGGTTGGTTCCACTGGCCGCAACATCCAGCAGCAAGTCGACCAGATGATCGGGCAGCAGGTTGACCTCGTCCACGTACAGCACGCCACCGTCTGCCTTGGCCAGCACGCCCGGGGAAAACTGCGCACGCCCTTGGCCCAGTGCGGCGTCCAGATCCAGCGTACCCACCAGGCGCTCTTCGGTAGCCCCCAGCGGCAAGGTCACGAACGGGCCATCACCGAGCAGGTCGGCCAGGCCCCGGGCCAAGGTGCTCTTGGCCATGCCGCGCGGGCCTTCGATCAGCACGCCACCGATCTTCGGGTCGATTGCAGTCAAGCACAGCGCCAGCTTGAGCTCGTCCGAACCGACAACGGCGGCGAGCGGAAAATGTAGGGGTTCACTCATGTCAGGCATCTTCCTCGCCCTCCAGCAACTGTTCTTCAAGGGCCTGTCGATAGTCGCCCGGCGCCTGCCACAGCCCGCGTTGCTGGGCCTCCAGCAAGCGTTCGGTAATGTCGCGCAGGGCTTCGGGATTGTGCTGGCGGATAAACGCTCGGGTCGCGGCATCGAGCACGTAGGCATCGGCCAGCGATTGGTAGTGGTGGTCGTCGATCAAGTGCGTGGTGGCATCGAACGCGAACAGGTTGTCGACGGTCGCCGCCATCTCGAACGCACCTTTGTAGCCGTGGCGCTTGACCCCGTCGATCCACTTGGGATTGAGCGCGCGGGCACGGATCACCCGGTTCAACTCTTCCTTCAGGGTACGGATACGCGGGCGGTCAGGCTGGCTGTGGTCGCCGTGGTAACTGGCCACGCCGGCGCCGGCAAGGCTCTCTGCGGCAGCAAGCATGCCACCCTGGAACTGGTAGTAATCGTTGGAGTCGAGCAGGTCATGTTCGTGGTTGTCCTGGTTCTGCAGCACCGCCTGCACCTGGCTCAGGCGCCGGGCGAACGGCTCGCGCGCCGCTGTGCCCTCATCCGCAGCGCCGTAGGCATAGGCGCCATGGTTGAGGTAGACCTCGGCAAGGTCTCGCGACTGTGCCACAGGCGGCCATCAATGGCGTTCTGCACCCCGGCACCATAGGCGCCGGGCTTGGAGCCGAACACCCGCCAGCCGGCCTGGCGCTGCGCCTGTTCGGCGTCCAGGCCCGTGGCCAGCAGCTCGGCCCGCTCGCTGCGCACCTTGGCCGCCAATGGGTTGAGTTCAGCGGGCTCATCCAGGGCCGCCACTGCCTGCACCGCAGCATCGAACAGCTTGATCAGGTTGCCAAACGCATCGCGGAAAAAGCCTGACACACGCAGGGTCACATCCACCCGCGGGCGATCCAGCAGGCTTACCGGCAGGATCTCGAAGTCGTCCACCCGCTGGCTGCCACTGGCCCACACCGGACGCACGCCCATCAGCGCCATGGCCTGGGCGATATCATCGCCGCCCGTGCGCATGGTGGCGGTGCCCCACACCGACAAGCCCAGCTGGCGCAGGTGATCGCCATGCTCCTGCAGGTGTCGCTCCAGAATCAGGTTGGCCGACGCAAAACCCAGGCGCCATGCAGTGGCCGTGGGCAGGTTGCGCACATCCACGGTATAGAAGTTGCGCCCGGTGGGCAGCACGTCCAGCCGCCCGCGGCTTGGCGCGCCGCTGGGGCCGGCGGGGACGAAGCGCCCGTCCAGCGCAGCCAGCAACCCGTGCATCTCGGCCGGGCCACAGGCATCCAGGTGCGGCGCCACCTCGGTACGCAGTGCCTGCAGCACCGCATGCACGTCAGGCCAGCGCGGGTCGAGCTGAACCTGATCGTCGAGTACCTGCCCGATCAGTTGCGCCGCGTACAGTTCAAGGCGTTCTCGGGTGTCACCAGCAGTACGCCAGGGGTCGTGGCTGACGCGCGTCAACTCGACGGGCTGCGGCCCTTGCCAGGGTTGGCCGAGATCACAGTCCAGCGGGTCGAAGCCCAGTGCCATGGCCTTGGCCAGCACCCGCAGCAAACTGGCGTTGGCGCCACGCCCGTCGCCACGCTCGACGCGCAGCAAGGCCAGCAGCGTGTCGATGCGCAGGCGCCCGGCAGGCGATTCGCCAAACACATGCAGGCCGTCGCGAATCTGTGATTCCTTGAGGTCGCACAGGTAGGTGTCCAGCCGCGGCAACCAGACCGCCGCGTCGTCCAGTGCGCCTTCGAGTTGCAGCTCGCGATCGATATGGTGGTCGCGCACCAGGTTGAGAATATCGCGCTGCAGCTCACGGGCACGCCGCGGGTCCAGCAGTTGCGCTTCGTAGTACTCGTCGGCCAGCACCTCCAGGTCGCGCAGCGGACCGTAGGTTTCGGCCCGGGTCAGCGGCGGCATCAGGTGATCGATGATCACCGCCTGGGTGCGGCGCTTGGCCTGCGCGCCCTCGCCCGGGTCGTTGACGATGAACGGATAGATGTTCGGCAACGGGCCCAGCAGCGCATCCGGCCAGCACGCGGCCGACAGCCCGACGCCCTTGCCCGGCAGCCATTCGAGGTTGCCGTGCTTGCCGACATGAATCAGTGCATCGGCCGCATAGGCATGTCGCAGCCAGAAGTAGAACGCCAGGTAACCGTGTGGCGGCACCAGGTCCGGGTCGTGGTACACCGCACTGGGATCGACCTGATAGCCACGCGCCGGCTGGATGCCGACAAATGTCAGGCCAAAGCGCAAGCCGGCAACCATCATGCGCCCGCTGCGAAACATCGGGTCGTGCTCGGGCTCGCCCCAGCGTTCGCGCACTGCCGCCTGGTTGGCCGCCGGCAACGCCGCGAAGGCGGCGCGATAGTCTTGCAGCGCCAGGCTCTGGGCACAGGGACGCTGGTCGAGCGTGTCCAGGTCATTGGTCACGCCACCGAGCAAGGCATGGATCAGCGCCGTGCCACTGTCGGGCAACGCGCCGACCGGGTAGCCCTGCTGCTGCAGGGCGCGCAGAATGCCAAGTGCCGCGGCGGGCGTGTCCAGGCCGACGCCGTTGCCGATACGCCCGTCGCGGGTCGGGTAGTTGGCCAGGATCAGCGCCACGCGTTTTTGCGGGTTCTGCAAACGGGCCAGCTCGCACCAGCGCCGGGCAAGCTCGGCGACAAAATCCATGCGTTCCAGGTGCGGCTTGTAGCACACTACGTCCGACTGGCTGCGTTCGCTTCGCCAGGCCAGGTCCTTGAAGCTGACCGGGCGACTGATGATGCGACCATCCAGCTCCGGCAAGGCAATGTGCATGGCCAGGTCGCGTGCACCAAGGCCCTGTTCGCTGGCCTCCCAGGCAGGCTGGTTGTCCTGCGCGCAGATGGCCTGCAGCACCGGGATATCGCGCCGGAACGGTCGCAGATGCGGCTGCTGCGGGCTGGATTGGGCGAAGCCGGTGGTATTGATGATCAGCGCGGCATCGACCTGATCCAGCCACAGCTCGACCTGCGCCAGGCAGGCGGCTTCCTTCAGGCTGGCCACCGCAATCGGCAGCGCATTGAGACCTGCCTCGTGCAGGCGCTCGCAGAAGGCATCGATGAACGCCGTGTTGGCGGCCTGCAGGTGCGAGCGATAGAACAGCACAGGCACCACCGGCCGCTCGGCCTGCCAGTCGGCAAACCAGTGCTCGAGGCTGGCCTGGGGATGTTGCGGATGGTAGACGCTGGTGCGCGGCAGCTGTTGTGGCTCGTCCCAGCGATAACCCCGGCCCAGCCATTGGCTGGCCAGGCAATGATAGAGGTTCAGCGCATTGGCCTTGCCGCCCTGGCGCAGATAGTGCCAAAGCCGTTCGGCTTGCTGCGGGGCAACGGTACTCAGGCTGCTCAGTTCCGGGTCCGGACGATCGTCACCCGGCACCAGGATCAGTTGCACGCCGCGCGCCGCCAGCGCCAGCAACTGCTCCACACCATAGCGCCAATAACCAATGCCACCGTGCAGCGACACCAGAATGACTTTGGCGTGGCGCAATACCTGGTCGACGTAGAGGTCTACCGACGCGTGGTTCTGCACCTGCATCGGGTTGGCCAGGCGCAGGCTGGGGTAGTCGTCGGGCAACTGCTGGGCGGTTTCGGCCAGCAGTGCCAGGTGCGAGTCGCCGCTGCAGAGAATCACCAGGTCGGCGGGTGTCTGGCCGAGGTCGGCAATGCTGTCGTCCGGCACAAAGCCGCCGGGCTGGGTCCGCAGCAGGTGCATGGGTCAGGCGCCCAGTGCCGCGCGCAGGTTCGCTTCGAGCAGGGCTGCATCAAGGTCCTGGCCGATCAGTACCAGGCGCGTGGTGCGCGGTTCTTCACTGCGCCAGGCACGGTCGAAGTGTTTGTCGAAACGGCTGCCCACGCCCTGGATCAGCAAGCGCATCGGCTTGCCCGGGATGGCGGCGAAACCTTTCACACGCAGAATGCCGTGCTGCACCACCAGTTGGGTCAGCGCATCGAGCAACAGGCTCTCGTCGGCCTGGGGCAACTCGATGGAGATCGAATCGAACGCGTCGTGGTCATGATCGTCGTGATCGTCTTCACCGTCGTGGTGCGAGTCGTGGTGAGTACGGCGCGCATCAATGTGCACTTCGGACTCGGCGCCCAGGCCCAGCAGCACCTCCAGCGGCAGGCGACCGCTGCTGGCCTCGACCACTTTCACCGCTGGCGGCAGCTCTTGCTGCACCTCGGCGCGCACCGCCGCCAGCGCATCGGCATCGATCAGGTCGGCTTTGTTCAGCACTACCAGGTCGGCGCTGGCCAACTGGTCGGCAAACAGCTCATGCAGCGGCGACTCGTGGTCCAGGTTGGGGTCCAGCTTGCGCTGCGCATCGACCTGATCGGGGGTAGGCGGCGAAGGTACCGGCGGCCACGGCCGGGCTGTCGACCACGGTGATCACCGCATCGACCGTGCAGGCGTTGCGGATTTCCGGCCACTGGAACGCTTGTACCAACGGCTTGGGCAAGGCCAGGCCGCTGGTTTCGATCAGGATGTGGTCCAGGTCACCACGGCGTGCGACCAGCTCGCGCATCACCGGGAAGAACTCTTCCTGCACGGTGCAGCACAGGCAACCGTTGGCCAGCTCGTAGACGCGGCCATTGGCCTCTTCTTCGCTGCAACCGATGCTGCATTGCTTGAGAATCTCGCCGTCGATACCCAGCTCGCCGAACTCGTTGACGATCACCGCGATGCGACGACCCTGGGCGTTGTCCAGCATATGGCGCAACAGTGTGGTCTTGCCCGAACCGAGGAAGCCGGTGACGATGGTGACGGGGAGTTTGGCCAGTGTTTTCATGTCGATGCCCTTGGCAGGATGGCGGGCATGCAGGACGAGAGCCGCAGGTGCCTTGCTACCTGAGCGCATTCGTCACCGGATCACCCCGCCCGGTTGAAAGTCGGAAACTGTTCGAGGCAGGTCTCCTGGCTCGCGCTGCGCCAGTCGTTACACCGGCAACATCGACGCCTTCCCGCCGCAGCAGTGGCCGTGTCGATGCAGTTCAACGCTTACAGTTGCGGGCAGCCACGGCTTGAACCGCGTTCCCGTCTTAGCTGCGACCTGGGCCGCAGAACCTCGAAGCGGCTAGGCTACGCAGTGCCCTCAAGCAGGTCAACCGCTGTATTGACGGATGCCGGCGCGCATGATCTGCTAGCCGCATTCGTTTGGGTGCCTTTTACCAAGGTGAAACGGGAAACCGGTGCGTCAGCCACTTCTTTTGATAGCGGCCGATCATTCCGGTGCTGCCCCCGCAACGGTAAGCGAGAAAAGCGTCTTGACCACTGTGCCAGCAGTCCGGCATGGGAAGGTGACGCCTTCGGCTGAGCAACCTGCCAGCCCTCGCCAGCCCGGAGACCGGCCCAACAGCGTTTTGACAACCCCGCGGTGGGCGGGCGCAGTTGCACCCCTGGGCGCCGTTCGCACAGGGGTTGGCCGCGCTTGCCTGTTGCCGACAGCACCGACAACACAAAAAGGAACGCGCCATGCCCATCATCAGTACCTCCAGCCGGCCATTGGTTACCCCCACCACCCTCGCGCAGCGCCTGAGCGTGGCCATCGGCGCCTCGTTGCTGGGCCTGTGCCTGGTGTATTTCGCCGGCTTCTCGCACATCGAAGCGGTGCACAATGCCGCCCACGATACCCGCCACAGCGCTGCGTTCCCTTGCCACTGAGACTGCCCCGATGATCAAGCGCATTGCCCGCACCGCCGGTTTTGCCGGCCTGCTTGCCGCCCTGCTGCTGACCCTGCTGCAAAGCTTGTGGGTCGCGCCGCTGATTCTGCAGGCCGAAACCTATGAAAACTCGGCCCCGGTGGTCGAGGCCCATGAACATGCTGAAGGTAGCGCC
>NZ_JAAHBU010000274.1 GCF_010671725.1 Pseudomonas brassicae | reverse complement strand
GTTTACTGCTTCGAGAGTAGCGCTGTGCCCTTCGCTGGCAAGCCTAGCTTCCCACAGGGTTTTGTGAACACTGAAGAACCCTGTCGGAGCTGCTTGCCAGCGAAAGCGGCCACTGCGGTCTACCTTTTGTTCAACCCCCGCGCCAACCGATCCCCGCCCAGCTGGATGAACGCCACCAGCACCACCAGCATGACGATCACCGTCAGCATGATCTGGCTGTCGAACCGCTGGTAACCATAGCGGTAGGCAATATCCCCCAGCCCCCCCCGCACCAATCGCCCCGGCCATCGCCGACGAGTTGATCATGGTCACCAAGGTAATGGTGAACCCGCCCACAATGCCCGGCAACGCCTCGGGCAACAGTACATGCCAGACGATGTGCCAGCGTTTGCAGCCCATCGCCTGCGCCGCCTCGATCAAGCCATGGTCCACCTCGCGCAGGCTGACCTCGGCTATCCGCGCAAAGAACGGCGTGGCCGCGATCGTCAACGGCACCACCGCCGCCCACACGCCATAGGTGGTACCCACGATCAACCGCGTGAACGGGATCAACGCGACCATCAGAATCAGAAACGGAATCGAGCGGAACACATTGACGAATACCCCGAGCACCCGGTTGACCAGCGGCGCTTCGAAGATCCCGCCCTTGCCGCTGGTCACCAGGATCACCGCCAGCGGAATCCCCAGCAACAACGCAATCAGCGACGACACCCCCACCATCAGCAAGGTGTCGAGCACGCCCTGCAACAATCGCTCAAACCACATAGCCCAGCACCTCCACCTGCGCCGCCCACTGGCGGGCACGTTCAATCACTTGCGCATGCCCGTGTGGCGAGTTGGCCACCGACACCACCAACTGCCCCAGCGCCCGCTCCTGGATCGGCTCGATGCCGCCCTGCAACAGGCTCACCTGGCCACCCAGCAAGCCAAACAGCGACGACAGCTCCGGCGCCTCGCGGTCACGGCCACTCACGCGCAAGCGCAACACCAGGGCGCCCGCGCATCCGGCGCCTCGGCCAGCAGACGCGCCTGCAAGCGCTGCGGCAAGGCCGGCTGCAACGGCGCCAGCAAGGTCTTGCTGACCTCGTGCTGCGGGTCGCCAAACACCTGCCACACGGCCCCCTGCTCGACGATGCGTCCGCGTTCGAGCACCACCACGCGCTGGCAGATCTCGCGGATCACCGCCATCTCATGGGTGATCAGGATGACGGTCAGGCCCAAGCGCTGGTTGATGTCGCGCAGCAGCCCGAGGATCGAGGCAGTGGTCTCCGGGTCCAGCGCCGAGGTGGCCTCGTCGCACAGCAGTATCTGCGGGTCGTGCACCAGCGCACGGGCAATCCCCACACGCTGCTTCTGGCCCCCGGACAACTGCGCCGGGTAGACCTTGTGCTTGTCCTGCAAGCCCACCAGTTCGAGCAACTCGGCCACCTTGCGCTGGCGCTGGGCCCTGGGCACGCCGGCCACCTTGAGCGGCAGCTCGACGTTCTGCCACACGGTCTTGGCCGACATCAGGTTGAAGTGCTGGAAGATCATGCCGATGCGCCGCCGCAGCGCCACCAGGCGCTCTTCGTCGTGCTCGCCGATGTCGACCTGGTCGATCAGCACCCGCCCGCTGCTGGGTTGTTCCAGGCGGTTGATGGTGCGGATCAGCGACGACTTGCCGGCGCCGCTGCGGCCGATGATGCCGAAGATCTCGCCGCGCTGGATGTTCAGGTCGATGTCCGCCAGCGCAGGTGCAGGCTGCCCCGGATACGTCTTGTTGAGGCCGATGAAACGCACCTGCGCAGTGCTCAGTTCAGGGTGCAGCGCATGCTGTTGCGCAGGCGCTGCGGGGCTGGCGGGGGGCGCCGTCTGGTGGGCGCTGGCGGCGCTCATTTCAGCTCTCCCAGCCCGGCTGGTAGAGCTTGCCGTAGGCTTTGTCGAGGGCTGCACGTACCACCGGCGAGTGCTGGTAGATATCGACGAACCTGGCCAGGCGCGCATCGTCCTTGTTCTGTGGCCGGATCACGAACTGGATGACGTATTCCTTGTGCTCCAGGCCATCGAACATCAGTGCGGAACCTGCATCGAAGGTCTTGGCCAGGCGGATGTAATGCGGGTAGCCCTGCACCAGGTCGGCATCGTCATAGGCACGCACCAGTTGCACCGCCTCGACCTGCAGGATCTTGAGTTTCCTCGGGTTGGCGATGATGTCGTCTTCGGTGGCCTTGTAGCCCACGCCCGGCTTGAGCGTGATCAGGCCGGCCTTGGCCAGCAGTTGCAGGCCGCGTCCGCCGTTGATCGGGTCGTTGGCGATGGCGGCGGTGGCGCCTTCAGGCAGCGCGTCGACGCTTTTGTATTTTTTCGAGTACAGGCCGACGTTGTTGATGATGCCCGGCGCATACGGCACCAGGTCGGAGCCGGCCGCCGCGTTGGCGTTTTCCAGGAACGGGATGTGCTGGAAGTAGTTCACGTCCAGGTCGCCGGCGGCGAGGCTGACGTTGGGTCGATCCAGTCGCTGAACTCGACCAGCTCCACCTTCAGGCCTTGTTTCTTCGCTTCGTCCACAGCCGCTTCCAGGGCCGGCGCGAAGGCTGCTGTGGTGCCCACCTTGAGCGGTGCATCGTTTGCGTGGGCGCCACCGATCAAGCCGAGGCCAGGGCCAGGGCCGCGACAGGGCGGGCCAGGAAAGTCTTAAGCATGCGGTTGCGCTCCAGTCGGGTGGGTGGTGCGGTAGCCAGCGCCCGTATGGTCGTCTGGCAGGTGCGGGCCTGCGGCGAAGAGTTTTTCGCGCAGGCTGCCGTCGGTGTAGGCGGTCTTGTAAGACCCGCGGCGTTGTAGCTCGGGGATCACCAGGTCAATGAAGTCGACATAGCTTTCGGGGGTCACGGTGCGCGCCAGGTTGAAGCCGTCCAGGCCGGTCTCTTCGATCCAGCTTTCGAGCGCATCGGCGACCTGGGTCGGCGAGCCGACCAGGGTGATGTAGCGCCCGCCCAGGGCGTGCTGGTCGAGCAGCTTGCGCCGGGTCCAGTCGTTGTTTTGCAGGTGCTGGGTGGCCGATTGGATGGCGTTGCTCTTCACGTACTGGATCGGTTCGTCCAGTTCATAGTCGGCAAAGTCGATGCCGGTAGAGCTGGCGAAGTGCGCCACGCCCGCCTCGGGGCTGGCATGACGCAGGTAGTCGGCGTGCTTGGCGTGTGCCTGCGCTTCGGTGCGGGCGACGATCACGGTCAGGCCCATGAACACCTTTACCGCCTCGCCATCGCGCCCGGCGGCGACCGCGGCGGCGCGCACCTTGTCGACCTGGGCACGGGTGGCGGCCTTGTTCTGGCCGCTGATGAACACGCACTCGGCATGCTGCCCGGCAAAGCCCAGGCCGCGCGCCGATGCGCCGGCCTGGAACAGCACCGGGGTACGCTGCGGCGAGGGTTCGCACAGGTGATAACCCTCCACCCGGTAGAACTCGCCCTGGTGCTGCACCTTGCGCACCTTGGCCGGGTCGGCGTACACGCGCTGCGCGCGGTCGTTGACCACCGCATCGTCGTCCCAGCTGCCTTCGAGCAGCTTGTACAGCACCTGCAGGTATTCGTCGGCCTGGTCATAGCGCCGGTCATGCTCGGGCTGTGCGTCCAGGCCCATGGCCTTGGCCGCGCTGTCGAGGTAGCCGGTGACGATGTTCCAGCCCACTCGGCCACGGCTCAGGTGGTCGAGAGTTGAGAGCCTGCGGGCGAACAGGTACGGCGGCTCGTAGGTCAGGTTGGCGGTCAGGCCGAAGCCCAGGTGCCGGGTGACCGCAGCCATGGCCGAGACCAGCAGCAGCGGGTCGTTGACCGGCAACTGGATCGACTCCTTGAGCGGCACGTCCACCGACTGCTGGTACACGTCGTACACGCCGACGATGTCGGCGATGAACAGGCCGTCGAACAGCCCGCGCTCCAGCAACTGAGCCAGCTCGGTCCAGTACGCGAGGGTCTTGTACTGGGTCGAGGTGTCGCGCGGGTGCGTCCACAGGCCGTGGTTGATATGCCCCACGCAGTTCATGTTGAAGGCGTTGAGCAGGATCTTCTTTTTTGCCATCAGATCGTGCCCCGCAACGGTGGGTTTTCATCGTTGAGGTAGTAGTTGCCGATGGCGTGGTACTTCCAGCGCACCGGGTCGTGCAGGGTGTGCACGCGGGCGTTGCGCCAGTGGCGGTCCAGACCGTGCTCGGCCAGGGTGGCCTGGCTGCCCGCCAGTTCGAACAGGGTGCTGCCGGCCGCCAGCGAGATCTCGGTGCTGATGGCGCGGGCTTCGGCCACGGCAATCGAGGCGGCCGCGACCGTCTCGGCGTTGGTGTCGGCCTGGGCGCGGTCGAGAAATTCGCCGGCGCGCTCCAGCAGCGCTTCGGTGGCGTGCAGGCGGATCGCCAGGTGCCCGAACGACTTGAGGGTCAGCGGATCGTCCACGGCCTTGTCGATGCCCGAGTCGATCCACGGCCGGGTACGCGTGCGCACGAAATGCAGCGCGTCTTCATAGGCGGCGCGGGCGATACCGGTATCGATCGCCGCATGGAGGATCTGCGCCAGCGGGCCGACCGGGGTCGGCCGCTCAAAGGCGCTCTGGAACGGCACCACGTCGGCGGCCTCGACACGCACATTGTCGAACACCACCGAGCCGCTGCCGGTGGTGCGCTGGCCAAAGCCGCTCCAGTCGTCGATCACGCTCAAGCCAGCGGTGTCGGCCGGCACGAAGGCCAATTGCTGCACGCCGTGCTCATCGATCACCGAGGTGGGGATGCGTTGGGCGTACAGCGCGCCGGTGGCGTAGAACTTGCGGCCGTTGATGCGGTAGCCGTCGCCGTCGGCGGTCAGTGCGGTGGTGCGGTCGTGGGCGGTCTTGGTGCCCAGCTCGGCCAGGGCGTTGCCGAAGCGTCTGCCCGCCAGCACTTCGGCATACAGGCGCGCCTGCTGTTCGGGGCTGCCGTTAACGCGCAGCACTTCAAGGGCGTAGAAATGGTTTTGCGGAATCTGCCCCAGCGAGGCGTCGGCCTGGGCAATGCGTGCGATCACCTTGGCCAGGGTCACGTTGGACACCCCCGCGCCGCCAAAGGCCCTGGGCACGCTGATGCCCCACAGGCCCGAGCGCGAGAACAGCGCCAGTTCCGGGTGCGGCAGGCGGCGTTCACGGTCGCGCTCGATGCTGTCGCGGCGCAGTTGCTCGGCGATCTGTTCGGCAATGTCCAACGCCTGGGCGTCAGTGCAGATGACCGCCACGGGATCGTGCGGTTGTGGCAATAGGCTCATCAGAGAAGCTCCAGTGGTCTGGTCAGATCCAGGAATGCCGGGCAGGCAGGGTCGCGTTGAGGTGATAGGCGCCCACGGCGTGGTACTTCCAGCGCACCGGGTCGTGCAGGGTGTGTACGCGGGCGTTGCGCCAGTGTCGGTCGAGGTTGAACTCGGCCAGGGTGGCGCGGCTGCCAGACAGTTCGAAGAGCTTCTCGCTGGCCTGCAGCGAGATTTCGGTGGTGAGTACCTTGGCCTCGGCTACCGCGATTGAGGCCCGCGCTGCGCTGGCGGCATCGATGGGCGCAGCGTTGACTTCGTCCAGCACCCGCGCCGCACGGCCGAGCAAGGCCTGGGCAGCATGCAGTTCAAGCGTCAGGCGGCCGATGTCGGCAATCACGTACGGGTCGTCACTGGCGCGCTCGACCTTGGCGTCGACCCACGGCCGTGCACGTTCACGCACGAAACTGATCGCGTCGGCCACGGCGGCCTCGGCGATGCCGGCATCGATCGCGGCCTGCACCAGTTGCGAGGCGGCGCCCTGGATGTTCGGCGCGTCGGCCTGGCGCCAGTTGTCGAGCACCAGCTCGGCGTCTACCGGCACCTCGTTGAGCAGCACCGTGCCGCTGGCGGTGGTGCGCTGGCCGAAGCCGGACCAGTCGTCGACGATGCGCAGGCCCGGGCTGCCACGGCGCACGAACGCCATCACCTGGCGGCCGTCGTCATTGAGCGCCTTGACCGCTACCCAGTGCGCGAACAGTGCGCCGGTGGAGTAGAACTTCTGCCCGCTGAGCAGGTAGTGATCGCCCTCGCGCACGGCGCGGGCCTTGAGTTCGAGGGTGTTCTTGCTGCCGCGCTCGGGGCCGGCATTGCCGATGCGCCAGCCATCCAGCACCGACTTGAACAGCAGGTGCTTCTGGCGTTCGGTACCGGTGTTCTTGACCTGCTGGAGGATGCCGAACTGGTTCTGCGGGATCTGCCCCAGTGCCGGGTCGGCCGCACTGATGATGCGGAACACCTCGGCGATGGTGGCGAAGCAAACGTCGGGCCCGCCGTGCTCGCGCGGGATGCTGATGCTGCCCAGGCCGCTGCGGGTGAACTGTTCGATTTCGGCCCAGGGCAACGTGCGCTGCTGGTCGCGCCGGGCGGCCTGCAGGCGCGCCGTGGCGGCCAGTTCGTGGGCTGCCTGCACGGCTTCTGCGTCATCGCGCAGGACCTTGGCCGGCAGCAGTGATGGGGCGTTGTCCAGATCGCTGTGGACTGTGTCGTGCGCCAGGCTGGACATCAGTACCGCTCCTTGGCTGCACTCAATGCCCTGGCGTTACGCACTGGGGTGATTGTGTTCCTGACCATACCTACCTCACGTATTGAGAACGTCGCCGCTATCGATGCGCGGCGACAGAAATGCGCTGGTCCGGTGGTCCGGTTCATATACCCTAAACGTGTATAAAAATTAAATAAACTAACCTTTAGGAATATGTATAGAAGTGGCGTGGCAGCCTTTCACCGCGCACCCGCAGGCACGCGGGCGGGGCCCAGTGCGAACTGTTGCCGACCCGATCGAGGATGCAGTAACTGGCTTGCAGGCGGTCGTCGCTGCCGGCTTCCAGGATCACCTCACGCGGGATCACGCCGTTTACCGCCGTGCCCACGGCGTCGGCCGGCAAGGGCGCCAGGTCCAGGCGCAGGTCGGCCCAGCGCAGGGTGATCGCATCGCCTGGGGCCATGTGCCGGTAGGGTGCGATGCGAAACGCCACATCCTGCTCAAGGTGCTGCAGGTCCAGGCCGTGCTGGCGCAGGCTGGCGGGCAGGTGCAGGGGCGCCAGGCCAGGGTTGTCTGCGGTATCCACGGCACCGCCCGGGCAGTCGAGCTTGACCGCTACCTGGCACGGCAGCGAGCGGCGCGGGTGCTGGCCAGGGCGCAGCAGGCGGTAGTGCAGGTTGTTGAGCCCGGGGTAGAGCAGTTGCCTGGGCACGTGCAAGGTAACGCGCGTGCCCGCCTCGGCGGATTGCAGCACATGGGCGGCAACGAAGCGGTTGCCCCAGAACAGTTCCAGCAGGTCCCCGTCAACCATCGGCGGCCCGATGGGAATGCTTGCCTGCAAGTGGCTGGCGGTGTGCAGGCCGATGCCGTGGCGGGCAACGTGGGGCAGGGTGGGCGGTGGCAGTTCAGATCCTTTGGCTGCGCGGTGCATGGTCAATGTCCTGGTGCGGGTGGTGGCACAAGGCATGGTTATTGGCCGGATCGGCAGGTGAGTCAAGGTGCCCCATCGCCGTGACCGTGCAGTCAGCAATGCTTCAGAGCGGTCCTACTCGCAGCGGCATGGGGGCTGTGGACAAACTCGGATTTGTCCGCGTTGCGGCTCACTGGGCGTGGCCCTGGGCGCCGAGGAACTTGCCGAGGAACTGGCGGGTACGCGCTTCCCGGGGCGCGGCAAAAAATGCCTTGGCCTCGCCTTGCTCGACGATCACGCCCTTGTCGAAAAAGATCACCCGGTTGGCCACGTCGCGGGCGAAGGTCATTTCGTGGGTGACGATGATCATGGTGCGGTTTTCCTGCGCCAGGCCACGAATGGTTGCCAGCACCTCGCCGACCAGTTCCGGGTCCAGCGCGGAGGTAGGCTCGTCGAACAGGATCACCTGCGGTTCCATGGCCAGCGCCCGGGCAATCGCCACGCGCTGTTGCTGGCCACCGGAAAGACGCCTGGGGTAGGCGTTTTCCTTGCCGGCCAGGCCAACCTTGGCCAGCAGCGTGCGGCCGAGCATCAGGGCCTTGTCGCGCGCGGTCTTCTTCACCACCAAGGGCCCTTCGATGACGTTTTCCAGCGCGGTGCGGTGGGGGAACAGGTTGAAGTTCTGGAACACGAAGCCCACCTGCTGGCGCAACTGACGGATCAGGCTGGCCTGCCGGGCCAGCGGGCGGTCGCCGTCGATCTCGATATCGCCCACGCGGATACGCCCGCTGCTGGGGGTTTCCAGCAGGTTCAGGCAGCGCAGGAAGGTGGTCTTGCCTGAACCGCTGGGGCCGATGATGGCGATCACTTCGCCGGCCTGCACGCTCAGGCTGATATCGTCGAGCACGGTCTGGCCGTTGAACTGCTTGCTCAAGCGGATGACGTCGATCATGCCTCAGGACTCCTGGTCGTGCCGGTTGACCCGCGCTTCCAGGCGGTTCTGCAGGTGTGCCAGCACGCTGGCCAAGACCCAGTAGATAAGCGCGGCGGCAAGGTACATGGTGAAAATCTCGAAGGTGCGTGCGGTGATCAGCTGGGCCTGGCGGAACAGCTCGGGCACCTGGATGGTGGCCGCCAGCGCGGTGTCCTTGACCAGCGAGATGAAACTGTTGCCCAGCGGCGGCAGCGCCGTGCGCGCCGCCTGCGGCAGGATGGCGCGGCGCAGCGCCTGGCCGCGGGTCATGCCGATGCTGGCGGCGGCTTCCCACTGGCCGCGGTCGATGGAACTGATGGCGGCACGCAGGATCTCGCAGGCGTAGGCGGCCATGTTCAGCGAGAAGCCGATCAGCGCAGCGGGCAGCGGGTCCAGTTCGATGCCCAGTTGCGGCAGGCCGTAATAGATCATGAACAGTTGCACCAGCAGCGGCGTGCCGCGAAAGAACGATACGTACACACGTGCCGTCCAGCTCAGCAGCTTGATCGACGACAGGCGCATCAGCGCCAGGCCGAAGCCGATCAGCAGACCGAAGAACATCCCGCCCAGGCTCAGCAATACCGTGAAGTAGGCGCCCTTGAGCAGAAAGGGCGCGCTGTCCAGAGCCAGTTGCAGGCTGTCTTCGATCATTGCGTCACGTCAGCACTGAAGTACTTTTCCGAGAGCTTTTTCAAGGTGCCGTCGGCGCGCAGTGTGTCCAGCGCCTGGTTGACGGCCGCGAGCAGCTCGGGTTCACCCTTGCGCAGCGTCACGCCGGCTTCCTGGCGCGAGAACGCTTCACCGGCGGCGCTGGTGTCCTTGGCTTTCCTGGCGTACTCCA
>NZ_JAAHBU010000273.1 GCF_010671725.1 Pseudomonas brassicae | reverse complement strand
CGCGCGGCCTTGAGGCGGGCGAAGGCCACCCGCAGTTCACGGTGTCGGCCAGCGACTGGCTCACCAACTGGTCCAGGGATCGGGTCGTCGAACTGACGCCACCAGATCGCATCGAACCGGCTGCGGTCGAAGGCCGCCTTGGCCTGCTGGGCGTCCGCCGCCGCCAGGTGCGCGGCGGCGGTGTGCGGGGCCTGGTAGTCGGGGCCAACGGCGCAGGCCGCCAGGGCCAGCACCAGCAGGCTGGGTGCCCACAGTTTCAAATGGTTCATGCTTGCTTCTCCAGCGTCAGCTGACGGGCCGCCTTGCGCGCCTCGCTGCGCTCGACATAGCGACGGATCAATACAAAGAACACCGGTGTCAGCAACAGGCCGAAGAAGGTTACCCCGATCATCCCGGAGAACACCGCCACACCCATGGCATGGCGCATTTCGGCACCGGCACCGGAGGAGAACACCAGCGGCACCACCCCCATGATGAAGGCGAACGAGGTCATCAGGATCGGACGCAGACGCAGGCGGCAGGCTTCCAGCACCGCAGCCAGCGGGTCGAGCCCCTCGGCCTGTTTGTCCTTGGCGAACTCCACGATCAGGATCGCGTTCTTGCACGCCAGTCCCACCAGTACGATCAAGCCGATCTGGGTGAAGATGTTGTTGTCGCCACCGGACAGGATCACCCCGGTAATCGCCGACAGCAGGGTCATCGGTACGATCAGGATCACCGCCAGCGGCAGGCTCCAGCTTTCGTACTGTGCCGCCAGTACCAGGAACGCCAGCAGCACGCACAGCGGGAACACGAACAGCGCAGTGTTGCCGGCCAGGATCTGCTGGTAGGTCAACTCGGTCCATTCGTAGGTCATGCCGTTGGGCAGTTCTTCCTTGAGCAGCTTCTCGATGGCTTTTTCAGCCTGGCCCGAGCTGTAGCCTGGCGCAGCGCCACCGTTGATTTCAGCGGTGATGAAGCCGTTGTAGTGCATCACGCGGTCCGGCCCGGAGGTGTCGCTGACCTTGATGAAGGTCGCCAGCGGGATCATCTCGCCCTGATTGTTGCGCACCTTGAGCTGGCCGATCTGCTCGGCATCGAGGCGGAACTGCTGCTCGGCCTGCACGTTGACCTGGTAGGTGCGGCCAAAGCGGTTGAAGTCGTTGGCATACAGCGAACCCAGGTAGATCTGCAGGGTGTCGAAGATATCGTTGATGGCTACGCCGTGGGTCTTGGCCTTTTCGCGTCGATGGCGGCATCGACCTGGGGCACGTTGACCTGGTAGCTGGTGAACAGCCCGGCCAGCTCCGGCACGTTGTAGCTCTTGGCGATGATGTTCTGGGTTTCCTTGTACAGCGCTTCGTAACCCAGGTTGCCACGGTCTTCGATCTGCAGGCGGAAGCCCCCGATGGTGCCCAGCCCCTGAACCGGTGGCGGCGGGAAGATCGCGATATAGGCGTCCTGGATATCGGCGTACTGCGCGTTCAGTGCGGCGGCAATGGCCGCTGCCGACTGGCTGGGGTCCTTGCGCTGGTCGAACGACTTGAGGGCCACGAACACGATGCCGCTGTTGGGGCTGTTGGTGAAACCGTTGATCGACAGGCCAGGGAATGCAATGGAGTCCGCCACGCCGGGGTTCTTGAGGGCGGCTTCCCCCATTTTCTTGATCACCGCTTCGGTGCGGTCCAGGCTGGCGGCGTCGGGCAGTTGCGCGAAGGCCACCAGGTACTGCTTGTCTTGCGCCGGGACAAAGCCGGTCGGCGTGGCGGCAAAGCCCATCCAGGTCAGCACCATCAGCCCGGCGTACACGAACAGGGCGATACCGCTGCTGCGGATGACCCGGCCCACGGTACCCACATAGCTGTGGCTGGCGCGCTCGAAGAAGCGGTTGAACGGTTTGAACAGCCAGCCGCCTAGCAGGCGATCGAGTACCTTGGAGAAACGGTCCTTGGGCGCGTCGTGGCCCCTGAGCAGCACCGCCGCAGCGCTGGCGACAGGGTCAGCGAGTTGAACGCGGAGATCACCGTCGAGATTGCGATGGTCAGTGCAAACTGCTTGTAGAACTGCCCGGTGAGCCCCGAGATGAATGCAGCCGGGATGAACACCGCGCACAGTACCAGGGCGGTGGCGATGATCGGCCCGGTCACTTCACCCATGGCGCGCTTGGTCGCCTCCAGCGGTGTGTGCCCCAGCTCGATATTGCGCTCCACGTTCTCCACCACCACGATGGCGTCGTCCACCACGATGCCGATGGCCAATACCAGCCCGAACAGCGACAGCGCGTTGAGCGAGAAGCCGAACAGGTGCATCACCGCGAAGGTGCCGATCAGTGACACCGGTACGGCCACCAGCGGGATGATCGAGGCGCGCCAGGTCTGCAGGAACAGGATCACCACCAGCACCACCAGGATCAGTGCTTCGAACAGCGTGTGCACCACGGCCTCGATCGAACCGCGCACGAACACGGTCGGGTCGTAGACGATGCTGTAGTCCATGCCCTCGGGGAAGTCCTTCTTCAGTTCGGCCATCTTGGCGCGCACGTCGTCGGAGATCTGGATGGCGTTGGAGCCTGGGCGCTGGAAGATCGGGATCGCCACCGCCGGCTGGTTGTTGAGCAGCGAGCGCAGGGCGTACTGGCTGGAGCCCAGCTCGACGCGGGCGATGTCCTTCAGGCGAGTGATTTCGCCATCGGCGCCGGCGCGGATGATGATGTTCTCGAATTCCTCTTCGCTGACCAGCCGGCCCTGGGTGTTGACCGACAGCTGGAAGCTGGTGGCGCTGGGTGCAGGCGGCGAGCCGAGCTGGCCGGCGGCTACCTGGCGGTTCTGCTCGCGGATCGCGCTGACCACGTCACTGGCGGTGAGGTTGCGCGAAGCGGTCTTGTTCGGGTCCAGCCAGACGCGCAGCGAGTAGTCGCCCATGCCGAACAGCTGCACGTCGCCCACGCCGCCCAGGCGCGCCAGCTCGTCCTTGATGTTGAGGATGGCGTAGTTGGACAGGTAGAGCATGTCGTAGCGCTGATCGGGCGAGGTCAGGTGCACCACCATGGTCAGGTCGGGTGACGCCTTGTCGACGGTGATACCGATACGCGTCACTTCTTCGGGCAGCTTGGGCTGGGTGCGCGTCACGCGGTTCTGCACCTGCACCTGGGCGTTGTCCAGGTCGGTGCCCAGGGCGAAGGTGATGGTCAGGGTGATCTTGCCGTCGGCGGTCGACTGCGAGGACATGTACAGCATGTTCTCGACGCCGGTGATGGCTTGCTCAAGCGGTGCGGCGACGGTTTCGCCGATGACCTTGGGGTTGGCGCCGGGGAAGTTGGCGCGCACCACCACGGTGGGGGGTACCACTTCGGGGTATTCGCTGATCGGCAGCTGGAACAGCGAAATGCTGCCGGCGATCAGGATCAGCAGCGAAAGTACCGCGGCGAAGATCGGCCGGGTAATGAAGAACTGGGAAAAATTCATCGGAGTCGTCCCTTAACCGCGTGGTGCCGTGGCACTGGCGAGCTTGACCGCAATCGGCTTGCTCGGCGTGCTGGCTTCCAGGGCCTGGCGTTGCTGGGCGAGGGCGGCGAGGGTGGTGTCGCTGGCCATCGGGGTTTCTTCAGGGCTGACGGCAGAGCCTGGGCGTACGCGCTGCAGGCCCTTGACCACAATGCGGTCTTCCTTGTTCAGGCCGCTGCGCACGATGCGCAGGCCTTCGAGTTTGGGGCCCAGCTCGACGGCGCGGTAATCGGCCTTGTTGTCCTTGTCCATCACCAGCACGAACTTCTTGCCAAGGTCGGTGCCTACCGCTTCGTCGTTGATCAGCACGGCCGAGTAGGTGGCGCTGCCGACCAGCTTCAGGCGTGCGTACAGGCCGGGGGTGAACTGGCCGTCGCGGTTGTCGAACACGGCGCGACCGCGGATGGTGCCGGTCTTGGGGTTGACCTGGTTGTCGACGAAGTTCATCTGGCCCAGGTGCGGGTTGCCGGTTTCGTTGGACAGGCCCAGGTACACCGGGGTGCTTTGGCCGCGCTGGCCGTTTCGCGCCAGTTCGCTGTACTTGAGGTACACGCGCTCGTCGGCGTCGAAGTAGGCGTAGACCTTGTCGGTGGAGACCACGCTGGTGAGCGGGGTGACGTCGGCGCTGACGATATTGCCGGCGGTGAACTGTGCGCGGCTGACGCGGCCGCTGATCGGTGCGGTGACGCGGGTGAAGCTCAGGTTGAGCCTGGCCAGGTCCAGTTGTGCCTGGATCGCGGCGACGCCGGCGCGGGCCTCGGTGGCGGCGCTGGTGCGTGACTCGGCGAGCTCGGCGGAAATGGCGTTGCTGCTGCGCAGGCGTTCGCCGCGCTGGGCTTCGTTCTGGCTGCGGGTGGCGGTGGCGCGGGCTTGTTGCAGTTGGGCTTCAAGTTGGCGAACTTGAGCCTGGAACGGGCGGGGGTCGATCTGGAACAGCAGGTCGCCTTTCTTGACCTGTGCGCCTTCGGTGAAGGCGACCTGATCGATCTGGCCGGAGACGCGTGGGCGCACTTCGACGGTTTCGGGGGCTTCGAGGCGGCCGGTGAACTCGTCCCACTCGTTGATTGGTTGTTCCAGCACCTTGGCCACGCTGACTTTAGGCGCGCCGGGGGCTTGCGGGGCCTCCGGGGTGCGGCCACAGGCACTCATCACCACCAGTGCCAGGGCAGCAAGGGGATAGCGCAGGGGTTTGAGTGAGTGTTCCATGGATAGATCCGCCAATGTATTGAGAGTGGGCGGATTCTGCGATCTGCAACTATCAACAACGAATCGAATGGGGCGAAGGTAACTATCATTGGGAATGATAGGAGCCCAGCGTTGTCTGCGCTGACGCTTTCGCTGGCAAGCCAGCTCCCACAGGTACACC
>NZ_JAAHBU010000272.1 GCF_010671725.1 Pseudomonas brassicae | reverse complement strand
GAACATCGACCAGGCCATCACCGGGCACACCACGGCGCAGCGCCAGGCAGGCGTGCTGGGCGCACTGCAGTCGGCGATCAATACCCTGTTCAACGCCACCCTGCTCAAGGCGCCGCGGTCGACCCCGAGCCCATCGAGGCCGGCGAAGTGCCTGCCGCCGCCCCCACGAGCACACCGGGCCCGCAGATCCCTGACCTTGCGCCCTGGCTACCTTCGTCGCTGTTGCCGGCCGAGCCGGATGCCGTGCTTGCGCCGTTCGAAACCAATGTGCTGCTCGACGGCCACACACCCGGAGAAGGCCGCTTGCAGGGTATCTACAGCATGGACGACGGGTTCTACGTGATGATCGACGAGGCGCCGTATCAGGTACGTCATGTGGGCGAACTCGACAGCTGGGTCGTCGTCGACCCGCAGACCCCCTTCTCGTTCTACCGCCAGGTCCCCATACGTCTGGACGCAGAAGGCCGGTGGCGCCCGCTGGAGAATGGGCTGAGGGGCGGCGCGCCGCGTTTCGGCGTGCCCCCCCTGGCGGCGCGTACCGCCACTCGAACCGCTGCCCTCCACGCCCTACGAGGTAGCCGAGCACTGGCGCCCGGCACTGCTCAAGGGCGCCAATGGCGGCGAGCGCCAGCACCTGAGCGGCTACCTGTCGGATATTGCCGACCCCCTGCAAAATACCCCGTATGAAAAATTCAGAACCTACCGCGACCTGCTGGCCCGCGATGCGCAGGCCTTCTTCAGCGACCCGCCCTTGCCACCGCGTCCGGCCGTCGTCGCCCCGGCGCCCGGCACGAACCCCAAGGCATTGTTTCGCAGCCTGTACGAGCACAGCATGGGCGTGGTGATCGGCGAGGCTCATTCGGGCATCGGCAGCAAACGCCTGCTGATCGAGAACATGTCACAGTTGGCCAAGCAGCAGGTGCGGGTGCTGTACCTGGAACACCTGCTGACCGACTTTCACCAACTGGACCTGGACGCATTCAACCGCAGCGGAACCTTTACCGCGGCATTGAAAGCCTACGTACGCGAGCTGGACGAGGGCCACGGCACCGATCCGGACAAGCGCTACACCTTCCTTGAAGTGCTGCGCGCCGCACGCAAGTATCGGGTGCGCGTGCAGGCCATCGACTGCATGGCCAGCTATCGCCAGGCGTGGCTGCAGCCCCCGACCGCGCCGGTGCGCCAGCAAATGATGAATTTCTACGCCGACCGCATCATCCGCGCCGATCAGGCGGCCCGTGGCCCGGCCCGCTGGGTAGCGCTGGTGGGCAACAGCCACGCCAACCTTTTCCAGGGCGTGCCAGGGCTGGCGGAACTCGAAGGTGTGGTCGGGCTGCGGGTAGAGGACGTGCCCATCGGCCGGCCGGACGAGTGGGGGCTGGACCCCGGCAGAGCGGGCGTGATGAGTGGCTTCAGGGAGGTGCGCGTGCAGAGCGACCTGCGCCTGCTGGCCGCGGTGGCCAAGCCGGGCGCGCTGCCCGACCTGCCAACGTGCCTGCGCCATGTCGGCTCGTTCACCTTCAAGGATTTCGACGGCCAGCTGTACCTGGTGCACCGCAGCAACGACGGCTCACTGGTGTACAGCCTGATTCACCATGAAGGGGAGCAGGTATTCATCGAGCGGCCCGGCTGGCCATGGATTCATCAGCGTCGGCTGTGGAACCTGGCGGACCTGGTGGTTGCCTTGAGTGCGCACGGGTTGAAATACCACGTGCTGTAGTGCCGGCTGCGCGCGACAGAAAAGGTGCGAAGCCTCAGGTTCCACACCTTTTCTGTCACGCACCCGGCGCTGGCGCGACGGCCTAGTGCTTGAACATCACATGGCGGATGGTGGTGTAGTCTTCCAGGCCATACATTGACATGTCCTTGCCATAGCCCGAGAGCTTGGCGCCGCCATGGGGCATTTCGCTGACCAGCATGAAGTGCGTGTTGACCCAGGTGCAGCCGTACTGCAGGCGTGCAGCCAGGCGATGGGCACGCCCGACATCGCGGGTCCACACCGACGACGCCAGGCCGTAGTCGGAATCGTTGGCCCAACCCAGCGCCTGCGCTTCGTCATCGAACGCGGTGACCGACACCACCGGGCCGAAGATTTCGCGGCGCACCACTTCGTCGTCCTGGCGGGCGCCGGCGAGCACCGTCGGTTCAAAGAAGAAACCCGGCCCGGCAACGCGCCGGCCACCGGTCACGACCTCTATATGCGACTGCTCACGGGCGCGCTGCACGAAGCCTTCGACGCGCTCCAGATGCTCAAGCGTGATCAACGGCCCAAGCTCGGTCTCGGGATCATCCTGCAGGCCGTAGCGGATACTCGCCACCGCCGCGCCGAGCTTCTCCACAAACGCCTGATAGACGCCCTTCTGCACATAGATGCGGCAGGCGGCAGTGCAGTCCTGGCCGGCGTTGTAGAAACCGAAGGTGCGCACGCCTTCGACCACGGCGTCGATATCGGCGTCATCGAACACGATCACCGGGGCCTTGCCGCCCAGCTCCATGTGCAGGCGTTTCACGCTGTCGGCGGTGCCGGCAATGATCTGGCTGCCGGTGGCGACCGAGCCGGTCAGCGACACCATGCGCACCTTGGGGTGACTGGTCAGCGGCTTGCCGACGTTCGGGCCACGGCCGAAGACTACGTTGACCACGCCCGCGGGGAAGATCTGCGCCATCAGTTGCGCCAGTTTCAGCGTGCTCAACGGCGTCTGCTCAGATGGCTTGAGCACCACGGTGTTGCCAGCGGCCAGGGCCGGGCCGAGCTTCCAGGCAGCCATCATCAGCGGGTAGTTCCAGGGGGCGATGGAGGCCACCACGCCAACCGGGTCGCGGCGAATCATCGACGTATGGCCTTCCAGGTATTCACCCGCAGCACTGCCCTGCAGGCAGCGGCTGGCACCGGCGAAGAAGCGGAACACGTCGGCAACCCCCGGCAGCTCGTCATTCAACGCCGCCGTGTAGGGTTTGCCACAGTTGTCCGACTCCAGCCGTGCCAGCTCGCTGGCGTGGGCATCGATGGCGTCGGCCAGTTGCAGCAACAGCAGCGAGCGGTCCTTGGGCGTGGTCTGTGACCAGCCCTGGAAGGCGGCATCGGCAGCGCAGACGGCGGCATCGACCTGGGCCAGGCTGGCCTCGGCAATCTCCACCAGGGTGGCCCCCAGCGAGGGGTTGAGCACCGGCAGTTTTTCGCCGTCACCGGCGATGAGTTGACCATTGATCAGCAGGCAGGTTTGCATGGGTTCTCCCGTGCGGCGGGTTGGCCGCCAGCGTAAAAAAGTCGCACGCGTCCCCGCCTGCGCCATAGGCAGGTGTACAGGGGACGATGACAGCGGTGGAGTACGGGCGCCGGGCGCCGTGGGGTCAGAGCGCCGCTTCAGGCACGGCGGTGCTGAACAGGCGCGTACGGCAGGCCAGATACACCAGGCCCAGCACTATCCAGCAGCAACCGAGCAGCAGCGCATCGGCGTCCAGGCTGATCAGCATCCAGCCGGAGGTGAAGGCACCGGCCAGGGGGAACATCACCCCGCGTACCACGCCTGCCTTGTCGCTCACGGCGCGGTCGAAGGTCAATTTCAGCGCGCACAGGTTGACCGCCGTAAAGGCCAGGAACGCGCCGAAGTTGACCAGCGAGGTGGCGGTGGCGATGGTCAGGCCAAAGCCGACGAGGCCAAACGCACCGCACAGCACGATGTTGAGTACCGGGGTCTTGTAGCGCGGGTGCAGCACGCCGAACAGCTTTTGCGGCAGCTGGTTGTCACGCCCCAGGGCATACAACAGGCGCCCGACACTGGCCTGGAACGACAGGCCGGCAGCAAAGTGGGCAATGATGATGCCGGTCAGCACCACGCCGAAGAACAGGTCGCCGCCAATGGTCTTGGCGATTTCGAACGCTGCGCCGTCGATGTTCTCGAACAGCCCCGCCGGGTGCGCCAGGTACATGAAGTAGGACGAGCCGATGTACAGGCTGCCGCCGATCAACGCCACCAGCAGGATTGCCCTGGGGATGGTGCGCTCCGGCTCCACGGTTTCTTCGCTCAGCGTCGACAGTGCATCGAAGCCGAGGAACGAATAGGCCGCGATGGCGGCACCGGCCATAGTGGCCGAGAACGGCACGTCGGCATTGAAGAACGGCTTGACCGACAGCAGCCCGCCCGGGCCGTTGATCGCGGCCACGTAGTGCCAGCACAGGGCGATGAACACCGCGATGATCGTCAACTGGATCAGCATCAGGATGATGTTGAAGCGGTTGGCGACCTGGATGCCGAGGATGTTCAGCGCGTGGTCGAGACGATGAAGCCGGTGATCCAGCACCACTGTGGCACATCGGGGAACGCCAGGCTCAGGTAGCTTGCGCCCAGCAGCCAGATCAGCATCGGGATGAAGAAGTAGTCGAGCAATGCAGCCCAGCCGACCATGAAGCCGAGGCCGGGGTTGAACATCTTGCGGGTGTAGGTATAGGCCGAACCGGCCGTGGGGAACACCCGCACCAGCCGCCCGTAACTCAAGGCGGTGAAGATCACCCCGATGGACGCCACCACATAGGACAGCGCCACGGTGTTCTGGCTGGCCTGGGCAATCACGCCATAGGTGCCGAACACGATCAGGGGGGCGATAAAGGCCAGGCCGAACAGCAGCACGGAAACCGGGCCGAGGGTCCGGCGCAAGTGCGCAGGGGAAGTCGATGCACTCATGGGTAAGCCCTCAAGCGGCGTAATGGTAGGCGGCGCGGATCACCTCGAGGTAACTCTCGACGGTCATGGCCTTGGGGTTGCTCGCATCGGAAATATTGCTCTTGGACTTCTGCGCGATGGCCAGGAAGTCTTCCTCGCGCACCCCGTCTACCTCGGCGAAACGCGGGATACCCAGCTCGCGGTTCATGCGGAACAACTGCTCGACACCCGCGTCGGCAGCGGCGCTGGCCTCAAGGTTCGGGTCGATGCCCAGGGCATAGGCGACATCGGCGTGACGCCGCAGGTCGGCATCGCGGTTATGGCTGAACACGAACGGCAGGAAGATCGCATTGCCGACCCCGTGCGGGGTGTCGTACATGCCGCCGATGGCTTCGGAAATGCAGTGCACGCTGGCGATGTCGGCGTTGCCGAAGGCCATGCCGGCAATCAGGCTGGCGATCAGCATCTGTTCGCGGGCCTCGCGGTTGTCCGGCTCTTGCACGGCCGGCTTGAGGTGCTGCGCGATCAGGCGGATGGCGTGCAGGGCCAGGCCGTCGCTGATGGGGTTGGCCGGCTTGCCGGTGTAGGCCTCGATGGCGTGGGTCAGGGCGTCCATACCGGTAGCGGCAGCGATGTGCGCTGGCAGCGTGGCGGTGATGTCCGAGTCGAGCAGGGCCAGTACCGGGCCGATGCGGTAGTCGAGCAGGCTCATCTTGAACTGGCGACGGGTGTCGGTGATGACCGAAAAGAAGGTTACTTCACTACCCGTACCCGCCGTGGTCGGGATGGCCACGATCGGCAGCACCGGGCCCTTGAGGGTGAACGCGCCTTCATAGTCCTCGACCTTGCCCTCGTGGGTCAGCAGCACGCTGATGGCCTTGGCCGCGTCCATCGCGCTGCCGCCACCTACCGCCAGCACACCGTCGATGCCCGTACCGCGGTAGTGTTCGGCGGCGCGGTTGACGTCTTCGCTGCGCGGGTTGGGTTTGACGTCGGCGATCTCGTCATAGCGGATACCGGCCTGCTCCAGGCTGGCGTAGATGCTGTCGAGCAAACCGGCGTTCTTGACCCCGGGGTCGGTGACCAGCAGCACGTGGCGCAGGCCCAGCTCGGTCAGGTGCTCGCCGGTACGCTGGCGCAAGCCTGGCTCCATGACGATCTTGGTGGGTAACAGAAACTGGAAGTGCATCGGTAGGTTCCTCTCGCTCGGTGGCGCGCTGGCAATGTTGTAGTTATGGCAGACGAGTCAGGGGCACCGCGTGGGCGGCCAATACGGGTTCTTATTGTTGGGCGACGCGACAGTGGGCGCCCATGGGCCGGCATCTGAAAGGCTGCAAGGCGAGCACAGGCCGGTATGGGTCGAAACACTAAGACACGGGTAACGGATCGACAATTACTAAAAACTCAAGGGAGCATTCGATTAAATCGAATGCTCCCTTGCCAAGCCGCTGGCTAGAGGTGCTGACCGTGGCGCGCCATGATGTGTCGCACCACGCTGTAGTCCTGCAGCGAGTCGCTGGACAGGTCCTTGCCGTAGCCCGAGCGCTTGAGGCCACCATGGGGCATTTCGCTGACCAGCATGAAGTGGCTGTTGATCCAGGTGCAGCCGTACTGCAGGCGCGCCGCGACCTGCATGGCCTTGTCCAGGTTCTGCGTCCAGACCGACGACGCGAGGCCGTACTCGGAGTCGTTGGCCCAGTCCACGGCCTGGGCCAGCTCATCGAACCGGGTCACGGTGACCACCGGCCCGAACACTTCGCGCTGGACGATCTCGTCGCTCTGCCTGCAACCTGCCAGCAACGTCGGCGGGTAGTAGAAGCCGGGGCCGTCATGCACGCTGGCCCCGCTGACACACTCGACATACGGCTGGCTGAGGGCGCGCTCGACGAAACTGGAGACCCGGTCGCGCTGGCGGGTGCTGATCAGCGGGCCGATCTCGTTGTCGGCATCGTGCTGGCCGGCAAAACGAATGCTGCTGACCGCCGCACCGAGTTCGGCCACCAGCCGGTCGTAGATACCGGCCTGCGCGTAGACCCGGCAGGCCGAGGTGCAATCCTGGCCGGCGTTGTAATAGCCATACGCACGCACGCCGTCGACCACCGCCTGCAGGTCGGCGTCGTTGCACACGATCACCGGGGCCTTGCCGCCCAGTTCCAGGTGGGTGCGCTTGAGGGTCCTGGCCGCAGTCGAGAGTATCTTCTGCCCGGTGACGATATCGCCGGTCAGCGACACCATGCGCACCTTGGGGTGGCTGACCAGATGCGCGCCGACGTTCTCACCGCCGCCACAGATGATGTTGATCACCCCGCGCGGCAGCAACTGGGCCAAGGTCGGCGCCAGGGCCAGAATCGACAGCGGCGTGTGCTCGGAGGGCTTGAACACCAGGGTATTGCCGGCGGCCAGGGCGGGGGCGATTTTCCACGCGGCCATCATGATCGGGTAGTTCCACGGGGCAATCGAGGCCACCACCCCGATCGGGTCGCGGCGCACCATGCTGGTGTAACCGG
>NZ_JAAHBU010000271.1 GCF_010671725.1 Pseudomonas brassicae | reverse complement strand
GGTTTGAAGGGGCGGAGGGGGGATGGAGGGGATGCGGGTTCAGATGTCCCCGGCTCCACCAAATGATCAATCAAAGACGTCCACGGACGTCTTTTTTTGTGCCTGGAAGTCAGTGAAATCAAGGGCTTACTGCTCTTTTGAGGGCCACAACGGTTTTTTGAGTTCCAGCCATCCCGGTATTCCGGTGTATTCCCGCCTACCTGGGGCTAATCTTGGGAATACCAAAAGGTGTCATGGAGCTCTCCCATGTGCGCTCAAACAGCTCGCCTCTCCGACCGCCAGCTCAAGGCGATCAAGCCCAAAGACAAGGACTACGTCCTCACGGATGGCGACGGGCTCCAGCTCCGAGTCCGGGTCAACCGCTCGATGCAGTGGAATTTCAACTACAGGCATCCGGTCACCAAGAATCGAATCAACATGGCGCTCGGCTCCTATCCCGAGGTCTCTCTGGCGCAAGCTCGGCGAAAAGCGGTTGAAGCTAGGGAAGTACTTGCCCAGGGGATCGACCCGAAAGCTCAGCGCAATGATCTCGCACAGGCCAAACTAGCCGAGACGGAACATACGTTCGAGAAAGTAGCTAGCGCCTGGTTCGAGCTGAAAAAGGACTCGGTCACGCCGGCCTATGCCGAGGACATCTGGCGCTCACTCACGCTGCACGTTTTTCCGAGCATGAAATCGACTCCAATCTCGGAAGTCAGTGCACCGATGGTGATCAAGATCCTTCGCCCTATCGAAGCCAAAGGCAGCTTGGAGACGGTGAAGCGGCTTAGCCAGCGCCTCAACGAGATCATGACCTACGGGGTAAATTCGGGAATGATTTTCGCGAACCCGCTCAGCGGGATTCGGGCGGTGTTCAAGAAACCGAAGAAAGAAAACATGGCGGCACTTCCACCCGAGGAGCTTCCTGAGCTCATGCTGGAAATTGCGAACGCCAGCATCAAACGCACCACCCGCTGCTTGATCGAATGGCAGTTGCACACCATGACTCGCCCAGCCGAGGCGGCGACTACTCGTTGGGCAGACATCGATTTTGAAAGGCGTGTCTGGACCATCCCGCCGGAGCGGATGAAGAAGCGCCGACCGCACAGCATCCCGTTGAGCGATCAAGCCATGTCATTGCTGGAGATACTGAAGTCCCACAGTGGTCATCGAGAATACGTCTTCCCGGCAGACCGAAACCCTCGTACTCATGCCAATAGCCAGACCGCCAACATGGCGTTGAAACGCATGGGCTTCCAGGACCGCTTGGTCAGCCACGGCATGCGCTTGATGGCCAGCACCATATTGAATGAACATGGGTGGGACCCGGAGCTCATCGAAGTGGCACTGGCGCACGTCGACAAGGATGAGTGCGCAGCGCCTACAACCGCGCCGACTACATCGAGCGCCGCCGTCCGATGATGGCCTGGTGGAGTGAGTACATCCAGAAAGCCGCGACCGGCAGCCTGCTCGCCTCAGCATACGGCCAAGTCAGAGACAAGAACGTGGTACCGATCCGCTAGCGCTGTGCAGGCGCAATAAGGGCAGCAGCAACTGATCGCTCAAGATTCAGGCCAGCAGTCTCGTTTATCCGCTTGTAAGCACGGGTCCTTCCAAACAGGGCTGCAAAGCCGCCCTGTTTGAAGACCTCACCTTGAAAAGCTAAAAGCCACGACGTTGTCCGGGGTTTACCACGGAATTCCATAGGTGGATAACCTCACTCCAAGTCCAGAGTAACGCTGAACTTCGACCCTTGACCGGGTTTATCCACAGGCGTAGAACTGGTCGTGTAAGCGCTGTCGTTGACAGCACCCCAGGTGGCCCGAACCTTCAAGGTCACGCCGCTTCCGCGGTGGTTCTCCCTGAAGGCGATTCGCATCCGGCAGCTCGCCCGGTCACCTCCCCCGGTGATGGATGCTCTCTAATCTCATGGCCCTAGTGCGCCAGCTACACCGTACCTCGCTGCCCTGCAGCAACCTATCCGCTTGGCCGAATTTTGCGCCAACCTGTGCCCGTCTCTTTCTTCTGTGTATGGACCGAATACAAGGGTGACAGCCGTGCCAGGACATGGTGGACGCTTTACAGCTTGGGCTTTTGCCCACGCATGTCTATCTCGCAGAGCTTGTGGTGGTTGAAATACACCTCAAAGCAGCCGTCTGCGGCTCCTTTAGGCCGCACAGCAATCGGCAACCCTCTGAGTGCTTTTGAGACGGGAATCAACTCGCCTCGAAAACGAGCATTGCCATGAAAGTGCACTTTGACGATGGTGTCATCCGGACCGTACTCAAGCTCCGGAAGAGTTTCCGGGTAGGCTCTGGGGCTCATTCGATAATGAGTAACAGGTGTGGTCATCTGCAAAGCCTGGTGCGGTCTTTGATGGTTGTAAATTTCACGCCAGTCATCGAAAGCGATCTGAGCTTCATCGAATGATCGAAAGCTTCTACCCCGAAGAACCTCGGCCTTCAGCGAGCGGTGAAACCGTTCATCCTTACCATTGGTTTGTGGATGCCACGGACGGCTGAACGTCAGCCGTATCCCAAGCCGAACTAGCCAGACGCCCAGGTGGGATAGCTCGCCGGGGACACGAGGAGAACCCCATGGGCCGCCGTTGTCGGTATTGATCTGGACAGGCATGCCGTACCGCCGAAATACATCAATCAGATGCCCTTTGACGGTCTCACACTGTTCATTGGCGCATGCCTGAATCGCTAAATTGAATCGCGAATGATCATCTAACACGGTGAGAGGATGACACTGCCCTTGAGACGTCGAAAAGTAGCCTTTGAAATCCATTTGCCATAGGTCGTTTGGCGCATCGTGAACGAAGCGGCACCACGCTTTGACAGCGTCGGACGCTTCGGGATAGATGAGTTGGTGTCGATGCAATATCGAGGTGACGGTGCTCGGCGCAACTTGTGGGCCGCCCAGATCTTGTAGTCGCCTGCAGATCTTTCGGCCGCCCCAGGCTGGATGCTCCATACGAAGCTCTACGACCTGCTTCTCAATGAGCGGCGTAGATTGCCTAGGGCTCGTTTTCGGACGCCGCGATAGATCCTTCAGTCCTTCCGAACCGCTGGCCTCAAAACGGGCCAACCACTTGTATGCGGTCTGAGGGCTGATTTTGAACCGGCGGCACAACTCTCGCCGGTTCGCGCCTTCTTGCCGCGCCAGAACAACAAACTCCTCGCGTAACGTCATGATGTCTTTCTCATCCCAAGGCATGGTCATGGCTCCGGCAGTCATTGCTACCGAAGAGTGTCAACCATGTCTTGGCACAGCTGTCACCCATGTCTCCGGTTTATACATTCTGGAAAGAGACGGGCACTTCTACCACTGCTGCAACCCTGATCGCACATGGCTTTGCGGCAATCCCCCTCGTGACAATCGGCGTGACAAACGCCGATGTCACCAGCAACAGCCATGCAGATGATGGTGCCGCAGACCAGGGAATGGACTGCACCTGACTGACAGTCAGGCATGCCCCGGTCATCGCATTGCTGCTTGCACCTGGCTCAGGATCTTCAGGCGCTGGTTTAGTCAGCCAGTGCTGCCTCCACCCGCCCACCGGTAACGGTGCTCAGGAGGCCAGATCATGAGATGCCCTTGCTCCCGGTCGTAAGGAGCCGCCAGTCTCGCGTAGTGGACATTCCCCACAGGTCGCAGGGGCCTTGATCCCTGATAACACTCAGCATTCTTGGCGGGATGACGTGGGGCGAGGATTGGAGAGCGGAAGATGAGGTGACCGACATGGCATTGGTGGGTAGACGCGATGGCCGCAATTTCGGTTACGGCAGGCAATTGAGCTACGCAGGGCCGCAAGCTCTGAAAGACATGTTCGGCGGCGGTCATTACGGCACGGTCAAAGCGCACTGTGATCGGTGGCAGGCATTCGTCAAATGGTGCCGTTCCGAACAGGGGCCCGGTATCAATGATGCGCGGCAGATTGATCGGCAGGTGTTGGCCGACTATGCGGCGTATCTGCGTGACGTGGTTGGGCGCGGTGACCTTGCTGTCAGCACCGCACAAAACCGCCTATCCAGCGTTAACAGGACCATGGCAGCGCTTCGCGGTGATCAGTGCGTGAAATTACCAAGTCCGAGTAAGGCGTTGGGTATGCAGCGCACCGGGGTTCGACACTCGGTTCCGCAGGGCCAAGACCGAGAACTGATTAAACAGATCGTCGGGTCGCTTTGTAGTCTTGATCAGCACCGAGCCGCAGCGATCGTGCTGTTGGCGCGATCCACCGGCATGCGCTTGCGTGAGGCCATCTTGGCTGACCTGCCACGGCTAAGTCATGAGGCTAAAGCGTTTGGAAGGATCAACATCCAGGACGGCACCAAAGGCGGCCGCGCCGGTGCCTCCGCACCCCGGTGGATCGGAGTGGGTGACCATGTTCGCGAGGCACTTGAGTTTGCATTGCAGATGTCGCCTGCGGGTAGCCGCAACCTGATTGCTCCACACGAAAGCTACCTGAATCTTCTGCAAGAAATCATCCGACCTGCGCGGGACATCCTGCATGCACACAACCTCAAAGGCTTCCATGAGCTACGAGCGTCGTATGCCTGTGAGCGCTATGAGCAAATCACCCAACACCGCGCGCCTATCAACGGCGGCCAATGTTGTCAGGTAGATAGGAGTCTTGAACGTGAGGCCCGGAGGCAAATCAGCTACGAGCTGGGGCACGGTCGGATCGATGTGATCGGTGCTTACATTGGTGGGCAGGCATGAGCAAGCAGTTCGACATGGAGTTGTTCCTGGCTGGAGTGCTAACCGGCTCGCACGCAACCCGGCGACGCCATGTGCGCCAGGCGAAAATTATTCAGGCTGAAATTGCAGAGCACTGGCAGCGAAAAACGCCCTGGGCTTGGCAGAGAAAGCACGTTGCTTGGTTTCTCGATCATCGCCTAGCCGAGCGCAGTCAGGCGACGCGGTACTACTACTTGCTGACAGTCCAGCTGCTCGCTCGTCGATTAGAGACATCATGGGTATTTCACCGTTAGTCAGCGATGCAAAGTGAGTTGGACTGATGCTTAGAGCTAAGGATAGTTGATCGTCGAACCGCTTCTTTATGCTCTCCAACACCTGCTCACGAACATCCTTGTCACCCTAACCTACCAAGGCTGGTTCCCCATCCGCTTGCATCTCTGCCGCCAAAAGCTCCTCTGCATTGGGTAAGATGCGCTCCTTAGCTTGCACATGGGTACGGTACAGCCACCCTAGCAGCGCTGCTATTCAGCGCTTTGATTTGGAGTATCTGCAGTTGAACCACGCGGTCCACAACAAACTGGTTTCATTTATATGGTCGATTGCCGATGACTGTCTGCGCGACGTGTATGTGCGCGGAAAATACCGTGACGTCATCCTACCCATGGTTGTGCTGCGCCGGCTCGATGCCCTGCTGGAGACCAGCAAGGCCAAAGTGATGGAAGAGCTGGCCTTTCAGCAAAGTGAAATGAGCCAGACCGAACTGGACGACAGCGCCCTGCGTGCCGCTTCCGGTTATGTGTTCTACAACACCAGCAAGTGGACGCTAGGCCAACTGCAGAAGACCGCCACCAACAACCAGCAGATCCTCCTGAGCAACGTTGAGGAATACCTCGACGGCTTTAGCGACAACGTCAAAGACATCATCCGGCGCTTCAATCTCAAGTCGCAGATGCGCCACATGGCCAGCAAAGACGTGCTGCTTGACGTACTGGAAAAATTCACCTCGCCCACCATCAACCTCACCCCGCATGACAGCGAAGACCCACAAGGCAACCGCCTGCCAGCCCTGAGCAACCTGGGCATGGGCTATGTGTTCGAAGAACTGATCCGCAAGTTCAACGAAGAGAACAACGAGGAAGCCGGCGAGCACTTCACCCCGCGCGAAGTGATCGAGCTGATGACCCACCTGGTCTTCGACCCGATCAAGGACCGCCTGCCCACCGTGATGACCATCTACGACCCGGCCTGCGGCAGTGGCGGCATGCTCACCGAGTCGCAGAATTTTATCGAAGAAAAATACCCGGATTCGACCATCCACCGCGACATCCACCTCTACGGCAAGGAAATCAACGACGAGACCTATGCCATTTGCAAGTCGGACATGATGATCAAGGGCAACAACCCTGCCCACATCCGCCCCCGGCTCACCTCTCCGTGGACGAATTCGCAGGCAGCCGCTTCGACTTTATGCTTTCCAACCCGCCCTACGGTAAAAGTTGGGCCAGCGAGCAGAAGTTCATCAAAGACGGCGGCGACGTGATCGACCCGCGCTTCAAGGTCAGCCTCGCGGACTATTGGGGAAACGCCGGAGTTGCAG
>NZ_JAAHBU010000270.1 GCF_010671725.1 Pseudomonas brassicae | reverse complement strand
CTTGCCAGCGAAGGGGGCGATGGGGTCTATCAGAACGCTGGCTTGACCGCGCCCTTGTACTTCTCTTCGATGAACTTCTTCACTTCCGGCGTGTGCAGGGCAGCCACCAGCTTCTTCACCGCGTCCGAGTCCTTGTTGTCCTCACGGGTCACCAGGATGTTCACGTAAGGCGAGTCGCTGCCTTCGATGACCAGCGCGTCCTTCTCGGGGTTGAGCTTGGCTTCCAGCGCATAGTTGGTGTTGATCAGCGCCAGGTCGACCTGGGTCAGCACGCGCGGGATGGTGGCGGCTTCCAGCTCACGGAATTTCAGGCCCTTGTCGTTGCCGGTGACGTCCTTGACGGTCGACAGGATGTTGGTGTTGTCCTTGAGCTTGATCACGCCGGCCTTGGCCAGCAGCAACAGGGCACGGCCGCCGTTGGTGGCGTCGTTGGGGATGACCACGGTGGCGCCCGATGGCAGCTCTTCAAGCTGCTTGAACTTGTTCGAGTAGGCGCCCAGCGGCTCCAGGTGAACACCGCCAACGCTGACCAGGTGCGTACCCTTGGCCTTGTTGAACTCGTCCAGATACGGCTGGTGCTGGAAGAAGTTGGCGTCCAGGCGTTTCTCGGCCACCTGCACGTTGGGCTGCACGTAGTCGGTGAACACTTTCACCTTCAGCTCCACGCCCTCTTTGGCCAGCGCCGGTTTGACGAACTCGAGGATCTCGGCGTGCGGTACCGGGGTGGCGGCAACGGTCAGGGTCTCGGCATGGGCCGAGAAAGCCGCAACGGCGGCAACAGCAGCAAGCAGTCTTTTCATCAAATCACTCCTTGTGAGGGCCGTTCCGGCCCCCGGGGTGTCGGCAATGCCGACCCATGGGGTTACTTACGGGAAAAATGCACAACCAGTTTGTCGCCGACGCTCTGCAGAACTTGAACCAGCACCAGCAGCATGATCACGGTGACCACCATCACGTCGGTCTGGAAGCGCTGGTAGCCGAAGCGGATGGCCAGGTCGCCCAGGCCGCCTGCGCCGACCACGCCGGCCATCGCGGTGTACGACACCAGGGTAATGGCGGTGACGGTGATGGCCGCAAAAATGCCCGGCCGGCCTCCGGCAGCAGGGCATTCATGATGATCTGGCGGGTGCTGGCGCCCATCGACTGGGTGGCTTCGATGATGCCGCGGTCGACCTCGCGCAGGGCTGTTTCGACCAGGCGCGCGAAGAACGGCGTGGCGCCCACCACCAGCGGCGGAATCGCCCCGGCGACACCCAGCGAGGTGCCGGTGATCAGTACCGTGAACGGGATCATCACGATCAGCAGGATGATGAACGGCAGCGAGCGCAGCACGTTGACCACCAGCGACAGCAGCGCATACACGCGCTTTTCTTCGAACAGCTGACGTGGCCCGCAGAGGAACAGCAGTACGCCCAGCGGCAGGCCGAGCAGCACGGTGAACAGCAGCGAGCCGAACAGCATGATCAGGGTGTCGATCGTGGCCAGCCAGATTTCGGCCCAGTCGATATTGGCAAAGAAACTCAGGGCGTCCATCAGCGCAGTACCTCCATATGAACATCCGCGGCAATGAAGCGGGCAAACGCCGCCTCGATATCGCCACCGGTGATGGCCAGGGTCAGTTGCCCGTAGGGGTGTCCTTGATGCGGTCGATGCGCCCGGCCAGGATGCTGTAGTCCACCCCGGTTTCACGGGCCACGGTGCCCAGCAGCGGCGCGTAGGTGGCATCGCCCTGGAAGGTCAGGCGCACGATGCGGCCTGGCACGTGGGCGAAATCGTCGCGCTGTTCGCTTTCGTCGATCTGCTCGTCTTCCTGCACGAAGCGCTTGGTGGTCGGATGCTTGGGGTGCAGGAACACCTCGGCCACCGAGCCCTGCTCGACGATCTGCCCGGCGTCCATCACCGCCACCTGGTCGCACACGCGGCGGATCACGTCCATCTCGTGGGTGATCAGCACGATGGTCAGCTTCAGCTCGCGGTTGATCTCGGCCAGCAGCTGCAGCACCGAGGCCGTGGTTTGCGGGTCGAGGGCGCTGGTGGCCTCGTCGCACAGCAGGATCTTGGGCTGGGTGGCCAGGGCGCGGGCAATGCCCACGCGCTGCTTCTGCCCACCCGACAACTGCGCCGGGTATTTGCGGGCATGCTCGGACAGGCCGACACGGGCCAGCAGTTCGCTGACACGCTGGTCGATTTCGCCACGGGACATGCGCCCGGCCAGGGTCAGCGGCAAGGCGACGTTGTCGGCCACGGTCTTGGAGGCCAGCAGGTTGAAGTGCTGAAAGATCATCCCGACCTGCTGGCGGAAGCGGCGCAGGTCGTTGGCGTTGAACGCCGTGACGTCTTCGCCGTCGACGATGATCTTGCCGCCGCTGGGGGCTTCCAGGCGGTTGATCAGGCGCAGCAGGGTACTTTTGCCAGCACCGGAATGGCCGATCAGGCCGAACACCTGGCCGTCTTCGACGCGCAGGCTGGTCGGGTGCAGGGCGGGGATATCCCTACCGGCGACGCGGTAGGTTTTATGGACATGTTGAAACTCGATCACGTAGCGAACCTTGTGGGGCGCATGAAATAGGGTCAGCGGTTAGCCGGGGGCGCATTTTAGCCTGTTCGTATAGAGGTTCTTAGCATTTATTTCGCCAGAGTCCAACGCTATGGGAATAACGCGATCAGTGGTCACCCCGAAGGAACGCTGGGCGCAGCCGCCAGTCACTACCTCAAGAGCCCCCTTCAGGGGCCCCGCGACGACTGATGAGGAGATGCAGACCCATGCCCAGCAAGAAGAACGCACCCAAGGAAAGCCAGCTCGCCGGCACCCAGACCCCCGACAAGGCCAACACCAATGCCAAACTGCAGAGCCTGGAGGCGTTTCGCAGTGACGCCACCGGCCAGGCGCTGCGCACCAATCAGGGGGTCAAGATTGCCGACAACCAGAACTCGCTCAAGGCCGGCGAGCGTGGCCCGTCGCTGCTTGAAGACTTCATCATGCGCGAGAAGATCACGCATTTTGACCATGAACGCATCCCTGAGCGCATCGTGCATGCGCGGGGTACTGCGGCGCACGGGTATTTCCAGGCGTACGAAAGCCATGCTGCGTTGACCAAGGCCGGTTTTCTGCAGGACCCGGAGAAGATCACCCCGGTGTTCGTGCGCTTCTCCACCGTGCAAGGCCCGCGTGGTTCGGGTGACACGGTGCGCGATGTGCGCGGCTTTGCTGTCAAGTTCTACACCGATGAGGGTAATTTCGACCTTGTCGGCAACAACATGCCGGTATTCTTCATTCAGGACGCGATCAAGTTCCCGGACTTCGTGCATGCGGTCAAACCCGAGCCGCATAACGAGATCCCGACCGGCGGCTCGGCCCACGACACCTTCTGGGATTTCGTCTCTCTGGTGCCGGAGTCGGCGCACATGGTGATCTGGGCCATGTCCGACCGTGCCATCCCGAAAAGCCTGCGTACCATGCAAGGCTTCGGCGTGCACACCTTCCGCCTTATCAACGCCGAGGGCGTGGCCAGCTTCGTCAAGTTCCACTGGAAACCGAAGCAGGGCGTGCATTCGCTGCTGTGGGACGAGGCGCAGAAGCTTGCCGGCAAGGACACCGATTACCACCGCCGTGACCTGTGGGAGGCGATCGAGACCGGCAACTACCCCGAATGGGAGTTCGGCGTACAGATCGTGCCCGAAGCCGACGAGCATAAGTTCGATTTCGACCTGCTCGACCCCACCAAGATCATTCCCGAAGAGCTGGTGCCAGTGACGCCGCTGGGCAAGATGGTGCTCAACCGCAACCCGGACAACTTCTTTGCCGAGACCGAGCAGGTCGCGTTCTGCCCGGGGCATATCGTGCCCGGTATCGATTTTTCCAACGACCCGCTGCTGCAGGGCCGGCTGTTTTCCTACACCGATACGCAGATCAGCCGCCTGGGTGGGCCGAATTTCCACGAAATTCCGATCAACCGGCCGGTGGCGCCGAACCACAACGGTCAGCGCGATGCCCAGCATCGCACCACGCTGGACAAGGGCCGCGCAGCCTACGAGCCCAATTCCATCGATGGAGGATGGCCGAAGGAAACCCCGCCAGCGGCCCAGGATGGCGGCTTCGAGAGCTATCCCGAGCGCATCGAGGCGCACAAGGTCCGCCAGCGCAGCCCCTCATTCGGCGATCATTTCTCGCAGGCGCGGCTGTTCTTCCAGAGCATGAGCCCCACCGAACAGGAGCACATCATCAGTGCCTACAGCTTTGAGCTGGGCAAGGTCGAGCGGGCGTACATTCGCGAGCGCGAGGTGAACGAGATCCTCGCCAATATCGATCTCGAGCTCGCCGCACGGGTGGCGCACAACCTTGGGCTGGCCGCGCCGAAGCAGGGCACGGTGGAGGTGACGCCGCAATCGCTCAAGCAATCCCCTGCCCTGAGCCAGATGAACCTGCTGGGTGAAGGGATCAAAGGGCGCAAGGTCGCGATCCTGGTGGCCGATGGCGTGGATGCGGTGCAGGTGGATGCGCTGATCAAGGCACTGGACGCCGAGAGCGCCCAGGCCAAGCTGCTGGGGCCGACGTCGGCGCCGGTGAAGACCGCGGCGGGCAAGCCGCTGGCGGTGGACGCGTCGATGGAGGGCATGCCCTCGGTGGTGTTCGACGCGGTCTGGATCGCGGGGGGCAAGGCCAGCGTGCAGGCGCTGAGCGGCGACGGGGTGGCCCTGCACTTCGTGCTGGAGGCCTACAAGCACCTCAAGCCGCTGGGGGCGGACAGCGACGCCAAGGCGTTGCTCGACACGCTGCGGCTGAAGGTGGATGAGGGCATGGTGGTGGGCAGCGACCAGAAGGCCTACAAGGCCTTGGTGGCGGCGATTGCCAAGCATCGGGTGTGGTCGCGGGAGGCGGCGGCCAAGGCGATTCCTGCTTAGCCCAATCGGGCCCCCTTTCTG
>NZ_JAAHBU010000027.1 GCF_010671725.1 Pseudomonas brassicae | reverse complement strand
CTTGCCAGCGAAAGCGGTCTAGAGCGGTTCGCTACCGATACTGACACTCAGCGAATGCGTCGCCCCAGGCTTGAGCGTCACCACGTCATCCCACACATTCGCTGTCTCGATGCACAGCATGCGCTGCCAGCCGTCATCGGCCATGTCCGGTAACTCGGCGGCTCGGTCCACCCATGGATTCCAGATCACTGCCGAGCGCGAGCCCTGGGTATGCAGGGTGATACGCCGGTTCCATGCCGGGTCGACGATGCTCAACCGATCAGGCGCCTGCAGGTAGATACGGTCGGTTTCCCCGGCAAACGCCAGGTCACCGTGCTGGGTGCGTTGTTCCCAGTCCGCCAGGGTCTCGATATACCCCAACCCGTCCACGCCTTGCACCCGCGCCCCGCGCACATCGCTGACGGCCAAGTAACTGTGCAGGGCCTGGCTGAGCGTGACGCTTTCATTGCCCAGGTTGTAGCTACTGAGGGTGAGCGTCAGTCGCTCGCCCAGCACGATGCTCAGTTTCAGCTCGACCGCGTGTGGCCAGCCAGGCAGGTCGCCCAGTGCCTGGGGCAGGGTGAAGTCGACGCGTACCACCTCATCCTGGCTGTCGATGCCGAGCAATTGCCAGTCACGCCCGCGCACCAGGCCATGCGCTGGCGCTTCGGCGCCGTGGTACATGGCCTGCACGGCGTGCGGATTGCGTTGAAGGTTGCCGAACCAGGGCCAGCATACCGGTACGCCGGCGCGCACCGACTTGCCCTGCCTGAAGATGGCCTGGTCACTGAGCCACAGCAGCGGCGGCTCGCCCACGCGCTGGTAACTCAGTACCTGTGCGCCCTGTTGGGCGATCAACAGCTCGGCGCCAGGCGTGCTGATACGCCAGCAGCTGAGTTCACCGTGCTGTTCGACTTCTACCTTGGGTGTGGACATGCGTTGTACTCGATGGGTGGCCTACAAGGTCTTGGACCTCTCGCAGACCCCCGAGTTTAACGCGCCCCCGGCTCAGCGACGAGGCGGTACCGAACGGGTGCGCCCGCTGCCGTCGATGGCAACGAACACAAATACCGCTTCGGTGACCTTGCGCCATTCGCTGCTCAGCGGGTCGTCGCTCCACACTTCGACCATCATCTGGATCGAGCTGCGGCCGATCTCCAGGGTCTGGGTGTAGAAAGACAGCTGCGCGCCCACGGCTACTGGCACCAGAAAGGCCATGCGATCGATCGCCACAGTGGCCACGCGACCACCCGCGACACGGCTGGCCATGGCGGTACCGGCCAGGTCCATCTGGGCAACCAGCCAGCCGCCGAAGATATCGCCAAAACCGTTGGTTTCACGGGGTAATGCGGTGATCTGCAAGGCCAGGTCGCCTTGCGGGATAGGATCTTCTTGTTCGAGTTCAATCATGCCGGGGGTGCCTCTGACCCGTAACGCTTCGTTGGTGGCGCTGGTGCGGACGCCGCGAAAAACGATTCAGCACGAAACATACTACGCTGCTTTCGCTTTGCCGGGCGGCGAAGGGAAACTCTGCGAAACCGACTAAGCATACTCAGCGGCGTTTTCGCACAACATCCCACACAAGGCGTAACCTCTTAATACGAGCGGCCAGTATATAGAGCCTCGCGCAGAGCGACGACCATGCGGTCACGATTATCTGTGCTGTTTATGCAGATCTGTGTGCTTTTTCAAGCAATTTGCTATCGTTCGACCTCCTGACAGGCCGGGCCAGCGCTGCTGCGGCTTGATTTGCCCATAAGAGACACTTCGATGACCTCCGTGCCCACCTCTATCGAGCAGCCCTCGCGCCCGCTCACCCGCAGTGACTACAAGACCCTGTCGCTTTCCGCCTTGGGTGGTGCGCTGGAGTTCTACGACTTCATCATCTTCGTGTTCTTTGCTGCGGTGGTGGGCAAGCTGTTCTTCCCGGTCGACATGCCCGAGTGGTTGCGCCTGATGCAGACGTTCGGCATCTTCGCCGCCGGCTACCTGGCGCGTCCGCTGGGCGGCATTGTCATGGCCCACTTCGGCGACCTGCTGGGGCGCAAGAAGATGTTTACCCTGAGCATCTTCATGATGGCCGTACCGACGTTGATCATGGGCCTGCTGCCGACCTACGCGCAGATCGGCATCTGGGCGCCAATCCTGCTGCTGGTGATGCGGGTCATCCAGGGTGCGGCCATCGGCGGTGAAGTGCCCGGGGCCTGGGTGTTCGTGTCCGAGCACGTGCCGGGGCGCAACGTTGGCTACGCCTGCGGCACCCTGACCGCCGGCCTGACCTCGGGCATCCTGCTCGGCTCGCTGGTCGCCACCCTGATCAATACCGTCTACACCCCGCAAGAGCTGTCCGACTACGCCTGGCGTATCCCGTTCCTGATGGGCGGGGTGTTCGGCCTGTTCTCGGTGTACCTGCGCCGCTGGCTGCACGAAACCCCGGTGTTCGCCGAGATGCAGCAACGCAAGGCGCTGGCCGAGGAAGTGCCGCTGCGCGCGGTGCTGCGCGACCACCGCGGTGCCATCGTGCTGTCGATGCTGCTGACCTGGCTGCTGTCGGCCGGCGTGATCGTGGTGATCCTGATGACGCCGACGGTACTGCAGAGCGTTTACGGTTTCAGCGCTACCACCGCCTTGCAGGCCAACAGCCTGGCCATTGTGCTGCTCAGCATCGGCTGCATCGGGGCCGGTGCACTGGCCGACCGCTTCGGCGCCGGTCGCGTGTTCGTCAGCGGCAGCCTGGCGCTGCTGGCCAGCTCCTGGACCTTCTACCACAGCATCGCGGCGCATCCGGACTGGCTGTTCCCGCTGTATGCGCTGACCGGCCTGTGTGTCGGCGTGATCGGTGCGGTGCCGTATGTGATGGTGCGTGCCTTCCCCCCGGTGGTGCGCTTCAGCGGCCTGTCGTTCTCCTACAACCTGGCCTACGCGATCTTCGGCGGCCTGACCCCGATCATGGTCACCTCGCTGATGAAGTTCAGCCCGCTCGGCCCGGCCTACTACGTGGCCGGTATCTGCACCCTTGGTCTGCTGGTGGGCATCTACCTGCTCGCAACCAAACGCTGACCCCCTCTGCAACGCCCCTCGCAACACTTTGAAAAGGCCATCCCTCGTTCGAGGTGATGGCCTTTCATCTAATTGTCACATTCAGTTCATAGAGTAGTCATGCGGCCTGCAGATACTTGGGCCCGAACCATCTACCCCACTTCCTGCTAGGAGTAAGGCATGAAACTGAAGCGTTTGATGGCGGCCCTGACCTTTGCCGCCGCTGGCGTTGCGACTGCCAACGCAGTTGCCGCTGTTGATCCTGCTATTCCGACCTACGTCAAGACCACTGGCGTCTCGGGCAACCTCTCCAGCGTCGGTTCCGATACCCTGGCCAACCTGATGACCCTGTGGGCCGAGGCCTACAAGAAGGAATACCCGAACGTAAACATCCAGATCCAGGCCGCCGGCTCCTCCACTGCGCCACCCGCGCTGACCGAAGGCACCGCCAACCTGGGCCCGATGAGCCGCAAGATGAAAGACGTCGAGCTGCAGGCGTTCGAACAGAAGTACGGCTACAAGCCGACTGCTATCCCGGTCGCCGTCGATGCCCTGGCCGTGTTCGTGCACAAGGACAACCCGATCAAGGGCCTGACCATGGCCCAGGTCGACGCGATCTTCTCTTCGACCCGCCTGTGCGGTGCCAAGGCCGACGTGAAAACCTGGGGCGACCTGGGCGTGACCGGCGACCTGGCCAACAAGCCAGTGCAGCTGTTCGGTCGCAACTCGGTATCCGGCACCTACGGCTACTTCAAGGAAGAAGCCCTGTGCAAAGGTGACTTCAAGCCTAACGTCAACGAACAACCTGGCTCGGCTTCGGTCGTGCAGTCGATCAGCAGCTCGCTGAACGGCATCGGTTACTCGGGCATCGGCTACAAGACCGCCAGCGTGAAAACCGTGCCTCTGGCCAAGAAAGAAGGCGGCGCGTTCGTCGAAGACAACGAATCCAACGCCCTCAACGGTACCTACCCGCTGTCGCGTTTCCTCTACGTCTACGTCAACAAGGCGCCGAACAAGCCTCTGGCCCCGCTGGAAGCCGAGTTCGTCAAGCTGGTGCTGTCGCAGGCCGGTCAGCAGGTCGTGGTGAAGGACGGTTACATCCCGCTGCCCGCCAAAGTGGCTGAGAAAGCACTGGCCGACCTGGGCCTGAACCACGCCGCCAAAGGCGTTGCTGCAAACTGAGTGTGAACCGGCGCGGCCTGGAAGCCCTCCAGGCTGCGCTGCAAATTGCGGGTCCGCTGCCAGGGATGTCTGGGCGGCGGGCTTTTTTGCGTCACTGCATTGTCATGTTTTTGTCATACGGGACCGCTAGGGTGAGCGCATGAATGATCTGGCCAACTCCACCATGACCCAAAATTCCCCCCCCGTGCGGATTGATTTCAATACGCCCGAGCTGCAACGCAAGCGTCGCCTGCGTGCATTCAAGGATCGCCTGACCCGCTGGTATGTACTGGTGGGCGGGCTTGCCGTGCTGGCGGCGATCACCTTGATCTTCTTCTACCTGGCCTATGTGGTCGTGCCGCTGTTCCAGGGCGCCGAACTGACCACCAAGAAAGCCATGACCCCGACCTGGCTGAGCCAGGACGCCGGCAAGCCGCTGATGATTGCGCTCGAAGAGCAGAATCTGGTGGGCATGCGCGTTTCCGACAACGGTCAGGCGCTGTTCTTCGACACCAAGACCGGTGCCGAGCTCAGCCGTGTGGCGCTGCCGGTGCCCGCCGGTACCCAGGTGACCTCGATCGGTGCCGACCAGCCAGGCAACCCGCTGATCGTGCTGGGCCTGTCCAATGGCCAGGCGCTGGTGTTCAGCCACAGCTACAAGATCACCTACCCGAACAACAAGAAGACCATCACCCCGGCCATCGACTTTCCGTATGGCCAGGAGCCGTTCGCTCTTGGTGAGGCCGGCCGTGCCCTTGAGCACGTCAGCCTCAACGTGAATGGCCAGACCCTGGTGGTCGCCGGCTCCAGCGGCGCTCAGTTGCAGGTACTGCAACTGAGCCGCGAAGAAAACATGATGACCGGCGAAGTCACCAGCGAGCAGAGCCGTATCGAGCTGCCGCAGATGACCGAGACGGTCAAGGCGATCTTCATCGACCCGCGCCAGCAATGGCTGTACGTGATCAATGGCCGGGCCCAGGCCGACGTGTTCAGCCTGCGCGACAAGAGCCTCAATGGCCGCTACAAGCTGCTTGACGATGCCAGCACCGACGTCACTGCCAGCACCCAGCTGGTGGGTGGCATCTCGCTGATCATTGGTGACTCCAAGGGTGGCCTGGCGCAGTGGTTCATGGCCCGTGACCCGGATGGTGAACAACGCTTCAAGAAGATCCGTACCTTCCAGATGGGCAGCGCGCCGATCGTGCAGATCGATGCCGAGGAACGTCGCAAGGGCTTCGTGGCGCTGGACGCCAGCGGCAAGCTCGGCGTGTTCCACAGCACCGCGCACCGTACCCTGCTGGTCGAGCCGCTGGCTGAAGGCGCTGGCGTGCTGGCGCTGTCGCCACGGGCCAACCGCATCATCGTCGAGGAAGGCGGCAAGCTGATCCCGGCCAGCCTGCGCAACCCGCACCCGGAAGTGTCCTGGAGCGCGCTGTGGAGCAAGGTCTGGTACGAAAACTACGACGAGCCCAAGTACGTCTGGCAGTCGACCGCCTCCAACACCGACTTCGAGCCCAAGCTGAGCCTGTCGCCGCTGACCTTCGGTACGCTCAAGGCCGCGTTCTACGCGATGATCCTGGCCGCACCGCTGGCGATTGCCGCGGCGATCTACACCGCCTACTTCATGGCCCCGGGCATGCGCCGCAAGGTCAAGCCGGTGATCGAACTGATGGAAGCGATGCCGACGGTGATCCTCGGCTTCTTCGCTGGCCTGTTCCTGGCGCCGTATCTGGAAGGCCACCTGCCGGGTGTGTTCAGCCTGTTCCTGCTGATGCCGTTCGGCATCCTGCTGGCCGGCTTTGCCTGGAGCCGCCTGCCTGAGTCGTTGCGCCTGCGCGTGCCGGATGGCTGGGAAGCGGCGATCCTGATTCCGGTGATCCTGTTTACCGGCTGGGGCGCGCTGACCATGAGCCCGTTCCTCGAGACCTGGTTCTTCGGCGGCGACATGCGCCTGTGGATCACCAATGACCTGGGCATCACCTACGACCAGCGCAACGCCCTGGTGGTCGGTATTGCCATGGGCTTTGCGGTCATCCCGAACATCTACTCGATTGCCGAAGACGCCGTCTTCAGCGTGCCGCGCAGCCTGACCCTGGGCTCGCTGGCACTGGGCGCCACGCCGTGGCAGACCCTGACCCGCGTGGTCATCCTGACCGCCAGCCCGGGGATCTTCTCGGCGCTGATGATCGGCATGGGCCGCGCGGTGGGTGAAACCATGATCGTGCTGATGGCCACGGGCAACACCCCGGTCATGGAAATGAACCTGTTCGAAGGTATGCGCACCCTGGCGGCCAACGTCGCGGTGGAGATGCCCGAGTCGGAAGTCGGTGGCAGTCATTACCGCGTGCTGTTCCTCGCCGCGTTGGTGCTGCTGATGTTCACCTTCGTGATGAACACCTTGGCCGAGCTGATTCGCCAGCGTCTGCGCAAGAAATACTCGTCGCTTTGATAGAAAGGTAGAGATCCGTGAAAAAGGATTCCCTCAAGAGCTGGTTCAAGAGCGGCGCCCCCGGCGTCTGGATAAGCGGTGGCGCGGTGGCCATCGCGGTGATCATGACCATCGGTCTGCTCTCCGTGATCGCCGTGCGCGGCCTGGCGCACTTCTGGCCGGCTGACCTGATCCAGGCCAGCTACAACGTGCCGGGCCAGGCCAGCCACGTGGTGGTCGGCGAAGTCGTGCAGAAGGAAGAGGTGCCGCTGGCGCGTCTGAAGGGTGCCGGCCTGCCGGTGCCCGACAACGGCCCGGAGTTCATGACCCGCGAGTTGATCAAGGTCGGTAACCGCGACCTCAACGGCAGCGACTTCTCCTGGGTGGTCGGCGACTGGCTGGTCGACCAGCAGAAACCCGTCGACCTGATGGCCCTGGAGCGCCGCGAGTGGGGCAACTTCTACGGCTACCTGGTCAGCGTGAAGGAAAACGGCAAGGTGGTCGCCGAAGGGCAGGCCGCCTGGAACGAGCTGCAAGCACGCCTCAAGCGTGCCGACGGCCTGGCCGGCGAGCTGCAGAAGCTCGAGAAGAAAGACATCGGCGCCATCAACCATGGCCTGGAGCGCCTGCGCCTGCAAGCGCGCAAGCTGGAGCTGGACGGCAAGCTGGACGCCGCCGCGCAAGCCGACATGGACGCCGAGCGCGCCGAGCTGAACAACCGCTACAAGGCCATCGAGGAACGCCTGGGCGCACTGCACCAGGACTTCAGCCGCGACAGCCTGGTGGCGCGTGACGGCAACGGCCGCGAAGTCGAGATCAACCTCGACAAGGTGGTCCACGCCTACCAGCCCAACGGCATGAGCTACTTCACCAAGCTGGGCACCTACTTTGCCAAGGTCTGGGAGTTCCTCAGCGACGACCCGCGTGAAGCCAACACCGAAGGCGGGATTTTCCCGGCGATCTTCGGCACCGTGATGATGACCCTGATCATGGCGGTGATCGTCACCCCGTTCGGCGTGCTGGCGGCGGTTTACCTGCGTGAGTATGCGCGTCAGGGCCCGGTCACTCGGCTGATCCGCATCGCGGTGAACAACCTGGCGGGTGTACCGGCGATCGTCTACGGCGTGTTCGGCCTGGGCTTCTTCGTGTACGTGCTGGGCGGCTCGCTCGACCGGCTGTTCTTCCCTGAAGCCCTGCCGGCGCCGACCCTGGGTACACCGGGGCTGCTGTGGGCCTCGCTGACCCTGGCGCTGCTGGCCGTGCCGGTGGTGATCGTGGCGACCGAAGAGGGCCTGGCGCGTATCCCGCGGACCGTGCGTGAGGGCTCGCTGGCCCTGGGCGCCACCAAGGCCGAGACGCTGTGGAAGATCGTGCTGCCGATGGCCAGCCCGGCGATGATGACCGGCATGATCCTGGCCGTGGCCCGCGCCGCCGGCGAGGTGGCACCGCTGATGCTGGTGGGTGTGGTGAAACTGGCGCCGTCGCTGCCGGTGGACGGCAACTACCCGTACCTGCACCTGGACCAGAAGATCATGCACCTGGGCTTCCACATCTACGACGTCGGTTTCCAGAGCCCCAACGTCGAGGCCGCGCGGCCGCTGGTGTATGCCACCGCGTTGCTGCTGGTGATGGTGATCGCCACCCTCAACCTCTCGGCGGTGTGGATCCGTAACCACCTGCGCGAGAAGTACAAGGCGCTGGACGCCTGAGACACCCTTATTGCAGCTGCCGCCTGTGCGCCGAGCGCCGGGCGGTTCGATGAAACGAAATTGATAGCGTATGGAGTCTGACCATGCAGCATGAATCCCACGCCCACGGCATCGACATGTCGGCCCTGGGTCGTACCAAGCAGAGCCTGCAACTGGCCAACGAGACCGTGGCCATCGAAGTGCCCGGCCTGAGCCTGTACTACGGCGAAAAACAGGCGCTGTTCGACGTCAGCCTGAACATCCCCAAGCAGCGCGTGACCGCCTTCATCGGCCCGTCGGGCTGCGGCAAGTCGACCCTGCTGCGCACCTTCAACCGCATGAACGACCTGGTGGACGGTTGCCGTGTGGAAGGCGCGATCAACCTCGACGGCAACAACATCTACCGCAAGGGCGAAGACGTGGCCGAGCTGCGCCGTCGCGTCGGCATGGTGTTCCAGAAGCCCAACCCGTTCCCCAAGACCATCTACGAGAACGTGGTATACGGCCTGCGCATCCAGGGCATCAACAAGAAGCGTGTACTGGATGAGGCCGTGGAATGGGCGCTCAAGGGCGCGGCACTGTGGGAGGAGGTCAAGGACCGCCTGCACGAGTCGGCACTGGGGCTGTCCGGTGGTCAGCAGCAGCGTCTGGTGATTGCCCGTACCATCGCGGTTGAACCTGAAGTACTGCTGCTCGACGAGCCGTGCTCGGCGCTCGACCCGATCTCCACGCTGAAGGTCGAAGAGCTGATCTACGAGCTCAAGTCCAAGTACACCATCGTCATCGTGACCCACAACATGCAGCAGGCGGCACGGGTCTCTGACTACACCGCGTTCATGTACATGGGCAAGCTGGTGGAATACGGTGACACCGACACCCTGTTCACCAACCCGGCGAAGAAGCAGACCGAAGACTACATCACCGGTCGCTACGGCTAGGCCCGGTTGCAGCAACGACTGATCACTGCGCTCGACCGCACCTCACCGGACGCTCCAAGGATTCTTCATGATCGACAAAGACAGCCTTACCCATCACATCTCCCAGCAATTCAACGCCGAGCTCGAGGAAGTGCGCAGCCACCTCCTGGCCATGGGCGGGCTGGTCGAGAAGCAGGTCAACGACGCGGTCACCGCGCTGATCGAGGCCGATTCGGGCCTGGCCCAGCAGGTGCGCGAGGTCGATGAGCAGATCAACCAGATGGAGCGCAACATCGACGAGGAGTGCGTACGCATCCTGGCCCGGCGTCAGCCGGCAGCGTCGGACCTGCGCCTGATCATCAGCATCTCCAAGTCGGTGATCGACCTGGAGCGCATCGGCGACGAGTCCACCAAGATCGCCCGCCGCGCCATCCAGCTGTGCGAGGAGGGCGAGTCGCCACGCGGCTACGTCGAGGTGCGCCACATCGGCGACCAGGTGCGCAACATGGTGCGTGATGCGCTCGATGCATTTGCCCGTTTCGACGCCGACCTGGCGTTGTCGGTGGCGCAGTACGACAAGACCATCGACCGCGAGTACAAGACGGCCCTGCGTGAGCTGGTGACCTACATGATGGAAGACCCGCGTTCGATTTCGCGGGTGCTTAGCGTGATCTGGGCCCTGCGTTCGCTGGAGCGCATCGGCGACCACGCACGCAACATCGCCGAGCTGGTGATCTACCTGGTGCGCGGTACCGACGTGCGTCACCTGGGCCTGGCACGGATGAAGCAAGAGGTCGAGGGCAGCGGCGAAAAGGCTAATGTTCCGGGCAAATCTGACGATAAGTAAGACTGCCCCGAGAATGAACGCCCGGCCCTGGCCGGGCGTTTT
>NZ_JAAHBU010000269.1 GCF_010671725.1 Pseudomonas brassicae | reverse complement strand
GACCAACTTGACCAACTTGAACATGGTGAGCATGTCTCCCGCCTGGAGAAATGCGGCAAGAACTAATCCATAAGTAACCAGTACCAGGGCGCAAGCGATCCATTTCTGCTGTCATGGACCTACCATCTGGCAGCAGTGAGCAGTGAGCAGTCTCTACCGGCGGAATCACTTTTAAGAGGGGAGCAAACGAAACGGGGAACAAACGGGGAAAATTCAGGAGTGAAAGACCCAGAAACGACTTAGGCCCACCTCTCGGTGAGCCTAAGTCGTTGATCTATATGGTGCCGGCACCAGGAGTCGAACCCGGGACCTACTGATTACAAGTCCAAAAAATTGACCAGTGTCCATTGGGAAAACCCGCAAGCCTCAATGTTTTCTGACATATGTAGGCTTATTGGTCGCGGATAAGTCATGCCGCCGTGGACACTTTGTGGACACTCTCCAGCGGTTGTCCTTGCACAGCATTGCAAAACCTTGCACTGGGTGAAACCAGTCATGATGCCCCAAGGGCCCCGTCTGGCCTGGTCGGCGTACCTGATTGCACCCCCACCCGGCTTTGCACAATTTTCCAACGCAAAGCCGTCGGCGGGAGGGGGATAAGTGATTTTCTGCCTCGTTTTTTTTTGGGACGGGCGCATTTTTCGGATCGTTGTGATCTGTGTGCGGGCAGTACCGATCTGCCTATGAAGGCGCCTCTACTACCTTTGTTTAGTGTGAGGCTGTCCCGGATGGCCACGCAGGGTTTGTGTTAAGCGAATCCGAGGTTATCGACGGCTGCGCATATGCACAGCCCTGGTAGGGCCGGGTAGACTATTCAATCACGGGCTATCAATGCCCAATTCATGCGTGTCTGCGGTAGGAGTTTTTGTGATGGAATACGCCTGCACACTGATGAAACTTTCTAAAACCCCAAAGTTGACTGCCGCGTGCATTGAAGGCGTCTTCAAGAAAAGACACGGTGTATCGGTGACGGTCTGCAATGCCACTATCGAAAAGCCCGGCTTCAAAGTTGTGAGTGATCAGGGGATATTCTTTTTACTGGAGCGCCCGCTGTCTTATTACAACAAGCACTGGGGGCGTGTCACATCAATACAGCAGCGCATGCTTAAGTTCTCTATTCCAGTGCCGCTATACATTGGAGAGGGCGAGATTTCAAGAACATTTAATCAAGCGGAAATATCCGAGGATCCGCACGCTGCAGTCGAAGTGTGGATAAGAGATATTTTTGAGCCAGACCTCGTTGCCGCATACTTTTCACATTACTTTGCCAAGAGTGAAGTTTTCGCGGAATACCGACTAATTATCCTTGAAGCGATTGAGTCCTTTTATATGGGGTTGGACCATGTGGCAGTAATGGCTTTAGTCCCGGTGCTTGAAGGGGCTCTTCGAAAGCTTCAGAATAAGTCGCTCTGTGAAGAGAAAAACACCACTAGAGCAGAAGAATTTGGGAAGAATCTTCGGGAGATTTTGAAGAGCTGGGGCTCACGCAGAGTCAGCGAATATGATTGGCATTTGGGGGTGTGCGGAGTACCCGACCTTGAGTGTGATTTCTACACCCACATTTGCCCTCAATCAGATGTAATTAATTGCTTTAGATTGTTCTTACAGAAATCCTCTACAAACCATCACTCTCGCCCGGAGCCGGCCTGAATCGCCACGTAATCGTCCACATGCTTGGCGGTGGATTCGATAGCGCAACTGATTTTTACAAATTGTTTCTTGCGCTGACACATATAGCCTTCATTGAAAGCCTTACAAATCGTAACGTTCCTTTTTTCTGGCAGGGATATAGCGATAGCTCAAGAAGGCTGGGAGAGTATTTAAGGCGTATATCCATCGTAATGGATAAGCGTCGGGACTTAATTAAGACGTTCGAAGTGCCGGAATATCCCAAAGGGGCATATCCATCAGTTTAACGTGATTGGTTTCAGTTTAAATGCCAGAGTTTGAGTTCCTGTTGAGCAAGCGGTAAATGCTGCTGCGTTGCTCGGAGGAGGCGTAGGTCCATGAGTATGCTCAGCCAGTTGAACGTTCATCTCTTGCACCAAGTCGAGCAAATCGCATAGCACCTGGAGCACGTTGACCCCCTCTGACCCTAACCAGGTCTTGGGCGCCTGCAGCCGCTGACTGGCCCCGGCCACGCTCCTGCGCAGGCCCTGGATCTGCTCCTGCAGGTCACCACCCACCGTGGCGTTGAGCTTCTGCCCCACCACCAGGTTGAGATCACGGCCGGTGGCCTGGTGCAGATCATCCACGGCCGCCAGGCTCGCGGATCCGCCTGAGAGCAGCTTGAGCGCGCCCAGGGCCTCGATCTTCTTGATCCCACCCACTGACTCGGTCGAATGGTCGTCGACGTCCTGGTGTGGCTCTGGAAGGTCTCGGTGTTGCCCAAGGCTTCCACCTCGCGCTCGATCGCCTTGTCCTGGATCTTGCCGTCCGTCTGGCGCAGCCAGTTGCCGTCGGCGTCGACACGCTGCTGGCAGGCCTCGCTGTGCTGCCATACCTGGTCACCTTTCGGCACCCGGGGCAGGCTCAGGCCGTGGGGCAGGATCTGCTGGATGAACGGCTTGCTCGGTAGCCCATAGGCGAAGCTGACCACCACCGTGGTGCCCTCTTCGGGGAAACCGAACATCCCGGCTTCCTGGCCGCCCATTGGCGCCGGCAGCGGCAGCCCGGCCAGGATCGGCAGTGCCGGGTCTGGTTCGCCATCCGGCAGCAGCACCTCGACGTCGACGCCGAAGCGCGGCCGGAAGTCGTCGCACAGCCCGGGCGCGGCCGGGGCGTCCAGGTACCGCCACCACCCGGCCGAAGCGCGGCAGGTGGTAGCCACCGGTGAGTTCAGGAAATTGGCGCGCTACGCTGCGCTTGATTGCGTCGTCCATCGGATGGCCATTTGGTTGCCGGCAAGGGTCACACTGGTGATCCGCTCGCCCTGGTTGATCGTTGCACCTGGTCGCAGCCCGGGAAGGGCCGCGATCATCGCGCTCTGGTTGCCCTGGTAGCCGTCGAACAGCTCGATCGGCAACTGCAGCGGGGAGCGGGTACCGAAAAAGCTATCGGCCCAACTGCCCACAAACACCTCACCGTCACCCTGCTGCTGCCAGATGAAGTCGGGGATGCTGAACACCTGGGCCATGCTGTCCATTGCCTGAAAGCCGGCGGCCAGGCTGTAGAAATACGGCGCCTTTACCTGGGCGTACTGGCTGGCCGGTACCCGAAAGCGCAGGCCGGTCTTTTTGCTGACCTGCTCAAGGACGGCCTGCAGGTGGACGTGGCGCAGGTCCAGCGGCAGCGGCGCGCCGAGGATCGCCGCCAGCTCGCGGCAGAACAGGATCTGCTGTTGTCCGTTGGCAGCCGTGCTGCGCTCCACGTAGCCGATGAAGAAGCGCTGCAGCGTGGCCTCGTTGTAGCCGATGTCCAGCATCACCAGGCCCCTGAGCGGCGCCTGGGCCTGGACGGTGAAAGAAGCCCGGCCGGGGCTTCTGATCTCCAATCGCACATCATCCTTGACCACCGGGTACACGGTCCCGTCCACGGTCAGTACCTTGTGCAGCTTCATGCTCATGCGGCCCCACCAATGTAGTCATCGACTCGTTTCAGCACCGACTCAAACCCGGTCAGTTCCTTGGGCTTGGTGCTGCCGTCAGCCGCCGCGCCACCCTCACCACCGACGGCCTGCCCCGGGGCGGATTGTTTCGCCACGCCGCTGGCCTTGCGTCGGCCCTCGACCTTTTCCGGGTTGGAGCGCTTCTCAGAAAGCGTGAACTGGATGATCCAGGCCGCCAAGGTGTCGTCCTCCCGGGCGCTGACCCCTCCGAGAACTGGACCTGCCGGATCCCAAAGGCGGCGGCGGTGTCGTTCACGATGCGATAAGTCTGGAGTTGGCCACCGCCGGCGGTGGCCTCGGCCAGGCGCATCAGCGTGCGCAACTGGTCCTTGTCGACAAAGGGTATCTGCAGCGCCACGGCCAACGTCTTGGGCTTGAAGCCCTTGTGCGCGGACTCGGTGTTGCTGGTCTGCCCCGACATGTCATCGCTTTCGATGCGCAAGTTCGCCGTGATCTTCATGCGCTTACCCAGCACCTGCTGGCCGTCGAGTAACAGCGTCATAGGCCCACCAGCTCGCGCACAAAGCTCAAGCCCTCCAATGACCCCACCAGCAGCAGGCCGGCCGACAGCACCCATTCATGCCCCGGGGCATCACCTTGTAGCAGGTCGCGGCGCAGCTCATGGGCACTGCCTGGGCCGATCAACCTGGTCCGCATGCTGGTGTCGGCCTGGCTACCCGCCAACAGGGCGCGCAGGTCGGCCAACTGCTGATCGCGGCCCTGCTGCTGGGCCGCCTTGCGCGTTGCCAGGCCGGCCAGGTCAGCCAACGGTGAGCTGTCGGCGTAGCTCTCCAGCGCAGCGATCTGGCCGGCCATGGACTGCTTGGCGGCCTTCACCACTGTGCAGCGCTCCAAGGGCAGACCGCCCCATCGGGGCAGCGGGCCGGCGCTGGGTATCACCCACTTTTCCTGCTCAAGCACCGACAGGTGACGCGAACGTCGCTCGGTGCGCACCAGGTCCGGGATCGGCATCAGTGCGTTGAACCGACCCAGGGTTTCAGCGAACTGGTCGTACCGCGTACCCAGGAACAGCACGACCAGGGCGTACTGCTCACCGGTGGGACGGCCGGTATCACCGGCATCGGTCAGCTTGGTGGCCAACTGCTGCAGGAGGTTCGGCGCCGACAGGTACTTCTGGTGCCCGCGCCCTTGACCGATACCGCTCTGGAACGGGGTAACTGCCAAGCAGGCCGGCGCCTGGCCCAACTGGCTGGCCA
>NZ_JAAHBU010000268.1 GCF_010671725.1 Pseudomonas brassicae | reverse complement strand
GAACTGCTCCTCTGGCTCAACCAGGCTTTGAATGGCTGCCAGCTCAAGTGTGGTGAACGGTCGGTGCCAGGTGCCGTCTAGGCTGGTGATGATGCAGGTCAGGCGGTCATTGGCGGCCGGCACCCGTGGGTCGGCTACGCTCCAGCGGCCGTTGTCCTGGCGAGCGCTCGCCGACACGGCCCCGGCTTGGCCATTCCAGTCGACGACACCGTAATGCCCGCCATGTAGGTACGCATCACCTTTGACTCGACGCATACCTGGTCGTGGGTCTTGCACCGCGAACGCACCCTGCCCGGTGGTGCTGCCGGCAATCACCGTGCCGGCAGCGTTGTCGTACGGCGTAACCAGGTACTTGCCGAACCCGCCGCCGGCGCGCCGAGGGTCGGCCACGCTGAACGTGCCTTGCCCGGGCGACTTCACACCAATCACCGCACCGCTGGTATCGCCCCAGCGCCGTACACCGTATTGCTGGTACTGCAGGGCGCCGGGCTTCGAGCGCGGGTCTGCGATCGAGAACGCGCCGTTGGTGGGGCTGGACCGGCCGGCGACTGTCCCGATCGATTTATCCCACTGGTTCACGCCCAGGTAACCTGAATAGGCTTCGGGCACGATGATCAGGTCGCGCAGGTACCCGTCCTCGATCTCCAGGTCATTGAGGCTACGCCAGTCCTTGCCGGCTTCGACCAGGGCAAGGCGCACCCAGGTCTTCCATTGCAGTGCTGGCACTCGATGCATCGGCCCGGCGGCTTCGACATCGCCGGCCAGTGGCATGCGCCCGAGAATGTCGCCCACGGCGCGCAGGCTTTTGTGCTCAGGCTCGTACAGGAAGGGCGGCACCTTCTCGACGTGGCGGGCGACCAGCAGGAAGCGCTTGCGGCTCTGTGCCAGCCCACCGATCACGCCGCAATCGTGGGTGGTCTCGGCCACGGCATAACCAAAGCTGGCAAGCAGGCTGTTGATCTGGTCGAGCAGGTGCCGACCGCGTGATGCCAGGCGCGGGACGTTCTCGAACACCAGCAGCGGTACCGGATCGTCGGCCCATGCCTCGCCGAACAGCCAGATGCAGCGCAGCGTCAGCTCGTTCAGTGCCTGGTACTTCGGAGTCAGGCTCATCTTCTCCGACAGCAGGCCGCTGGCCCCCTTGCACGGCGAGCTGATGAACACGGCATCGGGCCGCTGGCCACCTGCAGCCCGGCGGATGTCTTCCGGCGTGGCCTCGAGCCAGCCGGGTGGCGGCTCCTGTCCGTGGAAACGGGTGTACTGATCGCGGGTGAAGAGGTCCAGCAGCGTGCCCTTCACGCCGCTCAGTCGCTCGAAGTCGGCCAGCCCGGCCGGGTCCACATCGACGCCGCCGATGCATTGCCACTCGGCCTGCAGGTTGCCCACGATGGGCTTGGACTTGTTGAAGCCCTTGGCGCCGCCGCCCAGGCCGCAGCACAGGTGGAAGTGCTTCAGCACGTGCTTACGCATTAGTGGACTCCATAACGGTGGCAGCGGTGGCCGGTGCTTTCCTAAGCTCCGAATGGATACGGGTGGCCAAGCGTAGAAGTCCCTGGCACTCGTCGTAGGCCCGCTTGCACCATGGCTCTGTACCCTGCAGTTTTTGCCATGTGTTACGCGCAAGGCGCAGCGTCTCTGCAGCGTTTTTCAGGTACTCGTAATCGGCTTTGGTAACGGCCAGTCCCGTATAAGACATGATCCGGGCTTCAAGCTCTGCAATCACTTCCAACCGTTGCTCCGAGGTTCGGGCGTGGGTGCGCTGTTCGTCCAGCCGCTCTTTGGCGAGCGCGTCGACGTCGGCATTGAGTGCCGCGATCTGCTTGGTATGGTCAGCCTCGCGCTGGGCCAGCCCTGCGGCGAAGCCGCTTTCTTTCGCTCGCCGGCTGACCACGCTGGCCAGGAGCGGCAGCGCTATCAGCGTGAGTAGCCAAAGGGCGCCCAAGGTAATGGCGATGTGCTGTAGTTGCATGTGCTGTGCTCCAAAAAGTGTCCGCCGCCGGCATAGGCCAGGTGAGAGGTGCGGCAGGTGGTGTTGCCCCTGTTGGCCGGGGCCGCCGTGTCATGCTGCTGACTGGGCTTGTGCATCCAGATAGGCAGCGAGGTGATGCAGATAAACCACGTGCTCGGCGCGTACCGAGCGGTGCAGCTTGCTTAACTTGAGGCAGATACGGCCGGCGTTGATCAGGTTGCGCAGGTGTCGGTCGGTCTTGATGTGTGGGAAATAGTGCTCCCGCACAGCGGTCAGCGTCGGACATGGGGTGGTCCATTGGCGCCGCAGTTGGCTTAGCGTGTCGGTCATGCGCTTTCCCTGATCCCCTTTTGAATGCCAAGCAGCTTGATGCGAATCAGCTCGGCCAAGTGCTCTTTGCTACTGCCAATGGCTGCTGCGCAGACTTCGCCCTGTCCGTTCGTGACTACCGCGCCGAAGGGAAAGCTTGTCGAGGTGGTGGGGGTGACATACGCGATTTGGTCGTCGTTGATCACCTGGTCAACGCTGTCGAATGCCTCCATCAGGGCGATGGCAAGCTCGGATTGCCGGCCGGTCTCCGTGCGACCGTTGGCGATGTCTTGAATGAAGTCGCGCAAATGAAGGTAGTTGGCTGAGTCATCGCGTTGGAGCTTCAAAGACCCGGTGAGTGGACCGAATGTCGCTCTGGCTATGATCGATTCACCATCGAGTTCGATCGTGATGTCGGCGGTGAGCGTGACTTCTGGTCGATGTACCGGGCAGCTTGATGAGCCGCCGTTCTGGAGCAGATGACGGAGCAACATGACCTTTGCCAATGGCACCACGTATTCGCTCATGCGGCACCTCCGCTGGTGTGCATGGGAATGGCTCGGGCCGGGCCGGTAGGAGTCGTGATGACCTTCAAGCCCGTGCGCAGCTCAAAGGCATAGATTTTCTGAAGGCTGTGGCAGGTTGTGGGATGGATCAAGACCTGGCCTGATTTGGTGTGCTGTGTGTCGATCATGGTCGTACTCATTGTGAGAGGGGTACGACATAAAATTAGTGTTAGTGGTTTATTAAGTCAATAGCTCTACTGTTATTTAGTGTTTTGATGAACGCGAGGCACAAAAAAGCCCGCATTCAGCGGGCTTCATTTCTACCGGGGTCAGAGGTCGACAATTTTGCGTCTTGCACGCCCATAGACACGCCAGGAGGTATCAATTTTGATGACGCGATCAGGCCAGTCCGGGTTGTGGCGTACAGATAGTGCTCGCCACCTTCTTCAGTGATCTGCCTGAGAGTTGCAGCTTTCTCGTCTGGGCGCCTAGCGACAACGAAGTCTCCAGATTTCCACGGCATGTCGGGGTCAATCACAACCTTGTCACCGGGCCTGAAGTCGGGCTCCATGCTCTTGCCTTCGACTCGCAAGATAAATGCCCGCGGGCCTGCAGCACCACCTGCCTCGACCCATTCTTCTACTTCATTCCTTGAAGCTCCTTCGCCTGCCTCGCAGAAGGCTACAGCTTTCACATATCCAATCACAGGCAACAGCCTCCCCGCCGGTCCCATCTCCGTGGTGTTCTGATGTGAGTCCAGAGAACTGATCATCGAACCATTAGTGGCCATGCTCAACGTTTCTGCCAGTCGAGGACTGACACTTTCTGGTGCAAAACGTAAAACACGACTGAGACTGAGTAGTGCTGGGAGGTTCAGGGCGATTTTGCCCGTCATGTATTGGCTGACTGCACTTTGGCCTGCCCAGCCGCATGCCTCGCGACCTTCTCCTGATTGAGGGTTGGGTCTGCGGCTTTGCGGGCTTTGTAAGCCGCTTTGAGGCGAGCAGCTTCTTCGGCGATGTAGGGCGGTTTGGTCGTCATGACCGTGATGCTATAAGGGTTGCTCATATCGCTCAAACAGCTCAGGTGTTTTCTTCTTGCTTGATTTAATGAGCTGAACTAATATTTTGTTCTGTATCCGTTTGAGGAATCGAGAATGACAGTCCAATTCGGGATCCCTTTGTCTGAGTTTGCGAAGGGGAGGAGTCAGGTAGAGGTCGCCGAAATTCTCGGAGTGACTCAAGGCGCCATCTCTCAAATGATTTTGAGCGGCCGCGATGTTCGAGTCGTGCACGGCTCGGATGGAAGACCTGAGGGATTTGAAATCCGGCGTATTGGCAGCCGACGAAAAAAAGACAGCCGCGTAAGGCGCTGGCCTGGGGCCTCTCACCTCCCCAGACCAGCTCGACGACACACAGCACATGCACATCGGTCGTAGTCGTAGGATAGGGCGTGCCCGCTCCAATGGCTACACCGTAAACAGAGGTTTTACGGTTATGAGTCGCACTGACCTGTTGCCGGGCGCTGGCCCGGTTCTTTCATTGCGCCACGCGCTTTATCGCGCCGGGCGTGACTATTCAGGTGGCATCACCCGCCTGGCATTCGAAATGGTCGTCGAGAACGACACCCTCCAGAAGAAACTCAAGCACGATGAAGAGCGGCGCTGGCTATCGCCGGATGAACTTGAAGAAGTCATCAGGCTGACCGCTGATCCGCGATTGCTGGATGCGCTGGTCCGGCCGGCCGGTGCGGTCTGGTACCGCCCCACACCCGTGCCTGCCAGCCGTGAGGCACTGAAGGCTGTCGGCAAGCTGCTAGGTGAGGCGGGGGAGTTTGTCGCCAGCCTGCACAAGGGTGCCGCCGACAAGCAATGGGAGCTGCACGAAGTGCTGGACCTGGAAAAGCAGGGGGCCGACGTTATCCGCGAGGTGCTGGGTATCATGGCAGGTGCTCGTCAGGCGATGGAGGATCATATCGATGGCTGATATCGCTGACCGGGCCAATGAGCAGGCCGACTACCTGCTGCAGGTCGCCCTTGGACGTCGCGCCATTCCTTCACAGCAGCCAAGCGCTGAATTCTGCATGGATTGCGGCGTGGTCATTCCTTTGCTTCGACGACAAGCTGTATCTGGCTGCGAGACCTGTGTCTTTTGCCAGGACCGGCGGGAGCGACGCCGATGAGTGATCGCAACGGAATGCCAATCGCCGCATGGGCGCGGCGCTATATCGAGACGTTTGGGCTTGCCTTGGTGCCGATTGAGCCTGGAGAGAAGGGCCCGAAAGGGCTCGGGTGGAACAAGCCGGGCGGGTACTACACCAGCCCTGAGGCTGCCGAAGTCTTCTGGCAGCAGTACCCCGCCCACAACCTAGGGGTTGTTCTCGGCCCCAGCCGGGTGTGCTCCCTTGACGTCGATGACGTGCAGTGGACGCGGTTCGTTCTGCAGGAACAGCTCGGGCTGGACCTTGACGCGCTCGCAGTTGCCTACCCGACAGTGGTGGGCAACCCGGCGCGTTTTCGAGTGATGTTTCGGGTGCCTGACGGGGTCGAACTGACCCGTCATTCGTTGTCGTGGCCGAATGAGTCGGACCCTGACGGCTCGATCTTTCGCGGCTTCATGGCTGAGGCCAAGGCGGCGAAGCAGGCCGGTGACGTTGCGGCCGAGGCGACGGCTAAAGCTGCGGCTGAGCCTTACAAACCTTTCACGGTGCTTGAGCTGCGCGCCGGCCTGGTGCAGGACTTGCTGCCTCCATCGATCCACCCCGGTACCGGCAAGCCCTATGTCTGGCGTACCCCGCCGAGCCCTGACGGCTTGCCCGATCTGCCAGACGCGTTACTGACGATATGGCAAGGGTGGGACACCTTCAAGCGCGGGGCACTGTCGATTTGCCCCTGGGCGCCGAAGTCGACCAAGCCGGCGGCTACTGCGCCGAAGCGCGCACCAGTTGGTGGCCCACAACTGCCCAAGGTGATCGATGAGTTCAACCGGTGCCACGACCTTGAGGCGCTGATTGCCAACCATGGCTACACCAAGCACGGTGGCAAGTGGCTGTGTCCCCAGAGCAGCAGTGGGCTGCCGGGCGTGACGATTACTGAAGGGAAGTTGTACTCGCATCACAGTACCGACCCCTTGGCCAACGGGCACAAGAACGATGCATTCGACGTGTACTGCATTCTTGAGCACGGCGGCGACACCTCGGCCGCAACGAAGGCGGCTGCGCGGCTGCTCGGGCTCGACAAACCCAGCCGGGCGCCAGAGCCCCCGCCGCAGGGTGAGCTTCCCCCGACCCCCTCGGTACAGAATGCCCCAAGCGCGGCCAGCTCCTCGGCCTCCGGGGGAGTGGGGGAGGCTGCTGCAATGGCCCTGGATGAAGTACGTCGCCGATTCGCTCTGGTTGAGGGCACCACGCATGTCTGGGATATGGACAAAGCGCGGGTGATGAAAAAGTCAGGGTTCGAAGCGCTGATCGGCAAGGCATTGGCGAAGGAGTGGATGGAGCTTGCCGACAAGCGCCTTACATCCGCCGACCAGGTGCAAGAGATCGAGCAGCTGCGCCGCATGACCACCAAGAAGGGTGCGCCCTTGGGCTCGCCCCCATCGACAGGTACGTCTACATCGACGGCACCAAGGACGTATGGGACCGTGAAAAGAAGCGCCGTATTGCCGAAGGGGCCACCAAAATGGCCCTGGGCGATGCGTATGCACTGTGGTTGAACAGCCCCAACCGACGCGTGGTCGACGTCGACAACATCGTGTTCGACCCGACCATGACCAAAGACCCGAATACCTACATCAACACCTTCGAAGGGCTGCCGTTTGAGCCGGTGCGCGATGACGCGGCGTGCGAGAACCTGCGGTGGCTTATCTCGTTCCTGTGCAACTACGAAAAGGACGCCATGGAGTGGCTGGTTCGTTGGTTGGCCTACCCGTTGCAGCACCTTGGCGCCAAGATGGACACGGCGGTGTTGATGCACTCAATCATGGAGGGCTCCGGCAAGAGCCTGCTGTTCGCCGATGCAATGGGTGAGCTGTACGGTCAGTACGCGGCCACGGTGGGGCAGACCCAGTTGGAAGGCTCGTTCAACGCCTGGCAGAGCCGAAAGCTATGGGCAGTGTTCGAGGAGGTCGTCAGCCGTGATCAACGTTACAACCAGGTTGGCAAGATCAAGCACCTGGTGACGGGCAAGACGGTGCGTATGGAATCCAAGTTCATCAACGGCTGGGAGGAAGCCAACCACATGAATGCGGTCTTCCTCAGCAACGAGATTCTGCCCTGGCCGATCAGTGAGAGCGACCGCCGCATGTTGGTCATGTGGCCGATGGAGACGCTGCCCGTCGAGCGGCAGAAGGCGATAGGGGCCGAGTTGAAGAACGGTGGTGTGGCCGCGTTGTACGCCTGGTTGCTCACTGTCGACCTGGGCGACTTCAACGAGCGCACGCGCCCGCCGACCACGCCGGCACGGGAGCGTTTGGTGGCCTTGAGTCGGGCGGCATGGCAGACGTTCATGAGTCTATGGCGCTGCGGTGACCTCGGTACTGGGTTGTGGGGTTGCTGCATGTCTTCGGATCTGTATGCATTGTTCCTTGAGTGGTGCCAGCGCAACCGGGAGCACTCCATGAGCCAGACGAAGTTCTCCCTGTTCATCAGCTCGTCGGTGGAGAAGACGCGGCCTATACCCTGGACCGATGGAAGTACGCGGCGTTTCGCGGCGTTCTTCTTCCCCGACGATCCCGATGCTTCCCTGCCCCCATCGTTGACAGCGGCCGAGCTGGGCAAGACGGTCACCGACTGGCGGGCCAAGGCGAAGCTTGCGGGCTGGAACGTCGATGGTTGGGACCACATCAAGGTGCTGGCGGCATGAGTACATTTATAGGTGTGGTGGGTGTGTTGGGTTGGTGTCGGGTTGGTGTTGAGTGGTCAACACACTTTTGGCCCTTGAATTACGCGTGTTGCCGGGGTCTGTGTGGGGTGTGTTGGGTTCGTCGTCGCGCACGCGCATGCGCGTCTTTTCTTGGGGCCGCCAATCAAGGGGAACTTAAATCCTATGCGAGCACTGAAAAACCCAACAAACCCAACACACTAAACACAACTTCTTTTAGTGCCCTGTATTCATTGGCTTTTCCCTGTGTTGGGTTTGTGTTGGGTAGTGTGTTTTTGTGTTGGGTACGGTTTTCGGGGGAGGTTTCGCCATGCTGAAGGACGTTGATAGCCTGTTGCAGCATTGGGGCGAGCAACGCAACCGGCTCGGCCTCGGGGCCGGCTTGGGCAGCCAGATGGGCAGCATCATGGAATGGAAAGGCACCGCGCCGCGTGGCACTCCTGGTACGCGGATCCTGGTGGGTGGCGCGGGGCTGGATCACATTGCGGCAGAGGTCGATGCGGCATTGGCTGAGCTGGATCGGCGTGACGCACGAGGCAAGGTGCTCGCCCGGCTTGCACTGTTCCGATACCTGCATGCGGTAAGTATTCGTGAGCAGATGCAGGAAGTCGGCCTGCTTGAGGGCGCTGAGCGCACCTACTGGAACTGGGTCAAGTCGCTGCATTTGCAAGTCATGCGTATCTTGATGGTGCGCGCAGGCCCGGAACGCATGCATACCGTTCGTCGAGTTGGAATGCGTCGAACTGGCGTCAAAGTTGCGTCGAAGTAGCGTCGAAGCGAATGACCGAAAATTGCCTCTTTTCGGTCTTTCAGTCCAAGGGTAAAAAGTCACCACGATCTGCAAATTGCGCTTCGGCGCTCCCCCAAGCACTGTGCTGTGCAAGCCCGCACCGAGCAATCGGCGCACCGAGAGCCCTGCCATCCGGCGGGGTTTTCTTTTTCCGGCGCCGTGCATTCGACCTATGAGGCCAGCATGACTAATGAGCAACACGCGTTAATCGAAATGCCAATCTGGATGGTGATCGTACTGTCCCTGGTCGGCGGTGTGTCGGGAGAGATGTGGCGGGCCGACAAGGCCGGTGTGCGGGGATGGGGACTGGTACGGCGGATTGCACTGAGGTCGGGCGCCTGCATCGTCTGCGGCCTTTCGACCATGATGCTCTTGTACTCGATGGGGGTGTCGATCTGGGCGGCTGGAGCATTCGGTTGCTTGACCGCAATGGCCGGTGCTGACGTAGCCATCGGGTTGTACGAACGCTGGGCAGCCAAGCGGCTGGGCGTCTGCGAGATGCCGCCGCCCACGCAGCCTGGTGCAGAAGGTTAGCTAGTCAATTTCTTTGAGGGTGGCGATGAACGTGGCCGCGAAGTATCCGCGCAGCATGATCGCTTCCAACACGACGCTCGCGTCGATTCCGGTGGGCAATCTATCGCAATCTAAGTCGACGTTATTGTCGAATTTATATCTTTCCAAGGAGACAGGATCCATGTCTGGCAGCTTTTGGATATTCCGGCCTCGCTCAACGATCAGAAGTTTGTCGTGCGCCTGATCGCGGTAGATATCCAGTTCCATTTCTCAGTCCTTTTGATGTGGGCATCGGGGCCGATGCCTCCCAACCGGACTTGTTATCACGGCTGATCCGTTTTTTACAGCACGACAGTGCGCGCAACCCGTAGCCCGCCATCTTGGTGGGCTTTTGTCATAGAGGTGAATCAATGAGCCAAACCACCTACACCGTGTTTCTACCTGATCGACCATTACCTATTCGCATCGAGGCGGACAGCTTTGTTTCCTTAGGGTGTGAGCTGGTGCTTCACAAAGGCCAAGAGATGGTGGCACGTACATCGGATCGCGGCTTTGTTGTTCGCACGGACCTTGCCCTTGAGTCCTGCTCGCAGGCCGAGTCGCTGCACGTGAATGCGGCAGGTGTGCGTGTGGAACACATTGCTCCGGCTACCATGTCCGAACTGAAGGGTGGCGCGGCTCCAGTTTGGTGGTTCCTTGCTGGTGCGGTCGTCGTCGGCATCGCCACAGTGGTTGGCCTGGTCGCGAAGCTCTGAGGTTGCACTGAGTTGTCTGGTTGCGCTGGCCGGCAGACCAGACCCGCCGGGGACCCTGGCGGTTTTCGCTCAGTACGGGGCAGGAAACCCGCGGGATCTTGTTAGCGGGAAGGTTGCCAGCTTACTGAAATTCAACCTGTTGAAATTGAAAGGTTGTTCGTTGAAATACCGTTGAAATGGAGGGCTCGTGGCGGATCCAAACTTCATGTCAAAGAGCTCCTTCGCGGCTCGCATAGGGAGATCACCCAGTTACATCACCTGGTTGAAAGACAACGGCCGGCTGGTGCTTTCTCCCGATGGCAAATTGGTGGACGTGTTGGCCACCGAGGCGAAGATTCAAGAGACTGCTGACCCGAGCAAAGCAGCCGTCGCGGCCCGGCATGAAGAAAAGCGCATTGAACGGGACGTCCGAGCCCACCTCCAGCCCGGCGCCGACACACCTGCGGTGCAGCAGCCGGATCTCGCGGCGAGCGGAAATCCCAACTTCCAGAAGGCGAAAGCGCATCGAGAGTTCTACCTCGCGGGTCTGGCCGAGACCGAGTTCTACAAAGTTCGGGGCAATCTGGTCGAACGGGCCGCGGTCGAAGACGCCGCGTTCGCTGCTGGGAGGATGCTTCGCGAGCAGTTTTTCGGTCTGGCTCCACAGCTAGCCGGCGAAGTGGTTGGGATGAGCGACCTGTGGGAGGTTGAGAGGCATCTCACGGACACTTTTCGTCGGGTGTTCACCGAAGCCGCCAACATGAACAGCACCGACCTCGAACAGGCCATTGGCCAGAAACAATCCACTAAACAGGGCTGAGCCTATGTCCACCGGATACGCAGACGGTGCAGAGGTGTACCGCGAAGCGTTTTGCCGCGGGCTGACACCGGACCCTGATCTATGGGTCGACGAGTGGGCAGATGAGTACATGCGAATCCCGCGTGCACCGGTGCCGCAGAGCCTGGCAAGTACCGCACTGCGCGTACGCCTTATGCCCGAGAACCTATGCGCTGCCTGTCACCCGCTCACCCGTGCAAGCGGGTGGTGACCAAAATCGCCTCGCAGCTGATGAAAACCCAGGTCGCACTGAACTGGATCGGTGCGCTGATCCATATGGCGCCGGCCAACATCTTGACGCTGCTGCCCACCGGGGGCTTGGCGAAGCGGGTGTCTTCACGGATTGGCAAGACCATCGATTCAGTACCTGAACTGAAAGCGCGTGTGGCGGCGGTCCGTTCCAGAGATGCCCGTAACACCTTGGACACCAAGGAATTCGATGGCGGTGCATTGTTTGCCACTACAGCCGGTTCGGCAGCCAACCTATCCGAGCTGTCTGCCCGGTATGTGTATGGCGATGAGGTTGATCGCTGGGAGGTGGACGTTAACCAGGAAGGTGATCCGATCAAGCTGGCTGAAGCGCGGGGTAGTACGTTCGGCCGCAACGCCAAGTTCTACTTTTCCAGCTCTCCGCTCATCAAGGGTATGTCGCGAATCGATGACCTCTACATGATGGGGGATCAGCGGCACTACTACGTGCCTTGCCCAACCTGTGGGCACATGCAGGTGCTGACGTGGGATCGGCTGTTGTACTCGGCCGATTTCAGCACCGCGCACTACCAGTGCTCTGGGCCTGACTGTGATGTGCTTATCGAGGAGCACCACAAGGCCGAGATGCTGGCTCAAGGCGAATGGCGCGCTCATGCGCAGGGTGATGGCGAGACGGTGAGTTTTCACCTCAATGCGCTCTATGCCCCGCTGGGGTGGCAGTCATGGGCCACCCTTGCCAGGGAATACGAAGAGGCTAAGCGCGCTCAGAACCGTGGCAACCTGTACCCCATGCAGGTGTTCTACAACACGCGCCTGGCCGAGGTATGGGACAGTGCGATCGAGCAGACCAAGGCCGAAGTGCTGCAAGCCCGCGCGCTGCAAGAAGACTACGTGCTCGGCACCCTGCCGGTCGGGGCGCTTACGCTGACGGCTTCCGTCGACGTCCAAGCCAACCGCTTGGAACTGATGGTCATGGCCTGGGGCGCCGGCATGGAGCGTTGGGTGGTCGATCACCAGGTCATCCCTGGCGACCCGGCCGATGAACGTACTTGGACGTTGTTGGATGACCGCTTGAAGGTTCGCTACCGGCACCCTTGTGGCGTCAGCTTGGCGATCATGGCCACCGGCATCGACTCCGGCGGTCACCATACCCACGAGGTCTACCAATTCACCCGTGTGCGTCGGTGGCGCAACGTGTTCGCGCTCAAGGGGGCGAGCAAGCCGGGTAAGGCTATCATCGCTCAGCGCCCATCTCAGGTTGACGTTACCTGGAAGGGCCAGACCGAACGCAATGGTGCCGAGCTGTGGATCGTCGGTACCGACACGGCCAAAGATTGGATCTACAACCGCTACAACTTCGAGAAGGGACCTGGTGCGCTGCATTTCGCCAAGGACCTGCCCGACGAGTTCTTTCAGCAATGCGTCGCCGAACGCAAGGTCGTCCGCTACGTGAAGGGGCACGAACGGTTCGAATGGGTCAAGAGCAAGGCCGAGCGCAACGAGGCGCTGGACCTCATGGTGTACAACCTGGCCATGGCCTACTTCCTCGGCCTGCACCGGTACGGCGAACACGACTGGGACAGGCTGCGGCAGGCGCTTGCGCAGGCCAGCCTGTTCGACCAAGGCGAGCAGCAACCAGCCCGGCCCCAGGCCAGCGAGCCGGATGCCGACGACCAAGACGAAGAAACGACGCCTTCCGCACCTGC
>NZ_JAAHBU010000267.1 GCF_010671725.1 Pseudomonas brassicae | reverse complement strand
TGGCTTGCCAGCGAAGAAGCACACGCGGTGTACCTGAGGTACCCTGCACCCCCACAGCCACCAGCACGCCCGAGGACACCCCGTGCAGATCGATCTGAACAACCCCGCGCAACTCACTCTCGAACAGGTGCGCCAGTTGCTGGCCCAGGGCAATGACCGCGTTCACAACCAACTGCGCGTCACCCGCGCCGGCATTGCCTCCCTGTCGCAGGTAACCGGTGGCCGCGAACTCGACGGTCTGCTGTTTCGCCTCGAAACCTGGGCCGCAGGCTCGGGTTGCGTCGGCCCCGTCGCTGCCGACGACGAACGCTGGGTGCTGCAGGTCTACAACGTGTTGAGCAATAACTGGCCCAAGCCCGCCAGTGACTACATCGATATCTACTAAGCGTCGACGCAAAATCCGGTCACGATTGAGGTTTCCCTGGCGCCCACGTCTCAGGCAGACTGGGGCGTTTTTGCAACCAAAAGTGCTTGAAACTGTCGTACCAGACAGCATCCCAGTATTTCAAAGGAGGATTCATGTTCCGCACGCGTGCAACATTGGCGAGCCTGTTGGCCGCCGTGGTTCTGGCAGGTTGCAGTACCGATGGCTCATCGTCCAAGGCGCCAGAGGTCGCGGCCGCACCGAACCTCGATGGCCGCTGCGAGGCCACCCGCGCCGCATTCACCGTCGGCAAGCCGGCTAGCGCCGAACTGCTGGAGCAGGCGCGCAAGGCGAGTGGGGCGCAGATCGCCCGAGTGCTCAAGCCTACCGACATGATCACCCTGGAGTACCGCTCTGAGCGCTTGAACCTCAACGCCGACGACAAAGGTGTGGTCACGCGGGTCAACTGCGGCTGAACCCTGCTACTGCCTGCTGTTTCACCAAACGGCAGGCACAAAAAAACCCGTCCAAGGACGGGTTTTTTTAATTCGTCAGAGCTTACTCTGGGCGAACTTGTGCAGCCTGCATGCCCTTCTGGCCTTTTTCGGCAACGAAGGAGACGGTCTGGCCTTCTTTCAGGCTCTTGAAGCCGTCAGACTCGATGGCCTTGAAGTGTACGAACAGGTCGTCGCCGCCACCTTGTGGAGTGATGAAGCCGAAGCCTTTTTCATCGTTGAACCATTTGACGGTGCCGGTTTGGCGATTGGACATGGGTGTATCTCCAGGAAACATGATTTTTTTCAGTAGTGCGGTGTCGCCGAGGCCAACAAGGTGCACAGAGACATCATAGTCTAATTCTGCGCTTGTGGTGACTTTTACGTGAGCCGAATGCTGATCTAGCGCAAATTATCTGAGCTTTCTGGGCCTCGGGCCCCTATTTCTGGGCCTTGCAGGCTTGTGTCACGAGCTTGATTGCCTTGTCTTTCAGGGCCTGATCAACGCCATCGGTGCTGTTCAGCTCCTTGATTTCTGCATCCGAAAAGTTTTTTTCGATCACATTCACGCTGCAACTGCAGTGTTTTTCGGCGGCAGATTTCGTCATGCCCGGCTGGGCGGCGGCGGAGGCTACACACGAGGTGAGGTAGCCGGGTGGCACAGTGCCTGCGTTTGCGCCGATGGGCAGCAGCAGGGCGCCAGTGGCCGCCAGGGCCAGAAGAGAATGAAGTCGCATACCGGTCACTCCTTTTAGGGTCGGGTGTTATCTAGAGTAGGTCGCTTCCTAATCTCTGATCGGAAAAAAACCGCCCAAGTTCACCGCCCGGGTCTAATTTCAGAATATTTCTGCATATCCCGCGCCGCGCCAAATCTGCCGAAAGCTTTGTGCTAGCATGCCTGGCTCAGGATTTGGCCGGTTTGCCTTGCCGCGTGCAGCGCAGCGCACCATTCCTTCTATATACGTATCCAGTCACTCTGGTTCGTACCCTGGCAGGCCCTTGGGCTTCTGCCACTGTGAGGCAGGCTTTGCATTGCAAAGACAGGGTCGAATCGCGTACTGGCTCATCCCAACCCACGTGACCTTTGGTAGGGGTCACCACTAGGAGAGGAGGCGCCATGCCCACTATTACTCTTCCCGATGGCAGTCAACGTTCGTTCGACAACGCCGTAACCGTAGCGGATGTAGCCGCGTCCATTGGCGCAGGCCTGGCCAAGGCCACCGTGGCCGGCAAGGTCAACGGCAAGCTGGTCGACGCGTGCGACCTGATCGAACAGGACGCCAGCCTGCAAATCATCACGCCCAAGGACGAAGAGGGGCTGGAGATCATCCGTCACTCCTGCGCTCACCTGGTCGGTCATGCGGTCAAGCAGCTGTACCCGACTGCCAAGATGGTGATCGGTCCGGTCATTGACGAAGGCTTCTACTACGACATCGCGTATGAGCGTCCTTTCACCCCAGAAGACCTGGCGGCGATCGAGCAGCGTATGCAGCAGCTGATCGAGAAAGACTACGACGTCATCAAGAAGGTCACCCCGCGCGCCGAGGTGATCGAGCTGTTCAAGGCCCGTGGCGAAGACTACAAGCTGCGCCTGGTCGAAGACATGCCGAACGAACAGGCCATGGGCCTGTACTTCCATGAAGAATACGTCGACATGTGCCGTGGCCCGCATGTGCCCAACACGCGCTTCCTCAAATCGTTCAAGCTGACCAAGCTGTCCGGTGCCTACTGGCGCGGCGACGCCAAGAACGAGCAACTGCAACGTGTGTACGGCACCGCCTGGGCTGACAAGAAGCAGCTGGCGGCCTACATCCAGCGCATCGAAGAAGCCGAAAAACGCGACCACCGCAAGATCGGCAAGCGCCTGAACCTCTTCCACCTCCAGGAAGAAGCGCCGGGCATGGTGTTCTGGCACCCCAACGGCTGGACCCTGTACCAGGTGCTCGAGCAGTACATGCGCAAGGTGCAGCGTGACAACGGCTACCTCGAGATCAAGACCCCGCAAGTGGTCGACCGCTCGCTGTGGGAAAAGTCCGGGCACTGGGCCAACTACGGTGACAACATGTTCACCACCCAGTCCGAGAACCGCGACTACGCCATCAAGCCGATGAACTGCCCGTGCCACGTACAGGTGTTCAACCAGGGCCTGAAGAGCTACCGCGAGTTGCCACTGCGCCTGGCCGAGTTCGGTGCCTGCCACCGTAACGAGCCATCGGGTGCATTGCACGGCATCATGCGTGTGCGTGGCTTCGTACAGGACGATGCGCACATCTTCTGCACCGAAGAGCAGATGCAGTCCGAGTCGGCCGCGTTCATCAAGCTGACCCTGGACGTGTATAAGGACTTCGGCTTCAAGGACATCGAGCTCAAGCTCTCCACTCGTCCGGAAAAGCGCGTAGGTTCCGACGACCTGTGGGACCGTGCCGAAGGCGCACTGGCCGCAGCCCTCGACAGCGCCGGCCTGGCGTACGACCTGCAGCCGGGTGAAGGGGCGTTCTACGGTCCGAAAATCGAATTCTCGCTGAAGGATTGCCTTGGCCGCGTGTGGCAGTGTGGTACCCTGCAGCTCGACTTCAACCTGCCGATCCGTCTGGGCGCCGAATACGTGTCCGAAGACAACGGCCGCAAGCATCCCGTGATGCTGCACCGTGCAATCCTCGGTTCGTTCGAGCGTTTCGTCGGAATTCTCATCGAGCATTACGAAGGTGCATTCCCGGCCTGGCTCGCGCCAACGCAGGCGGTGATCATGAACATCACCGACAAACAAGCGGAATTCGCGCAAAAAGTCGAAAAAACTCTGGCCGAAAGCGGTTTCCGTGCCAAGTCCGACTTGAGAAATGAGAAAATCGGCTTTAAAATCCGCGAGCATACCTTGCTCAAGGTTCCCTATCTCCTGGTTATCGGGGATCGGGAAGTCGAAACGCAAACTGTCGCTGTGCGTACCCGCGAAGGTGCTGACCTGGGCTCCATGCCCGTCGCCCAATTTGCGGACCTGCTCGCGCAAGCGGTTTCCCGGCGTGGTCGCCAAGATTCGGAGTAATTACTATTAAGCGTGATATGAGACAAGATAAACGAGCTGCACCGAAGGCCCCGATCAACGAGAATATCTCGGCACGTGAGGTTCGGTTAATTGGCGCTGACGGCGAGCAGTTGGGCATCGTCTCGATTGAAGAAGCGCTTCGTATCGCTGAAGAAGCGAAACTGGACCTGGTAGAAATTTCTGCTGACGCCGTTCCGCCTGTCTGCAAAGTCCTCGACTACGGCAAAAGCCTGTTCGAGAAGAAAAAGCAGCAGGCCGCGGCGAAGAAGAACCAGAAGATCATCCAGATCAAAGAAATCAAGTTTCGTCCAGGGACGGAGGAAGGGGATTACCAGGTAAAACTACGCAACCTGGTACGTTTCCTTACTGATGGGGACAAGACCAAAATCTCTCTGAGATTCCGTGGTCGTGAGATGGCCCACCAGGAGCTGGGTATGGAACTGTTGAAGCGGATCGAAGCTGATCTCGTGGAATACGGAACCGTCGAACAGCATCCTAAGATGGAAGGACGCCAGCTTTTGATGGTCATCGCCCCCAAGAAAAAGAAATAACCACCAGGGCACGGCAGGCCTTGCGGTTATGTTTATCAACTGAATGCGGAGTATCCGAACATGCCAAAAATGAAAACCAAAAGCGGTGCAGCCAAGCGTTCTTGAAAACGGCTAACGGCATCAAGCACAAACACGCTTTCAAGAGCCACATCCTGACCAAAATGTCGACCAAGCGTAAGCGTCAACTTCGTGGTAGCAGCTTGCTGCACGCGTCGGACGTGGCAAAAGTCGAGCGCATGCTGCGCCTTCGTTAATTTTTGGTTCTAGATAGAGGAAGTTACTCATGGCTCGTGTAAAGCGTGGCGTCATCGCTCGTAAGCGTCACAAGAAAATTCTGAAACTGGCTAAAGGTTACTACGGTGCACGCTCGCGCGTATTCCGTGTTGCCAAGCAAGCGGTCATCAAGGCAGGCCAATACGCCTACCGCGACCGTCGCCAGAAAAAACGTCAGTTCCGCGCTCTGTGGATCGCTCGTATCAACGCTGGTGCTCGCGTCAACGGTCTGTCCTACAGCCGCCTGATCGCTGGCCTGAAAAAAGCGTCGATCGAAATCGATCGCAAAGTTCTGGCTGATCTGGCAGTGAACGAAAAAGCGGCGTTTGCTGCGATTGTCGAAAAGGCTAAAGCCACTCTGGCTTAAGTACCCACGACAATCATTCGCCGTCGATGTCGGCGGCGGATGTTAAACGTCATAGATAGGGGAAGAGCCTGTAAGCTCTTCCCCTATTTTGTATCTGGAGTCTGTACATGGAAAACCTGGATGCGTTGGTCTCCCAAGCCCTCGAGGCTGTGGAGCGCGCTGAAGACATCAATGCCCTGGAGCAGATCCGGGTTCAATTCCTTGGCAAGAAAGGCGAACTGACTCAGGTGATGAAGACCCTGGGCAACCTGCCAGCTGAAGAGCGGCCCAAAGTCGGCGCGCTGATCAACGATGCCAAGGAACGCGTTACCGAGGTGCTCAACGCCCGCAAGGCTGCCTATGAAGAAGCCGAGCTCAGCGCTCGCCTGGCCGCTGAATGCATTGACGTCACCTTGCCTGGCCGTGGCCAGACCTCCGGTGGTTTGCACCCTGTTACCCGTACCCTCGAACGCATCGAGGAGTTTTTCACGCACATTGGCTACGGTATTGCCGAAGGCCCGGAAGTCGAAGACGACTACCACAACTTCGAAGCGCTCAACATTCCAGGCCACCACCCGGCCCGTGCAATGCATGACACCTTCTACTTCAATGCTAACATGCTGCTGCGCACCCACACCTCGCCGGTGCAAGTGCGGACCATGGAGTCCACCCAGCCGCCGATCCGCATTGTGTGCCCGGGCCGCGTCTACCGCTGCGACTCGGACATTACCCACTCGCCGATGTTTCACCAGGTCGAAGGCCTGCTGATCGATCGCGACATCAATTTTGCCGACCTCAAAGGCACCATCGAAGAATTCCTGCGCGTGTTCTTCGAAAAAGAGCTGGCGGTACGTTTCCGTCCGTCGTTCTTCCCCTTCACCGAGCCTTCGGCTGAAGTCGATATCCAATGCGTCATGTGCAGCGGCAAGGGTTGCCGCGTGTGCAAGCAGACCGGCTGGCTCGAAGTGATGGGCTGCGGCATGGTGCACCCGAACGTGCTGCGCATGTCCGGTATCGACCCCGAAGAGTTCTCGGGCTTCGCATTTGGCATGGGGGCCGAGCGCCTGGCCATGCTGCGTTACGGCGTCAACGATTTGCGCCTGTTCTTCGACAACGACTTGCGGTTCCTTGCGCAATTTCGCTAGGTCGCGCACCCGTAACGAATCTTTAGGAGAGCAGGATGAAATTCAGTGAAAAGTGGCTGCGCGGTTGGGTCAACCCGCAGGTATCCCGTGACGAGCTGGTGGCGCGTCTGTCCATGGCCGGGCTTGAGGTCGACAGCGTAACCCCGGCCGCCGGTCAATTCAGCGGCATCATCGTGGGTGAGGTGCTGAGCACCGAACAGCACCCCGACGCCGACAAACTGCGCGTGTGCCAGGTCAGCAACGGCAGCGAGACCTTCCAGGTAGTGTGCGGCGCGCCGAATGTGCGCCCTGGCCTGAAGATCCCGTTCGCCATGATCGGCGCCGAGCTGCCGGGCGACTTCAAGATCAAGAAGGCCAAGCTGCGTGGCGTCGAGTCCAACGGCATGCTGTGCTCGGCCGCTGAACTGCAGATCAGCGAAGAGAACGACGGCCTGCTGGAACTGGCCGCAGACGCCCCGGTTGGCCAGGACATCCGCGTGTACCTGGACCTGGACGACGCCAGCATCGAGGTCGACCTGACCCCAAACCGCGGCGACTGCCTGTCCCTGGCTGGCCTGGCCCGTGAAGTCGGCGCCCTGTACGCCGCCCCGGTCACCCGCCCGACCGTGCCGGCCATTGCGCCGAGCATCGACGACGTGCGCCCGGTAGAAGTACTCGCACCGGCTGCCTGCCCGCGTTACCTGGGCCGCGTTATCCGTAACGTCGACCTGTCGCGCCCGACCCCGTTGTGGATGGTCGAGCGTCTGCGCCGTGCCGACGTGCGCAGCATCGACGCTGCCGTCGACATCACCAACTATGTGATGATCGAGCTGGGCCAGCCGCTGCACGCCTTCGACCTGGCAGAAATCAACGGTGGCATCCGTGTGCGCATGGCGAGGAGGGCGAGAAGCTCGTCCTGCTCGACGGCCAGGAAGTCACCCTGCGTGCCGACACCCTGGTCATCGCCGACCTCGATCGTGCCCTGGCCATTGCCGGCGTGATGGGTGGCGAGCACAGCGGCGTTGCGGCCACCACCAAGGACATCTTCCTTGAAAGCGCCTTCTTCGAGCCGATCTCGGTAGCGGGCAAGGCCCGTTCCTACGGCCTGCACACCGATGCCTCGCACCGCTACGAGCGTGGCGTAGACTCGCAACTGGCCCGCGAAGCCATGGAGCGCGCCACCGGCCTGCTGCTGGACATCGTTGGCGGCGAAGCCGGCCCGGTCATCGAGACGGTCAGCCCTGAGCACCTGCCCAACATCGCCCCGGTCACCCTGCGTGCCGAGCGCATCACCCAGATGCTGGGCATGGAAATGGACAACGCCCAGGTCGAGCAACTGCTCAACGCCCTGGGCCTGAAAACCAGCGGTGAAGCCGGGCAGTGGCAGGTAGCAGTACCCAGCCACCGCTTCGACATCAGCCTGGAAGTCGACCTGATCGAAGAGCTGGCCCGCCTGTACGGCTACAACCGCCTGCCGGTACGTTACCCGCAAGCGCGCCTGGCCCCGCAGGCCAAGCCTGAAGCCCGTGGCGAGCTGCCGGCGCTGCGTCGCCTGCTGGTTGCGCGTGGCTACCAGGAAGCGATCACCTACAGCTTCATCGACCCTAAACTGTTCGAGCTGTTCAGCCCGGGCGTAGAGCCGCTGCTGCTGGCCAACCCGATCTCCAGCGACATGGCGGCCATGCGTGCCAGCCTGTGGCCGGGCCTGGTCAAGGCGCTGCAGCACAACCTCAACCGTCAGCAAGACCGCGTGCGCCTGTTCGAAAGCGGCCAGCGCTTCATTGGCCAGCTGGGTGACCTCAAGCAGCAGCCGATGCTGGCGGGCGTGATCTGCGGCAGCCGCCTGCCGGAAGGCTGGGCCAACGGCCGTGACACCATCGACTTCTTCGATGTGAAGGCCGATGTCGAGGCGGTACTGGGCTTCTCCGGTTCGCTCAACGACTTCACCTTCGTGCCAGGCAAACACCCGGCGCTGCACCCGGGCCAGACCGCACGCATCGAGCGTGACGGCGTCGAAGTCGGCTACCTGGGCGCCTTGCACCCAGAGCTGGTCAAGACCCTGGGCCTGGACCGCACCGTTTACGTGTTCGAGCTGGTACTGGCCGACGTAGTGGAAGGGCGCCTGCCTAAATTCCACGAACTGTCCAAGTTCCCGGAAGTGCGTCGTGACCTGGCGTTGATCGCAGGGCGTGACGTGGCGGCCAGCGCAGTGCTGGACGTGATCCGTGAAAATGCGGGTGAGTGGCTGACAGACCTCAGGCTGTTTGATGTGTATCAGGGTAAAGGTATTGATCCTGATAGAAAAAGCCTGGCGGTCGGCTTGACCTGGCAGCATCCATCGCGCACTCTTAACGACGATGAGGTGAACGCCACCACGCAAAACATTCTCACCTCGCTTGAACAAAGGTTGAACACCACGTTAAGGAAATAGCGTATGGGTGCTCTGACGAAAGCTGAGATGGCCGAACGGCTGTATGAGGAGCTGGGCCTGAACAAGCGCGAGGCCAAGGAATTGGTCGAGCTGTTTTTTGAAGAGATCAGGCACGCTCTAGAAGACAACGAGCAGGTCAAATTGTCGGGTTTCGGCAACTTTGACTTGCGCGACAAGCGCCAGCGGCCGGGCCGCAACCCGAAAACGGGTGAAGAGATCCCGATCACGGCGCGTCGAGTCGTCACCTTTCGTCCAGGGCAGAAGTTGAAAGCCCGAGTTGAGGCCTATGCTGGAACCAAGTCATAACGACGAGCTTCCGCCGATTCCAGGCAAACGCTACTTCACCATTGGTGAAGTGAGCGAGCTTTGTGCGGTAAAACCGCACGTGCTCCGTTACTGGGAGCAGGAATTTCCCCAGCTTAACCCGGTGAAGCGCCGCGGTAACCGTCGATATTATCAGCGCCAAGACGTACTGATGATCCGGCAGATACGGGCGCTGTTGTACGACCAAGGCTTCACCATCGGCGGTGCGCGGTTGCGCTTGTCGGGGGATGAAGCCAAGGATGACACGACCCAGTACAAGCAGATGATTCGGCAGATGATTGTCGAGTTGGAGGATGTGCTGGGGGTGTTGAAGAAGTGATTTTGGCCGTGTCAGGAATTTTGGAAAAAAAGCTTCCATAATTCAAAAGGTTAAGGTAAATTCTTCATCGTTCTCAGCAATCAGGGGAACATGCTTCAAGCCCAGTCGGGGCGTAGCGCAGCCCGGTAGCGCACTTGCATGGGGTGCAAGGGGTCGAGTGTTCGAATCACTCCGTCCCGACCATATATTTAGTGAATAAGGCCATTTCCGAAAGGGGTGGCCTTTTTCATGTGTGTTATTTTTGCGTGAATTCTTTGATCTTTTTTATCTCATATTTCGGCTTCTACAGCCTATCAGCTTACGCTGGGGTGGAACTATTAAACCCGGAATTAGCTCAGTCTAAATCGACTTCGGTGTTTTTTTAGGTATGTGAGGTTCTGCTCACTTAATGTTTTGATTCCATCACACGTAGCGCTGCCACCTACTTGATAGGCAGCAGTTTTTTGTTAGTCCCCGATCGGTTGACCTGTGCCAAATCATGTAACAGCAGGCCTTGGCGGGCTGCGGTTCGCAACGGTGGGCGTCTGGCCGCTATTTATCTGATTTCGCCCTCTGATACTCCTCCAGTCGATACTTCGTAATAATGCGCGTACATTGCCTTTTTGACGATCTGACTAACGCAGGGAGCGAGTAGGTGCGCAAGCTTATAGCGACAATTGTGCTCGGTTTTTCGTACACCCTGTCCGCCCAAGCCGGGGATGGACGCGCTGTAGAACCCACGTTCTTCGGAGTTATCGTTTCGTCGTCGCTGGCTGTGACGCTATACCCTGTCACGACGACCGAGGACAGCCAAATCAGCACCCGAAATAGCAGCAACAACAACGATCAAAAGATCATTGACGCTCGTAACGACGCCGCTGCCTTCGTGGCAAGCAATGGCAATATTCTGGGCGTAGAGCTGCAGGCAGCATTGTCAGCACTACGAGCTACGCGCCCGGTTGCTCCTGAGGACGATATGCAGTTGGCGATGGCGATTCTCGCTTATCAGCCAGCGGACTAAATCTTTGCTCGCGAACGAGCCGTTCTGACGCGGATTTGCAATCCGTTACATCCAAGCCTCAGATTTTCCCTATTCCCTGTAGTCCCTTTCCCAAACCTGCCTCCAGCGCACACCAGCCATTGCGCCGGCCCCGTCAGCGGGCTAGGCTCCTTCCGTCGTTGCCAATTCAACGACCGGTTTTGACGGGCCGACGAGCATTGTTCTGCAAGAATCGCTTGTTGGAGATCGTCATGCTAAAAATCGTCCCAGACCCACCGCATCACACCACCCACACCCTTGAAGACATCCTCATCCAACTCTCCGAATACCTGCTCTGCGCCCAGACCGTGTCGCAGCAGGCGGCCGCGCTCTATTCCCGAACACCCCAGCAGATGCTGAGCCTCACGGCCGTGCATGAGATAGAGCACGCGCGTGGGTTGGTGGAAATGGCGTTGAGCCGGGTTCAGCGCACGCATTGATAGGGTGGGGGGCTTGGGGGATCTGCGACCGCGTTGCGGTCGTTCGCTGGCAAGCCAGCTCCCACAGGGTTTTGCGGCGTTCTTGGGGCCGGCACCCGGTTGCAACAGCGCCCTCAGGAAAAAAATGCAGGATGTTGTGCTCAGAATTCGCTTGAGCTACCAGGCCCTGCCGTCCAAGGTGCAACCCTGATAGCCATTGCCTAGAAAAAAGGCTGCAGCGCGTGGACGCAGGCACAAGACGTTGCCTGTGTTGGGGGACGACATTTTACGAGTGCGGCGAGCCATCTCGCACACCCGCACCTTGTCGACTCCTCCCAATAATAAGAGAGGTCAAGCAAATGCAATCCAACAGTCTCAAGCAAAGCCTGAAACAACGTCACATCACCATGATCGCCCTGGGCGGGGTGATCGGTGCGGGGCTCTTCATGGGCTCCGGCTCACTGATCGCCTCGGCCGGGCCGGCGGCCATCCTGTCGTACTTCATTGGCGGCGTGGTGGTCACCCTGGTGATGTTCATGCTCGGCGAAATGGCCTGCCGCACGCCCGACGCCGGCTCGTTCTCGACCTACGCCAATATGTACCTGGGCGAATGGGCAGGCTTTACGGTCGGCTGGCTGTACTGGTTCAAGTCGATGATGACCATCACCCTCGAAGCGGTGCTGCTGGGCGCCATCCTGCATGACTTTCTGCCGTGGCTGCCCATCTGGGCCGGTGCGTTCCTCATGCTGGTGACGCTGATGGCGAGCAACGCCTACTCGGTCCGGTCGTTCGCCGAAGTGGAGTACTGGCTGGCCGCGATGAAGGTCGCGACCATCGTCATCTTCATGCTGCTCGGCCTCTCGATTCTGCTCGGCCTGCACAGCGACATACCGTCCCCGGGCCTGGTCAACCTGACCGCGCACGACGGCTTCATGCCCAATGGCCTGTCGCCGGTGATGGCGGGGGTGATCGTGGTGATCTTCTCGCTAGGCGGCAGCGAAATCGCCGCCGTGGCGGCCGGGGAGTCGGAGAACCCGCGCAAGAACGTGATCCGGGCAATCAAGAGCGTGATCCTGCGCGTGATGCTGTTCTACGTCGGCTCCGTGTCGATCCTGATCCTGTGCCTGCCCTGGACCGACAAGGCCAACCTGGCATCGCCGTATGTGTCGCTGTTTACCCTGGCCGGCTTCGGTGGCGCCGCGGTCGCGATGAAGATCGTGCTGTTCGTCTCGTTCATGTCGGTGATGAACTCGTTCATGTTCTCCAACTCGCGCATGCTGTTCTCGCTCAGCCAACGAGGGCACGCACCCAAGCTGTTCTCGCGCACCACGCCCAAGGGCGTACCGCTCAATGCGCTGCTGCTCAGCCTGTGCATCTGCCTCACCATTCTGACGGTGCACTTCGTGAGCGGCGGCGACCTGTTCATGACGCTGGCCAAAAGCAGCGGCACCTTCGTGATGATCGTGTGGATCTTCATCATCATTGCGCACCTGGCCATGCGCTGGAAAACCCGCCATGAGCCGGTTGACCCCAAGGCGTTCCGTGCCTGGTTCTTCCCGTACGCCAATATCGTCGCGCTGCTGGCGCTGCTGGGCGTGATCGGCAGCCAGGCGTTCGACCCCGCGTCGCGCTTCCAGTTCTGGTTCATCAGCTCTACGGTGGTGCTGGTGGTGGCGGCCTATTTCGTGCGGCGCAATTGGCTGTCCGACAAGGCGGTTGGCTACGCGGGCAACTGACAGGCCGGGCGTGTCATAGGGTGATGCTGGTGGCGGGATAGAACAGGATGTTCAGCACCAACAGCATCATCCACAAGCCGATTTCCAGGGTTGCTGCAAGCGCTGATGCCAGGTGAAGCCCTCAAAACCAGTGAAGTGACGCAGTGTTCGGCGCTGGAACACCGTCCGAGCTGCCACCTGTCATCGCCTCACCAAAACCCCACCGGCCCCTCCAGCGCAGCCCGAAACACCTCGATCGCCCGCTCCACATCCGCCATCTCGGTGTACCGCCCCACGCTCACCCGTACGCTGCTCAGCGCCTGCCCCGCATCCAGCCCCAACGCCAGCAGCACATGCGAAGGCGCATTGCTTGCCGAGTTGCACGCCGAAGTCGACGACAGCGCCAGGCTGCCCGCCAGCTGCGCACTGTTGAACCCGCTACGGCTGATGCACAGGTTCAAGGTGTGCGCGATACGCTGCTGTGCGCAGCCGTTCAGCGTCACCCCCGGCAGCGCCAGCAACCCTTCGCGCAAGCGCTGGCTCAACTGCTCGATGCGCACACTTTCCGCATCGCCTTGCACCGCCGCCAGTTCGAACGCCGAGCCCATGCCCACGATCTGGTGCGTGGCCAACGTGCCCGAACGCATCCCGCCTTCATGCCCGCCGCCATGCATCTGCGCCTGCAGCACGGGGCGTGCACGCAGGCCGACGTACAGTGCGCCGATGCCTTTGGGCCCGTAGACCTTGTGCGCCGAGAACGACATCAGGTCGACCGCCAGCGTGCCCAGGTCGATATCCAACTTGCCCACCGTCTGCGCCGCATCCACATGCAGCAGTGCGCCGTGCGCACGCACGATCTCGCCGATGCGCGCGATATCGGTCAGGGTGCCGAGTTCGTTGTTCACCCACATCAGCGACACCAGCGCGGTGTCGTCGCGCAATGCCGCCTGCACGGCCTCGGGCTGGATCAGCCCCTGTGCATCAGGCCTGAGCCAGGTCACCGCATACCCCTGGCGCTCCAGCTCATGCGCGGTATCGATCACCGTCTTGTGCTCCAGGCAACTGGTAATCAGGTGGCGGCGCTGAGCGTCACCCTGGGCAATACCCTTGAGCGCCAGGTTGTTGGACTCTGTGGCGCCCGAGGTCCATACGATCGTATCCACCTCAGCCCCAACCCGCTCGGCAACCTGCCTGCGCGCCTGGTCCACCGCCTGGCGGGCAGCTTGCCCATAACCGTGGCCGCTGGAGGCCGGGTTGCCGAAATTGCCCTGGCGGCCGAGGCAGGCCAGCATGGCTTCGATCACCCGGTCGTCAACGGGCGTAGTGGCGGCGTAGTCGAGGTACAGCGGTTCGTTTGGCATGGTCATCGTCTTTTTATGCAGGTGAAAGGCAAGGCAGGCAGCCGGCATGCGGCGCTGTGCATAGCCTACTGGCGATGACGGGGAAATTTTTTGACAATTCTTCGCTTATTTTCAGATAAATCGAAAATTATTCGATACCTAGCGGGAATATTAGAATTTTAAATCGTAAAGGTGCCAACGAGAGGAATTCTGGCTATGAACCAATCTGCTCGCTGCGCGCAGCCAGATGCTTCACCTCGTGCATGCTGGAGATCTGCAGACCGGGTATTGCGTAACGCACTGTGCCAAAAGCGGCGCGCTTACATGTTTCCAGCCCGATGCGTAAGACGTTCCCCTGAGAATGTGTAAATTTCGTAAATAAGATTTAAGCCCATTTGAGAATCATTATATTCAGCGTCTCCTTGGGGCAGCCCACGCCATGCGCGTTGCCCAGCTCTCGAAGTAACGGAGACGTGAAATGCAGTCCAGAACCTCCCCCAACAGCCTGGCCTGGGCCTTTGTCGCCCTGTCGTCATCGGCGCTGGTCACCGCCTCGGTTCACGCCGAGGACGCCAGCAGCGTCGAACAGGCAGGTGACAACGCCCTGGTGATCCAGAACACGCGGGTCACCGCCGAGGAGGAAGCCAAGCAGGCACTGGGCTCTTCGATCATCACCGCCGAAGACATCAAGCGTCACCCGCCGGCCAACGACCTGTCTGACATCATCCGCCGCGAGCCGGGCGTGAACCTCACCGGCAACAGCGCCAGCGGCGCGCGCGGCAACAACCGCCAGATCGACCTGCGCGGCATGGGCCCGGAAAACACCCTGATCCTGATCGACGGCAAGCCATCCAGTGCGCGCAACGCCGTGCGCTATGGCTGGAACGGCGACCGCGACACCCGCGGTGAAACCAACTGGGTACCGGCCGAAGCGGTCGAGCGCATCGAGATCCTGCGTGGCCCGGCCGCCGCCCGCTACGGCTCCGGCGCCATGGGCGGGGTGGTCAACATCATCACCAAGCGCCCGACCCAGGAGCTGCAAGGCAACATCAGCCTGTTCACCGTGATGCCCGAAGACGACGCCGAAGGCGTGAGCAAGCGCACCAACTTCAGCCTCAGCGGCGGCCTTACCGATGACCTGTCGTTGCGTGTGTATGGCGGCCTGGCCAAGACCGACGCCGACGACCTCGACATCAACGCCGACAGTGCCAACAGCGCACTGGTCGCCGGCCGCGAAGGGGTACGCAACAAGGACATCAACGGCCTGCTCAGCTGGCGCCTCAACGACCAGCATCGCCTGGAGCTGAGCAGTGGCTACAGCCGCCAGGGCAACATCTACGCTGGCGACACCATGAACAGCAATGGTGGCGGCAACCTCGCCGGCATCGAAGCGCTGTACGGCCATGAAACCAACGTGATGCAGCGCAGCACCTACGATTTCACTCACCTGGGCGACTTCGACTGGGGCTCGACCAAGTCGTCGCTGACCTACGAATACGTGCGCAACTGGCGCCTCAACGAAGGCCTGGCCGGCGGCCCGGAAGGCGCCATCAACGACACCGGCGCCGACATGTCGCGCCTGCGCAACACGCGCCTGTCCAGCGAAGTGAACCTGCCGTTCAGCTTCGCCAGCAGCGAACACGTGCTGACCCTGGGCGGCGAGTACCTGTACGAAGTGCTCAACGACAAAGGCTCGCTGCGCTCGCAGAGCTTCGACCCCAGCGGCCTGCCCGGCGACCAGATTGACGGCTTCGACCGTAGCAACTCGAAAATTTCGGCCAGGAGTTTTGCGCTGTTTGCCGAAGACAACATCGTGATCGGTGACACCACCATCACCCCGGGCCTGCGCCTGGACCACCACGAGCAGTTCGGCGACAACTACAGCCCGAGCCTGAACGTGTCGCACAAGCTGACCGACGACCTCACCGTCAAGGGCGGCATCGCGCGGGCCTACAAGACCCCGAACCTGTACCAGTACAACGCCAACTACCTGCTGTACAGCCGTGGCAACGGCTGCAGCACCCAGCAGACCAACAACGGTGGCTGCTACCTGCAGGGCAATGCCAGCCTCGCCCCGGAAACCAGCGTCAACAAGGAGATCGGCCTGCTGTACGACCGTGGCACCTGGCGTACCAGCGCGACGTACTTTCGCAACGACTACAAGAACAAGATCACCGGCGGTACCGACGTGCTCTACGACATCAACAGTGGCCGGCGCGTAACCCAGTGGGAAAACGCCGGCAAGGCGCTGGTGGAAGGGGTGGAAGGCAACTTCTTCGTCGAGCTGGCGCCGTCGCTGGACTGGAACACCAACCTCACCCTGATGCTCAACAACGACAACCGTGACACCGGTGAGCCGCTGAGCGTGATCCCCAAGTACACGGTCAACAGCACTCTGGACTGGCGCGCTACGGAGCAGCTGTCGTTCCAGGTGGCGGGTACCTACTTCGGCAAGCAGAAGTCGCCGACCTACAACTACCGTACCCAGCAGGACTATGACCTGGCTGCCCAGCAGGACGTCGAGGCGTATGGCCTGGTGGACGTGAGCACCGGCTACAAGATCAACCAAAACTATGACGTGCGTTTCGGTGTGAACAACGTGTTCGACAAGCAGATCCAGCGCGGTGGCAACGCCAGCAGTTCGGGTGCCAACACCTATAACCAGCCGGGCCGGGCACTGTTCGCGGCGTTGAACATTTCGTTCTGAGCCGGCTTCAGCGACAAGGCTGCCCCGGGTCGATCGCGCATCGATCGGCCCGGGGTGGCTTTTTGTGTTTTTCAGCTCCAGGGTGAGACATGAGTTACCTCTGTGCACAACCGGCCGCCAGGATCCTGGCCGTCGAGGATGATCCGCTGCTGGCGGCCCATCTGGACCAGCACCTGCGCCGTCGCGGTTTTGATGTGACGCTGTGTCAGGGGGTGGACGACCATACCGACCTGCAGGCGTGGAAAGGTTTTGACCTGATCCTGATGGACATCCTGCTGCCTGGGCGCAGCGGCTTGCAGCTGCTGAGTGAGTTGCGCGAGCGCTTCATGGTGCCGGTGATCCTGATGTCGGCCCTGGGCGCCGAGCAGGACCGCATTGTCGGCTTCAGCCAGGGCGCCGACGATTACCTGCCCAAGCCGTTCAGCATGGGCGAGATGGATGTGCGCATCGACGCGGTACTGCGCCGGGTGGCGTACGAGCGCTCCGCGCCGCCGAGCGAGGATGACGAGCAGCCGTCGCTGCGCAAGGCCGTGCGCCAGGACATGCGCCTGGGGGAGGCAGTGGCCAGTTTCACCCGCATCGAGTACCGCCTGATGGAGGTGCTGCTGGCACACCCTGAAGAGGTGCTGAGCAAGCCGTTCCTGTACCAGCAGGTGTTGCACAAGCCGTTCTCGCAACAGGACCGCGTGCTCGACATGCACGTCAGCCATGTACGCCGCAAACTCGCCGCCATCGGTTACGAAGGGCGCCTGGCCACGGTGTGGGGCAAGGGTTACGTGTTGACGCAGGTGCCCTCATGAAGCTGCCCGGTCGCCATTCGTTGCTGTGGAAACTGTGTGGCCTGCTGGTGGTGCTGTGCCTGCTGATCCTGTGGGTCAGCCGCTCGGGCGGTGCGCACTTCGAACGCAAGAGCTATCACCTGTCGCAGGATGCTCGACTGGTGCTCAAGGGCTATGCCGCCGAGGCCCATGCGGCGTGGCGCGCGGGCGGTACGCAAGGTGTCGATCGCTGGCTCGAGCAGATGCGCACCCATGAGGCGGGCTGGGCGCTGGTGGTGGGCGCCGACCTGCGCTCGTTGAGCAGCCAGCCGCTGAGCGAGGCGCAGCAAAAGCACGTGACGTTCATGCGCGAACTCGATTGGCCGATGAGCAAGCGCGCCGTCGAGCTGCCGGCGATCAGCGTGCCGTTCCCCGCGGCGCCGCACACAGGCAAGCTGGTCATCCAGTTGCCCGAGCGCTTCATGCCCTCGATTCGCCCGCTGCTGGTGCAACTGCTGACCCATGGCGTACTGCCTGGGGTGCTGGCGCTGCTGGCGGGTTTGCTGCTGTACCGCGTGCTGATCGGCCCGCTGGCGCACCTGCGCGCCCAGGCCAACGCCTTGCGCGCCGACCGGCTGAGCACGCGGGTGGACCCGGTGATCACCCGTCGTCAGGATGAGCTGGGCGATCTTGGGCGTGCCTTCGACCACATGGCCGAACGCCTGGAAAAGACCGTGGCGCTGCAGCATCGCCTGCTGGCCGACTTGTCCCACGAGCTGCGCACACCGTTGACGCGGCTGCACATGGCGGCCGAGAACGAAGCGGACACTGACGTGCTGCGCGAGCGCCTGACCCGCGAAGTGCAGTGCATGCGCCAACTGGTCGACGACACCCTGGAACTGGTGTGGCTCGATACCGAGCGGCCCAAGCTGGCATGCGACACGGTCGAGGTGCAGACCTTGTGGGATGTGGTGCGCGAGAACGCGTGCTTCGAGTCCGGCTGGCACGAGCAGCAGTTGCCCAACGAACTGGGCGAGGACTGCCTGGTGCAGGGGCACCTGAACGGCCTGGCGCAGGCCATGGAAAACATCGTGCGCAATGCCATCCGCCATTCCCCCGCCCAGGGCCAGGTTCGCCTGGGCGGGTGCCGCGATGGCGCACACTGGCACCTGTGGATCGACGACCAGGGGCCGGGCGTGGCCGAAGACGCGCTGGAGAGCATCTTTCAACCCTTCACCCGGCTCGATGCCGCGCGCCCTGGCGGCGACGGCTTTGGCCTGGGCCTGACGATTGCCCGTTGCCGGGTGCAACTGCAGGGCGGCCAGCTGTGGGCGCAGAACCTCAACCCCGGTTTGCGCCTGAACATTCGATTACCTGCGGCTGATGGAGATTATCGATGAACAAGACCTTGCCGGTCTGGGTACTGATCGTGTCGCGGGCGGCCGCGGCGCTGTTGGGCGGATATGCCTTCAGTTACGCCACCACCGCCTGCCTGGCGCGGCTGCTGCCGCTGTCGGCGGTAGATGCGGCGATCGTCGCCAGCCTGCCGTCGTTCGCTTTCTACACCGGCGCCTTCATCTGGGCGTTCGCCACCCGCAGTGCACGGCGCGCCTGGCTGCCCGCGGTGCTGGCGGGTCCCTTGGCGGTGATTGGCTTCTGGCCGCACCTGTGGAGCCTGTGAGATGAAAAACACCTTCACCCAATCCATGGCATGGCTGCACACCTGGGCGGGCCTGATCTTCGGTTGGCTGCTGTTCGCGATCTTCGCCACCGGCACCCTGGCGGTGTTCGACAAGGAGATCGACAACTGGATGCGCCCTGAAGTGCGCAGCCACGACCTTACCCAGGCCCAGGCCGCACAGCGCGGGCTGGCCTGGCTGCAGCAGCATGCGCCCGGCGCGAGTGCCTGGAACATCAGCTTGCCGGATGCGCGTTCGCCGGGTTTGCAGGTATCGTCCGGCGAGCGCCGGCGCGGCGGCGGCACCTCGCTCGACCCGCACACGGGCGAGCAGGTGGACGTGCGCGAAACGGCGGGCGGGAGCTTCTTCTTCCGTTTTCACTTCACCCTCAACCTGCCGCGCAACTGGGGCATCTGGGTAGTGGGGGCGCTGGCCATCGTGATGCTGGTGGGGCTGGTCAGCGGCATTGTGATCCACAAGAAGATCTTCAAGGAGTTCTTCACCTTCCGGCCGGACAAAGGCCAGCGTTCCTGGTTGGATTTTCACAATGCCAGTGCGGTGCTGCTGCTGCCGTTTCACCTGATGATCACCTACACGGGGCTGGTGATCTTCCTGTTCATCTACATGCCGGCGGCGGTGGATGCGTTGTTCGACGGTGACAATCGCGCGTATTACCAGGCCCAGAGTGAACAGCGCCTGGTCACGCCGCGGGCGTGCTCAAGCAGCCGGCAGAGTTGACCGACCTGGTGCCGGTGCTGGCGCAAGCGCAGGCGCGCCTGAGCTCGATCAGCGGGGTGGGTATCGCCAACCCGGGTACAGCGGCAGCGCGCATCGAGGTGCGACCGACGCTGGGCTACCGCATTGCCTTGAGCAAGGGCCAGGCCATGGTGTTCGACGGCGTCACTGGCGAGCTGCTGCGCGATGTGCCGGCCATGCAACCGGCCGTGCTCACGCAGCGGGTCATGGCCGGGTTGCATTTTGCCCAGTTCGGCGGGTATCCGATGCGTTGGGTGTACTTCCTGTGCGCGCTGATCAGCAGCGCGATGATCGCCACCGGGCTGGTGCTGTTTTGCGTCAAGCGGCGGCGCAAGTATGCGGGCGCGTCGGTGTCGGCGCAGCGCTGGTACAAGGTGGCCGAGAGCTTCAACGTGGCGTTCGTGGCCGGCCTGATGCTGGCGTGCGTGGGGTTGTTGTGGGCCAACCGGTTGTTGCCGGTGGAGCTGGCGCAGCGGGCCAACTGGGAGGTGAAGGTGTTCTTTGCGCTGTGGTTGCTGTCGTTGCTGCATGCGGGCGTGCGCCCGGCGCAGCGTGCGTGGGCCGAGCAGTTGGGGTTGGCGGCGTTGCTGTGTGTCGGCTTGCCGGTGCTGGGCGCGTTGACGGCCTTGCATGACCCGGCGCACCGCGTGCTGGAAGCTACCAGCGTGGTGCTGGGCGGGTTGCTGGCGTACGCGGCGTGGCGCTGTGTGGCGCCGCGTGAGGAAAAGCCTGTGCGCAAGCGTGCGGCAGTGGCAGTGGAGGGGCAATGACATGGTGATGATAGGAGCGGTGGTGTTTGCCTACTTAGGCATGTTGGCGTTGTGCCTGGGGTTGGAGCGCCATTACAAGCAGGTGTGGGGCAGGGTGCCGGCGCGCGGGTTGCGCGTGGCCTTGCGCGTGGCAGGGTGGTTGGCCCTGGCGGTCAGCTTCTGGCTCTGCGGGCTCGCCTGGGGGTGGGCGATAGGGCCTGTGGCGTGGTGTGGGGTGATCTCGCTGGCGGGATTTGTGTTGGTGATGGTGTTGCCGTATTGGCCGCGGGTGGCGGTTTGGTTGGTGGGTGTTGTGCCGGTGTGGTTGGTGGGGGTGATTGGTGTTGGCTGGGGACACCAAGGCTGACAACTCAAATCTTGCAGGCCATGGCACGTTGCAACAAATGTGGGGGGGGGTCAGAAATTTTGTGTTCGGGCATAACATGAGTAAGAGGTGCATGTATGCCAACCAAAAAGAAATCTGAACGCAAACCAGTACGGGAGCTGCCGAAGCTTCCAAAGGAACTGCTGGATCAACTCCCTGAAACGCTGATGACCGCTGAGGCGATCGAAGAGGCTTCTGCGGCCTTCAAGAAAGCGCTGAT
>NZ_JAAHBU010000266.1 GCF_010671725.1 Pseudomonas brassicae | reverse complement strand
CGGCTCGATCGGCTTTGTCGGGCTGGTGATACCCCATGCCGTACGCCTGCTGTTCGGCACCTGTCACGCGCGCCTGCTGCCGGCCAGCGCGCTGGGCGGCGCACTGTTCCTGATTGCCGCCGACATCCTCTCGCGCACCCTGATCAAGGGCCAGGTCATCCCCGTCGGGGTAGTCACCGCACTGGTCGGCGCACCGGTGTTTGCGCTGATTCTGATCGGCCGAAGGAACGCACGATGAACGCTGCCACCCACCCGGTCGATAACGCCGTACTCAGTTGCACCGGCCTTGGCTTCACGGTGCGTGACGCTCAATTGCTGCGCGACGTGAACCTGCAGGTACAACGCGGTGAAACCCTGGGCATCGTCGGCCCCAACGGTTCGGGCAAGTCCACCCTGCTCAAATTGCTGGCCGGCCTGCGCACGCCCAGCCAGGGTGAAGTGCACCTGGGCAACACCGCGCTCAAGCGACTGCCGCGACGCGACATTGCCCGCCAGTTGGCCGTGGTCGAACAACAGGCCGACACCAGCGACGCGATCAACGTGTTCGATGCCGTCGCCCTGGGGCGTACCCCCTGGCTGTCGGCGCTCAGCCCCTGGTCCAGCGCCGACAGCGCCATCGTGCAACAGGCCCTGGCCGATGTGGACGCCACCCACTTGAGTACACGCAACTGGCGCAGCCTGTCGGGCGGCGAACGCCAGCGCGTGCACATCGCCCGCGCGCTGGCGCAACGCCCGCAACTGCTGCTGCTTGACGAGCCGACCAACCACCTCGACATCCAGCACCAACTGACCCTGCTGGGCCTGGTGCAAGCCCTGCCCGTCACCACCCTGATCGCCCTGCATGACCTCAACCAGGCGCTTACCTGCGACCGACTGGCGGTGCTCGAACGCGGCCGCCTGGTGGCCCTTGGCGCGCCCCTGCAGGTGCTGACCCCGGCGCGCCTGCGCGACACCTTCGGGGTGCAGGCGCACTACCTCACCGACCCGTACGATGGCGCGCAGGTGCTGCGCTTTCGCTCTTGCTGACCTGAAATGGATATCTGACCATGCGTGTTGCTGCGTTACCCCTGATGCTTGCCGGCATCCTGTCCTGCGTGCCGGCGTTGGCCGAAGTGCATGAAGTGAAAATGCTCAACCGCGGTGCAGCCGGCAGCATGGTGTATGAACCGGACTACCTGCGCATCGCCCCCGGCGACACGGTGAAGTTCATCGCCACCCAGAGCGGCCACAACGCCGCCAGCGTGCCGGGCCTGCTGCCGGCAGGTGCGCAAGCATTCAAGGGCAAGATCAACCAGGAGATCGAGCAGACCTTCAACGTACCCGGCCTCTACGGCATCCAGTGCATTCCGCACCTGGCCATGGGCATGGTGATGTTGATCCAGGTCGGTGCCCCGGCCGCCGAGGCGCCCGAAGTGCCAGCTGCACTGCCGCGCCGTGCAGTGGATCGTTTCAACACCTTGCTGCAACGCGAGGCTGCCAAATGATCCCGCTACGCTACCGCGCTGCCCTGCTGCTGGCATTGGCCAGCCCTGCGCCACTGGCATTGGCCGACTCGGCCCAGGCCCAGGCCAACGGCTTTATCGAAGACAGCACCTGGAGCGTGCTCAACCGCAGCGTCTATGACGGCCGCGAGTACCGCAATGGCGGGCGCAACAGCGCCGGACGCAATGCGTACAAACCACGCGCCGAACGCAGCGGCAAGGCCCAAGAGTGGGCCTACGGCCTGATGGGCACCCTGCAGTCGGGCTTCACCCAGGGGCTGATCGGCGTGGGCGTGGATGCGCATGCCTATCTCGGCCTGCAACTGGACAGCGGCGGTGGCCGTGTCGGCAAGGCGCGCCTGCTGGGGGTGGACAACCAAGGTCATCCGAAAGACGAGTACAGCCGTGGCGGCGCGGCGCTCAAGTTGCGCCTGTCATCCACGGTGCTGTCGTATGGCGAGCAGCGGGTCAAGACGCCGGTGTTCAACTCCTCCGACAGCCGCCTGCTGCCTGAAACCGCCACGGGCGTGTTTGTCACCAGCAACGAATTCGACGCAGTCAAGCTGGTGGGCGGACACTTCACCGAGGGCACCGACCGTAATGCCAGCAGCCATGACCAGGGGCTGGTGGTCAACTACTCCAATGCACGCAAGGGCGATACCTTCGACCTGGCCGGCGTGGTCTACAGCCCAAGCAAGCAGCTCAGCACCAGCCTCTACAGCTCGCGCTACGAGGACACCTGGGACCAGCATTACCTGGGCGGCACCTTCAGCCATGTGATCGACGACAACCGCGCACTGACCTTCAACCTCAACCTGTACCGCACCACCGATACGGGCAAGGCCTTGTCCGGGCAGATCGACAACACCACCTGGAGCCTGCTCTCGACCTATGCCCAGGGCCCGCACAGCTTCAGCCTGGGCTACCAGAAAGTGCACGGCGACACGCCGTTCGACTACGTCACCCGCGGCGCGATCTTCATCAGCAACGCCGTGCAACTGTCCGACTTCAACGCCCCCAACGAGCAGTCGTGGCAGGCCCGCTACGACCTGGCGATGACCCCCTGGGGCATGCCCGGGCTGGTGCTGAGTGCCGCCTACCTGCGTGGCAGCCAGATCGACGGCAGCCATGTCGACGCGCACGGCGGCTACGCCTACCTGGGCTACGGCAAGGGCGGCAAGCACTGGGAGCGCGACCTGGAGGCACGCTACGTGGTGCAGAGCGGTGCGGCCAAAGGGACCGCGCTGTCGCTGCGCCACAACGTGCACCGTGGCAACACCGCCCAGGCCGAGCTGGACGCCGACCAGATCCGCCTGGCAGTGGAGTACCCGCTGAGCGGGCGTTTCTGAGCCTCAGGCCAGTGGCAGACGGCACTGCATATGGGTCGTCTGCCACACCGGGTCGTCTTCGACGTCGATGATCTGGAAGCCGTGTTTCTGCCAGAAACCGATGGCACCGGGCAAAAACGGGTGGGTATGCAGGTACAGCACCTGCACCCCGTCCGCCTCGGCCAGTGCCCGCAGCGCCTGGTACAGCCGGCCCGCAAGGCCGCCACGCCGGTAAGCCGGCCGCACGAACAGGCGCACCACCTCCACGGTGTTGTGGCGGCGATAATCCAGTTGGCTGAAGCGATGGTCATAGGGCAGGTAGCCGACGGCGGCGACGATCTGGCCTGCATCGCAGGCCAGCACAAAGCGCCCTGCGCCGTGCAGATAAACCTGTTCGAACTGTGCCAGGTCGGCGGGCAGGCTTGCCCCGGCGAGCTTGGGAAACAGCTCGGCGCGGGCCTGCATCACAAAGTCGATGGCCTGGGGAATATCGCTGCGCTCGACCGTGCGCACCTCGACCGGGTCAGGGTGCATAGCGCAGTGGCAGGCGAGTGGAGTACTTGATCTGTTCCATGGAAAAGCTGGAGCTGATGTCGGACAGCCCCGGGATGCGGATCAGTTGCTTGTACACCGCGTCGTAGGCCGCCACATCCGGCACCACCACGCGCAGCAGGTAGTCGGTGTCGCCGGCCATACGGTACACCTCCAGCACTTCGTCGATGGCGCCGACCGCCGCGTGGAAGCCCGCCAACCAGTCGGCGTTGTGCTGGGTGGTCTTGATCGACACGAACACCACCACGCCGACGTTGAGCTTCTTGCCGTCCAGCAGTGCCACGCGGCCGCGGATGATCCCGGCGTCCTCGAGCTTCTGGATGCGCCGCCAGCAGGCGGTGGTGCCCAGGCCGATCTGCTCGGCGATATCGCCCACCGCACGGGTGCAGTCGGTTTGCAGGAGGTCGAGTATTGCCCGGTCCAGCTTGTCCATGAAGACGCCTTGTGGTGGGTAGGAGCAGGGGCATTTTCCATCAGGTGAGGTGGGTGTGTCACGGGGGATGGTGATCGCAGTCGGGGCACCCGCCTACAACGTCGCCACGCTGCTCACGATGCGCAACGACAGCCCTTCATACGCATCCAGGTTGATGGTGATCTGCCCATCCTCACTCAGCTCGCCTTCGAGCCGCTCATTGATCATGTCCACCACCGCACCAGGGCTCACATCCGGCAAGTGCAAGGTTTCGCTGATGGCCTCGGCGCCAAAGTTCAACGCAGTGATCTGGATCCCTTTGCCCGCCGGCAACTCATGCACCATCAGCAATAGCGCCGGGTTGACCACCTCGGGAATCAGGATCTGCCGACTGGCCGCAATCGCATAAGCCTGACGCACCGCCAACATCTTCTTCAAGCTGCTGGCAAAGCTGTCCGGCTGCTCCAGTTGGCTCGCCACGCTGCCATACAACGCTCGCGCACGCGGCAACCCTTCGGCCGAAAGCTCGGCCCCGGGCGCAAGGTCGGCCAGGTCATAGGCACCCCGATGAATCCAGCGCGTATCGCCATCAAGCATCAGTGCCTGCACCTGCTCGGGCAACAATGGCAACGCACCGACAAGGTCCCAACCCGACAAGGCAAACACCCCCGGCTGCATGGCGTTGTACATGGCCAGCAGCAGGTGCACCTTCTGAATCAACGCCACCTGTTCGGCGCTGATCTGCTCCAGGTCGCGAATGCCCAGCGCCGCGGTGATGATGCTGGCGGTGGTGCACGCCACGCCATTGGTCACGAAACGCAGGTTGTACGGTGCGTGCTCGCCCGACAGGCCTTCGTACATCTGGCTGCGGATATGCTCGCGCAAAATGCTGCCCGGAAAGGTCTGGCCCTTGTACAGATAGCTGTCGTTGGCATGCAGTGTCCAGAAATGCACCAGTTCCAAGGTCAGCTCATCATGGTTCTGCAACGCGTGGATCAACGAGGCCGGGTCGATCTTGAACGCATGCATCTGGTGCAGCATCAAACGCAAAAACTCGGTATCACCGGTCAACAACGCATGCTGGTACGCCGGGCGTGTGACGAAATCGTAAGACAGGTCGGCGCCGCCGTGGGACATGCTGGCGATGTCATCCAGGGTCAGGTTCAGTTCCTGGAAACTGAAACCGCCCGCCTTGCGAATCATCCCGCCCAGCAGCTGGTTGCCGGTTACCGACAGCGGGTGGCTTTCTGACCAGGCCGGGCCTTCGGCACGCCGCTCCACCCCCAGGAACCCGTTGGCATCCAGGCGCAGCCCGCGCGCACCGAGCACGTCGATGGCGTGCAAGGCGTCGCCGATGATCAGTTGTTGCGCGGCAAAGCTTGGGTCCAGCCAGTTCAGCGACGGCTGCCCCTCCTTGAAGTAATGCAGGTACACCCAGCGCCGTAGCTTGCCGTCCACGCCCATGATTGGCGCCGTGGCGCTCCAGTCGGTTTCCTTGATGCCGGGCTCGAAGAAGATCACCCGCTGCAACTGCCCGACGATGTAGTGCCGGGCCTTGAGCTCGTCGCACTGGGCCGGGCTCAGGTTGGCCGCATCACGCCCTGGCGCTACCTCGGGCAGCAGGCCCCAGTCGGCTTCGCGGATCTCGATCATGTGGTACAGCCCCGGGTAATCGCCGTAGCCAAGCTCCGCCAACCGAAAATCCGCGCCCTTGCCGGTGTGGGCCGGGATCGAGTCGTCGATGGTGACCGCGTTGTGCGCCGACGCCACCTTGCTCAGGTGCACCAGTTCGGCTTCGCTGCCGTAACGCGGGTCGATGTCCAGGCTGATACGGTCGAAGTTGCCGTCGACGCTGGGGGTGAAGCTGCGTTGGGTGATACCGCCCGAGCGCTTCAACGGGCCAGTGTGCACGCCCTGGATACCCAGTTGCGACAGCGCGTACCACAATCGCTCGTGGGCCAATGCATGCAGCACCGAACCACCCTCCTCGGTGATGATCGAGGCCGGGTACACCGTCAACCATACCGAGGCGATGGCACTGGCATCACGGGCACGCGCTTGGGCATAGGGGTGCAGCCACATGCGCGCCTGGCCGGCATACAGCCGGGCACGGTCGCGGGCGGCTTGCAGCATGGACTGGCCTTGCAGCCATTCGATGTGATCCTGGCCTCGCTGGGTCATACGCGGTCCTCCTGTGACGGCTGGCGTGCCTGCAAGGTGTGATTCGTCGCCGCCGCGATCGTTCGCATTTTTACGCGCGCCAGGGCGTAGTCAGGCCCATCCCTCCAGCCGCAAGGTGGCGCGCACCAGGCGCTGCTCCTCCGCTTCGATCTCCCGCAGGTTGGCGCAGATGCCCTCGATATGCGCGATGGCAGCCTTGCGCGCCTGCTCCGGCAGGCGCCCGGTCACGGCGTTGTACAGCCGCGCATGCTGGCGGTCGATCTGGCGCTTCTGCGTGTCGCGGTGGTACAGGTTGTTCACCGAGGCGAACACCGAGCTTAGCAACAGGTCGGTGAGCGAGCGCAGCGTCTGCACCAGCACCGGGTTGTGCGACGCCTCGCAGATGGCCAGGTGAAAGGCGTGGTCCAGGTGCGCATGCTCCGATGCGCTCAGGGGCTGCTGATGCGCCGCCAGCAGTGCCTCGTAGCTGCGCCGGATCAACACGAAATCGGCCTCGGTACCGCGCAACGCGGCCAGCCGCGCCGACTCCCCTTCCAGTAGGCTGCGCACCTCGAACAGGTCGTACAAGGTGCGCGGCTGCGAGCTGAACAGGTGCATCAGCGGCGAGGTGGCGCCCTGCCCCGACAACTGCGCTACATACGAGCCCTTGCCGTGGGCGGTCTCGATGATGCCCTTGGCCCGCAGCAACTTGAGCCCTTCGCGCAGCGCCGTGCGCGACACCCCGAGCTTCTCGGTCAGGCGACGCTCCGAAGGCAGCGCCTGGCCCACCTTGAGCACGCCATCGACGATCAGGCGCTCGATCCGTTCGCACACCACATCCGCTACCTGAGTCTGGGCCATGCATCCTCCCACTGGTATGACCAGGTCAGCGGCGGTGCCGCCACCTCGTCATGCCAAGCACTAATCTTTTGTATTTATTGATTATTTTAAAAAAATGGAAAAACCACCGAAAAACAAACTGGTTCGACCAGTTGATCCAGCGATAGACACTAAGCTTCAGCAGGCCAATCATGCAAGTGAGCCGTGCATCGCCAGACGCGCTCCCATAACAACAAGACAAGGGTCATTAGCCACCCATGAACATCCTCTACGACGAACGCGTCGATGGTGCGCTGCACAGTGTCGACCGGGCCGAGTTCCTGCACACCCTGCAGACCCGCCTGCCCGACCTCGACATCCTGCACGCCGCCGAAGACCTCAAGCCCTACGAGTGCGACGGCCTCAGCGCCTACCGCACCACGCCGATGCTGGTGGTGCTGCCGCGCCATCTGGAAGAGGTGCAGAGCGTGCTGCGCCTGTGCCACGAGCGCAAAGTGCCGGTCGTCGCCCGTGGCGCCGGCACCGGCTTGTCCGGCGGCGCGCTGCCGCTGGAAAAAGGCGTGCTGCTGGTAATGGCGCGCTTCAACAAGATTCTCGAGGTCGACCCGGCCGGGCGCTTTGCCCGCGTGCAGCCCGGTGTGCGTAACCTGGCCATCTCCCAGGCTGCGGCACCGTACGGGCTGTACTATGCGCCCGACCCTTCGTCGCAGATCGCCTGTTCGATCGGCGGCAACGTCGCCGAGAACGCCGGTGGCGTGCACTGCCTCAAGTACGGCCTGACCGTGCACAACGTACTCAAGGTCGAGATGCTCAGCGTCGAGGGCGAACGTATGACCCTGGGCAGCGACGCCCTGGACGCCCCCGGTTTCGACCTGCTGGCGCTGTTCACCGGCTCCGAGGGCATGCTCGGCATCATCACCGAAGTCACCGTCAAGCTGCTGCCCAAGCCGCAGGTGGCCAAGGTACTGCTGGCGGCCTTCGACACGGTGGAAAAGGCCGGCCGCGCGGTGGGCGACATCATCGCTGCCGGCATCATCCCCGGCGGCCTGGAGATGATGGACAACCTGGCGATTCGCGCCGCCGAAGACTTCATCCACGCCGGCTACCCGGTGGAGGCCCAAGCCATCCTGCTGTGCGAGCTGGACGGCGTAGAAGCCGACGTGCATGACGACTGCGAGCGCGTGCGCGTGCTGCTCGAACAGGCCAGCGCCACCGAGGTGCGCCTGGCCCGCGACGAGGCCGAGCGCGTGCGCTTCTGGGCCGGGCGCAAGAACGCCTTCCCCGCCGTGGGCCGGCTCTCGCCCGACTACTACTGCATGGACGGCACCATCCCGCGGCGCGAGCTGCCGCATGTGCTCGGCGCCATCGCCGCGCTGTCGGCCGAGTACAACCTGCGCGTGGCCAACGTGTTTCATGCCGGCGACGGCAACATGCACCCGCTGATCCTGTTCGACGCCAACACCCCCGGCGAGCTGGAGCGCGCCGAGGCGTTCGGCGGCAGGATCCTGGAGCTGTGCGTGAAGGTCGGCGGCAGCATCACCGGCGAGCACGGCGTGGGCCGCGAGAAGATCAACCAAATGTGTGCCCAGTTCAGCAACGACGAGCTGACCCTGTTCCATGCGGTAAAGGCCGCGTTCGACCCGCTGGGCCTGCTCAACCCAGGCAAGAACATCCCTACCCTGCACCGCTGCGCCGAGTTCGGCGCGATGCACGTGCACCACGGCCAACTGCCGTTCCCGGACCTGGAGCGCTTCTGATGAACACCGCCTTGTTCGACCCGGCGCACGGCAGCGACCGCAGCGCCGAACTGCTGGCCCGCGTGCAGCAGGCCATCGCCGAGCGCACCCCGCTGTTCATTCGCGGCGGCGCCAGCAAGACCTTCTACGGGCGCGCCGTGGACGCCCAGCCACTGAACGTCGGTGTTCACACGGGCATCGTTTCGTACGACCCGACCGAACTGGTGATCACGCCCGCGCCGGCACGCCGCTGCGCGAGCTGCAGGCCGCGCTGGCGCGTGGCGGGCAGATGCTCGCCTGCGAAGTGCCGAGCTTTGGCGACAACGCCACGGTCGGCGGCATGCTCGCGGCGGGACTGTCCGGCCCGCGTCGCCCGTGGGCCGGCTCGGTACGCGACTTCGTGCTCGGCACACGCCTGATCAGCGGCCTGGGCACGCACCTGCGCTTTGGCGGCGAGGTGATGAAGAACGTCGCCGGCTACGACCTGTCGCGCCTGCTGGCCGGAAGCCTCGGCTGCCTGGGCGTGATCACCGAAGCCTCGTTCAAGGTACTGCCCAGGTACCGCTGTCGGGTCAGCCTGCGTCAAGCGATGCCGCTGCAGACGGCCCTGGACAAGCTCGGCGAATGGGGCCAACAGCCAATCCCGCTGACCGCCGCCAGCCATGACGGCAGCACCCTGTACCTGCGCCTGGAAGGCAATGAAGGCTCGGTGCGCGCCGCCGCCGAACGCCTGGGCGGCGATGCGCTGGACGACCGCTACTGGGACGACCTGCGCGAACAGCGCCTGGCGTTCTTCGACGACCCGCGCCCGCTGTGGCGCCTGTCGGTGCCGGCATTGACGGCACCACTGGCGATCGCGGGCGAGCAACTGATCGACTGGGGCGGCGCGCAGCGCTGGCTCAAGTCCACGGCCGATGCCGACAGCATCCGTCAGCTCGCGGTGGCCGCCAACGGGCATGCCACCTGCTTCACCCCTGGCGTGGTGGACAGCCCGTTCCAGCCATTGGCCGCGCCGATCCTGCGCTTTCACCAGGCACTCAAACGCAACCTGGACCCTCAGGGCATCTTCAACCCCGGCCGCCAGTACGCCGACGTCTGACCCAGGAGCCAGCATGCAGACCAACCTGAGTGAATCGGCCAAACAACTGCCGCATGCCGACGAAGCCGAGCGCATCCTGCGCAGCTGCGTGCACTGCGGCTTCTGCAACGCCACCTGCCCCACCTACCAGGAACTGGGCGACGAACTGGACGGCCGCGCGGGCGCATCTACCTGATCAAGCAATTCCTCGAACAGGACACCGTCAGCGCCAAGACCCAGGAGCACCTGGACCGCTGCCTGACCTGCCGCAACTGCGAGACCACCTGCCCCTCGGGCGTGGAGTACCACAAGCTGCTGGACATCGGCCGCGACGCCATCGAGGCCCGCGTGCCGCGCCCGCTTGGCCAGCGCCTGCTGCGCAGCGGCCTGCGTGCGCTGGTGCCGCGCCCGGCGCTGTTCCAGGCGCTGGTGAGCACCGGCGAGTTGCTGCGCCCGGTACTGCCGCAGGCGTTCAAGACCCACCTGCCACGTAACGTGGTGCCTGCCGGGCAACGCCCACAGGTTACCCACGCACGCCGCGTACTGATGCTCGAAGGCTGCGTGCAGCGCAGCCTGTCGCCCAACACCAATGCGGCCACCGCGCGCGTGCTCGACCGCCTGGGCATCAGCATCACGCCGATTGCCCAGGCCGGCTGCTGCGGTGCGGTGGACTACCACCTGAACGCGCAGGACACCGGGCTGGACCGCGCACGACGCAACATCGATGCGTGGTGGCCGGCCGTCGAGGCCGGCGCCGAAGCCATCGTGCAGACTGCCAGCGGCTGCGGCGCCTTCGTCAAGGAATACGCCTACCTGCTGCGCGACGACCGCGCCTACGCGGCCAAGGCCGAGCGTATCAGCGCGCTGGCGCGGGACATTGTCGAGGTGGTTCGCGCCGAACCGCTGGAGCGCTTGCAGGCCTGTTGCGAGCAGACCCTGGCGTTCCATTGCCCGTGTACCCTGCAACATGCGCAAAAACTGGGCGGTGCGGTTGAAGCCGTACTGAAACGTCTAGGCTTCAACCTCACCGACGTACCCGACAGCCACCTGTGCTGCGGTTCGGCCGGCACCTACTCGCTGACCCAGCCGGTGCTGTCGAAACAACTGCGCGACAACAAGCTCGATGCCTTGGAAAGCGGTCACCCCGACGTGATCGCCACGGCCAACATCGGCTGCCAGACCCACCTCGACGGTGCCGGGCGAACCCCCGTACGACACTGGATCGAACTCGTTGACCACGCCCTCAACCCAGGAGCCTGATTTCATGCAAAGCAAACCCATGATGACCCAGAGCGATGTGCAGCAGATACTCGCCGCCGCGCGTGCCGAGGCCCAGGCCAACCAGTGGGCCGTGAGCATCGCCGTGGTCGATGACGGCGGCCACCCGCTAGGCTTCGAACGCATGGACGGCTGCGCCCCGGTAAGCGCCTACATCGCCACTGAGAAGGCCCGCAGCGCCGCTCTGGGCCGCAAGGAAACCAAGCTGTATGAAGACATGATCAACGGCGGGCGCACGGCCTTCCTGTCGGTACCCGTGATCTGCGCCACCCTCGAAGGCGGCGTGCCGGTGATCGTCGACGGCCAGGTGGCCGGCGCGGTGGGCGTGTCGGGGGTCAAGTCCGACCAGGACGCCCAGGTAGCCAAAGCCGGCGTTGCTGCGCTTCAAGACTGATCAGGAGTATCCCGCATGACCGACCGTATCCAGCGCCAACGCCTGCACGTGGCGAGCGTATTGCAACGCTTCATCGAAACCGAAGCCCTGCCGGGCACCGGTGTGCCCGAGGGCAGTTTCTGGGAAGGCTTCGACGCCCTGGTGCATGACCTGGCGCCGAAGAACCGTGCCCTGCTGGCCGAGCGCGACCGGCTGCAGACCGAACTGGACGCCTGGCACCGCGCCCACCCGGGCCCGGTGGCAGACATGCCGGCCTACCGTGCCTTCCTGAGCGCGATCGGCTATCTGGTGCCCGAGCCTGAGCAAGTGACCGTCAGCACCTCGAACGTCGACAGCGAACTGTGTGAACAGGCCGGCCCGCAACTGGTGGTACCCGTGATGAATGCGCGCTATGCGCTCAACGCGGCCAATGCGCGCTGGGGCTCGCTGTACGATGCGCTGTATGGCACCGATGCGATCAGCGACGACGACGGCGCCGAGGCTGGCGAGGGCTACAACCCGCGCCGTGGCCAGAAGGTCATTGCCTTCGCGCGCACGGCACTGGACCAGGCCGCACCGCTGGCCAGCGGTTCACATGCTCAGGCCAAGGCCTACCGCATCGAAGGCGCACAACTGAGCGTCGAACTCGTCAGCGGCAAGACCACCGAACTGAAAGACCCGGCAAAATTCGTCGGCTTCCAGGGCGATGCTGCCCAGCCCAGCGCCGTGCTGCTGAAGAACAACGGCTTGCACCTGGAGATCCAGATCGATCCCGCCAGCCCCATCGGCCAGACCGACGCCGCCGGGGTCAAGGACGTGCTGGTCGAGGCCGCACTGAGCACCATCCTCGACTGCGAGGACTCGGTGGCCGCCGTGGATGCCGACGACAAGACCCTGATCTATCGCAACCTGCTGGGCCTGATGAAAGGCGACTTGAGCGAAGACATCAGCAAGGACGGCAAGACCCGCGTGCGCCGGCTCAACCCCGATCGCGTGTATAACGCTGCCGATGGCGGCACGTTGACCCTGCATGGCCGCTCGCTGCTGTTCGTGCGCAACGTCGGCCATCTGATGACCAACCCGGCGATTCTGGATGGCGAAGGCGCCGAGATTCCCGAAGGCATCATGGACACGGTGCTCACCGGCCTGATCGCCATCCACGACCTGCAGCGGCGCGGCAACTCGCGCAGTGGCAGCGTGTACATCGTCAAGCCGAAGATGCACGGCCCGGCCGAGGTGGCGTTTGCCGCTGAAGTGTTCGGGCGTGTCGAAGACCTGCTGGCCTTGCCGCGCAATACGCTGAAGATGGGGATCATGGACGAAGAGCGGCGCACCTCGGTCAACCTCAAGGCATGCATTGCGGCGGCGCATGAGCGGGTGGTGTTCATCAACACCGGGTTTCTCGACCGTACCGGTGACGAGATGCACAGCGCGATGGAAGCCGGGCCGATGCTGCGCAAGGGCGACATGAAGTCCACGCCGTGGATCACCGCCTACGAGCGCAACAACGTGCTGGTGGGGCTGGCCTGCGGGCTCAAGGGCCGGGCGCAGATCGGCAAGGGCATGTGGGCGATGCCCGACCTGATGGCCGACATGCTGG
>NZ_JAAHBU010000265.1 GCF_010671725.1 Pseudomonas brassicae | reverse complement strand
GGCGCACGCATCCTGGTGACCTTGCTTGCGGCCCTGCGCCAGAACGGCCTGCGCCGCGGCATCGCGGCCATCTGCATCGGTGGCGGCGAAGCCACGGCCATGGCCGTCGAGTGTCTGAACTGAGGTGCAGCATGCTAGTCAATGACGAACAACAGCAAATCAGCGACGCCGTCCGCCAGTTCGCCCAGGAGCGCCTGCGCCCCTTTGCCGAGCAGTGGGACCGCGAACACCGTTTCCCGCGTGAGGCCATTGAAGAGATGGCCGAACTGGGCCTGTTCGGCATGCTGGTGCCGGAGCAGTGGGGCGGCAGCGATACCGGTTATGTGGCCTACGCCATGGCCCTGGAAGAGATCGCCGCTGGTGACGGTGCCTGCTCGACGATCATGAGCGTGCACAACTCGGTGGGTTGCGTGCCGATCCTGAAATTCGGCAGCGAGCAGCAGAAACAGCAGTTCCTGATGCCGTTGGCCAGCGGGGCGATGCTCGGCGCCTTTGCCCTGACCGAGCCGCAGGCCGGTTCCGATGCCAGCAGCCTGAAGACCCGTGCACGCCTGGACGGCGACCACTACGTGCTCAATGGCTGCAAGCAGTTCATCACCTCGGGGCAGAATGCCGGCGTGGTCATCGTGTTTGCTGTCACTGATCCGGCCGCTGGTAAACGTGGCATCAGCGCCTTTATCGTGCCGACCGACTCGCCCGGTTACCAAGTGGCACGGGTCGAGGACAAGCTCGGCCAGCATGCCTCCGATACCTGCCAGATCGTCTTCGACAACGTGCGGGTGCCGCTGGCCAACCGCCTGGGCGAAGAGGGCGAAGGCTACCGGATCGCCCTGGCCAACCTGGAGGGCGGGCGGATCGGCATTGCCTCGCAAGCGGTCGGCATGGCCCGCGCGGCCTTCGAGGTGGCCCGTGACTACGCGCGCGAGCGCGAGAGCTTCGCCAAGCCGCTGATCGAGCACCAGGCGGTGGCCTTCCGCCTGGCCGACATGGCCACGCGCATCGCCGTGGCGCGGCAGATGGTGCATCATGCCGCCGCCTTGCGCGATGCCGGGCGCCCGGCGCTGGTGGAGGCGTCGATGGCCAAGCTGTTCGCCTCGGAGATGGCCGAGAAGGTCTGCTCCGATGCCTTGCAGACACTCGGCGGTTATGGCTATCTGAGCGACTTCCCGCTGGAGCGTATCTACCGCGACGTGCGGGTGTGCCAGATCTACGAAGGTACCAGCGACATTCAGCGCATGGTCATTGCGCGCAATCTTTGAAGGGAGCAGCTTGCATGAGTTTTGAAACCATTCTGTTGGACGTCCGTGACAAGGTCGGCCTGATCACCCTTAACCGGCCGCAGGCGCTCAATGCGCTGAATGCCCAGATCGTGCGCGAGCTGAACCTGGCACTCGACCAGCTCGAAGCCGATCCGAACATCGGTTGCATCGTGCTGACCGGCTCTGAAAAGGCCTTTGCCGCAGGTGCCGACATCAAGGAAATGGCCGAGCTGACCTACCCGCAGATCTACCTGGACGACCTGTTCAGCGACAGCGACCGCATCGCCAACCGGCGCAAGCCGATCATCGCCGCGGTGTCGGGCTTTGCCCTGGGCGGCGGCTGCGAGCTGGCACTGATGTGCGACTTCATCCTGGCGGGCGACAACGCCAAGTTCGGCCAGCCGGAAATCAACCTGGGGGTGCTGCCGGGCATGGGCGGTACCCAGCGCCTGACCCGTGCGGTGGGCAAGGCCAAGGCCATGGAACTGTGCCTGAGCGGGCGCATGATGGGTGCAGAGGAGGCCGAGCGTGCCGGCCTGGTGGCGCGCATCGTGCCCAAGGAGCAACTGCTCGAGGAAGCCCTCAAGGTCGCGGCGCAGATCGCGAAGAAATCCGTGCCGGTGGCCATGATGGTGAAGGAGAGCATCAACCGCGCCTTCGAGGTCAGCCTCTCGGAAGGCGTGCGCTTCGAGCGGCGGGTGTTCCATGCGGCGTTCGCCACCGAAGACCAGAAGGAAGGCATGGCCGCGTTCATCGCCAAGCGCGAAGCGCAGTTCAAGGACCGCTGAACAACTACTACCAAATGACGAGCCGTCCCCTGCCAATGGGCCATTCGTGCGGGCGGGCGCGCTGACTAAGATCGGATCACTGCCTGTCACTGCGACAGGCCTGGATCAACAGAGGCCCGATCATGATCTACGCAGCGCCCGGCACTCCAGGTGCCCTCGTCAGCTTCAAACCCCGTTATGGCAATTACATCGGTGGTCAATTCGTCGCGCCGCTGGGTGGGGAATACTTCAGCAACAGCTCCCCGGTGAACGGCCAGTTGATTGCCGAGTTTCCGCGTTCCGGCGCCGCCGACATCGAGGCCGCGCTGGATGCAGCCCATGCCGCCGCCGACGCGTGGGGCCGTACCTCGGTGCAGGACCGTTCGCGCATTCTGCTCAAGATCGCCGACCGCATCGAAGCGCATCTCGAAGTGCTGGCCATCAGTGAAACCTGGGACAACGGCAAGGCCATTCGCGAAACCCTGAATGCCGACGTGCCGCTGGCCGCCGATCATTTCCGCTACTTCGCCGGCTGCATTCGCGCGCAGGAAGGCGCGCCGCCGAAATCAACGAGAACACTGCCGCCTATCACTTCCATGAGCCACTGGGTGTGGTCGGGCAGATCATCCCGTGGAACTTCCCGCTGCTGATGGCTGCATGGAAACTGGCGCCCGCTCTGGCTGCTGGCAACTGCGTGGTGCTCAAGCCTGCCGAACAGACCCCGCTGTCGATCACCGTGTTCGCCGAGCTGGTGGGTGACCTGCTGCCGCCGGGCGTACTGAATATCGTGCAGGGCTTCGGGCGTGAAGCCGGCGAGGCACTGGCCACCAGCACGCGCATCGCCAAGATCGCGTTCACAGGCTCCACCCCGGTCGCTCGCACATCATGAAGTGCGCCGCCGAGAACATCATCCCGAGCACCGTGGAACTGGGCGGCAAGTCGCCGAACATCTTCTTCGAAGACATCATGCAGGCCGAGCCGAGTTTCATCGAGAAAGCTGCCGAAGGCCTGGTGCTGGCGTTCTTCAACCAGGGCGAAGTGTGCACCTGCCCGTCGCGGGCGGTGGTGCAGGAGTCGATCTACGAGCCCTTCATGGCCGTGGTCATGAAGAAGATCGCCCAGATCAAGCGTGGCGATCCGCTGGACACCGAGACCATGGTCGGCGCGCAGGCGTCTGCCCAGCAGTACGAGAAGATCCTTTCGTACCTGGACATTGCGCGTGAGGAGGGCGCCCAGGTGCTGACCGGTGGCAATGCCGAGAAACTCGAGGGCAACCTGGCGACCGGCTACTACATCCAGCCGACCCTGCTCAAGGGCCACAACGGCATGCGCGTGTTCCAGGAAGAGATCTTCGGCCCGGTGGTCGGCGTGACCACCTTCAAGGACGAGGCCCAAGCGCTGGCCATTGCCAATGACACCGAGTTCGGCCTGGGCGCCGGCGTATGGACCCGCGACATCAACCGTGCCTATCGCATGGGCCGCGGGATCAAGGCCGGCCGCGTGTGGACCAACTGCTATCACCTGTACCCGGCGCACGCCGCGTTCGGTGGCTACAAGAAGTCCGGGGTGGGCCGCGAGACCCACAAGATGATGCTCGACCACTACCAGCAGACCAAGAACCTCCTGGTCAGCTACGACGTCAACCCGCTGGGTTTCTTCTAGCGCCCGGGGTGGTGGTGACACAGCAGTGCCAAAGTAGCATTCGACCTGCGCCGGCAACGGTGTATTAATAGACGCGCCGCAATCCTGTGGCGCCAGAAGAGGATGGACTTATGTGGAAAAAACCCGCGTTCACTGATCTGCGTATCGGTTTTGAAGTGACCATGTACTTCGCCAGCCGTTGATCCCTCTTGCGCCGGTACCTGCTTGCAGGTACCGGCGCTGCCTTGTACAGACCTGCCGATGGTCTGATTGCAATCCCCACCTGATGCTTTAGGCTGGCGCTATCTTAAAAAACAAGAAGGCGTTGCATGAGCCCGAAACTGAGCCAGTTGCGTAAATTCGTCTCGCCCGAAATCATTTTTGGCGCCGGCTGCCGGCACCATGTGGCCAACTACGCCAAGACCTTTGGCGCACGCAAGGTACTGCTGGTCAGCGACCCCGGCGTGATCGCCGCCGGTTGGGTCGCTGATATCGAGGCCAGCCTGCAGAGCCAGGGTATCGACTACTGCCAGTACCACGACATATCACCCAACCCGCGGGTCGAAGAGGTGATGGCGGGGGCCGAGCGCTACCGCAGCGAACAGTGCGATGTAATCGTCGCGGTGGGCGGCGGCAGCCCGATGGACTGCGCCAAGGGTATCGGCATCGTGGTCGCCCATGGCCGCCACATCCTCGAATTCGAAGGCGTCGACACCATCCGCGTGCCGAGCCCGCCACTGATCCTGATCCCGACCACGGCAGGCACTTCGGCCGATGTGTCGCAGTTCGTGATCATCTCCAACCAACAGGAGCGCATGAAGTTCTCTATCGTCAGCAAGGCGGTGGTGCCTGATGTGTCGCTGATCGACCCGGAAACCACCCTGAGCATGGACCCGTTCCTGTCGGCCTGTACCGGCATCGACGCGCTGGTGCACGCCATCGAGGCCTTTGTGTCGACCGGCCACGGGCCGCTGACAGACCCCCATGCGCTGGAGGCGATGCGCCTGATCAATGGCAACCTGGTGCAGATGATCGCCAACCCGCTCGACATCGCCCTGCGCGAGAAGATCATGCTGGGCAGCATGCAGGCCGGGCTGGCCTTCTCCAATGCGATCCTGGGGGCGGTGCATGCCATGTCGCACAGCCTGGGCGGTTTTCTCGACCTGCCCCATGGCCTGTGCAATGCCGTGCTGGTCGAGCACGTGGTGGCGTTCAATTACAGTGCCGCGCCCGAGCGCTTCAAGCTGATTGCCCAAACCCTGGGTATCGACAGCCGCGGCCTGAACCACAACCAGATCCGCCAGCGGCTGGTCGAGCACCTGATTGCGCTCAAGCACGCCGTGGGCTTTCACGAAACCCTGGCGCTGCACGGGGTGGGCAGCAGCGATATTCCGTTCCTGTCGCAGCACGCCATGCACGACCCGTGCATCCTGACCAATCCGCGTGTCTCCAGCCAGCGTGATGTCGAGGTGGTCTATGGCGAAGCCCTCTGAGCCCGGCGCGGACGCGCTGGCCGGGCTGCTGGGGCTGAGCAACCACACCGTACGCAAAAGCCACTACCCGGAGCTGGCAGCACGCCTGGATGAGCTGGAAACCGAGCGCAAGCGCTACTCGTGGCTGTTCGAGCATGCCGTGCATGGCATTTTCCAGGCCAGCCTCGAAGATGGCCTGCGCGCGGCCAACCCGGCACTGGCGCGCATGCTCGGGTACGCCGATGCGCAAGCCGTGTTGTTCTCGCGCCGTGACCTGGCCAGCCACCTGTTTGTCGGGGGCCAGGCCGAGCTGCTGGAGATCGCCGAGGTGCTGCAGCGCGAGCAGGCCCTGCTGGGCTACGAGACGCAGTTGCGGCGCAAGGACGGCAGCAGTATCGATGTGCTGATGAACCTGTTGCTGCGCCCGGACGAAGAAGGTGTGGTCGAAGGCTTCGTTGCCGATATCACCGAGCGCAAGCTGGCCCAGGAGCGCCTGCAGCAGCTCAATGACGAGTTGGAGCAGCGCGTCGCCGAACGTACCAACCAGCTGATCGAGGCGCGGGACGCGGCCCAGGCCGCCAACCGCAGCAAGGACAAGTACCTGGCGGCCGCCAGCCATGACCTGCTGCAACCGCTCAATGCCGCACGGCTGCTGATTTCGACCCTGCGTGAGCGGCAGTTGCCGGCTGCCGAACAGCTACTGGTGGAGCGCGCGCACCAGGCGTTGGAGGGCGCGGAAGACCTGCTCAGCGACCTGCTGGATATTTCCCGGCTGGACCAGGCGGCGATCCGTCCTGACCTGGACCTGTACTTGCTGGACGATGTATTGGCGCCGCTGGCGTCGGAGTTCCAGCCGGTCGCCGCAGCCGAAGGCCTGGGCCTGAGGGTGCGCAGCGGGCGGCAGGTGATACGCACCGATGTGCGCCTGCTGACGCGCATCCTGCGCAACTTCCTCAGCAATGCCTGCCGCTATACCGAGCGCGGGCGCATTCTGCTGGGGGCGCGCCGGCGCGGTGACCAGTTGCGGCTTGAGGTATGGGACAGCGGTCGCGGTATTGCCGAAGACCGCCTGGAATCGATTTTTCTCGAGTTCAACCAGCTCGACGTGGGGCGCGCCGCCGATCGCAAAGGCGTGGGCCTGGGCCTGGCGATCGTCGAGCGTATCGCCCGCATTCTCGACTATCCGGTACAGGTGCGCTCCTGGCCGGGGCGCGGCTCGGTGTTCAGCATCGATGTGCCCCTGTCTGCCGAGCGACATACCCCGGCGGTGCAGGTAGCTGCGCCGTTGCCGGGGGTCGGTGACCCGCTGCCGGGGCGCCGCCTGCTGGTGCTGGACAACGAGCTGAGTATTTTGCAGAGCATGGCCGCCTTGCTCGCTCAATGGGGCTGCGAGGTGTTGACGGCAACTGACCGTGACAGCGCCTTTGACGTATTGCAGGGGCGTGCGCCAGAGCTGGTGCTGGCCGACTTTCATCTCGACCACGGTGTGACCGGGTGCGAAGTGGTGCGCGACCTGCGGGTGCATTTCGGCGTGGCGATCCCGGCAGTGATGATTACCGCTGATCGCAGCGACCAGAGTCGGCGTGCGATGCAGCGTCTGGGGGCACCACTGCTCAACAAGCCGGTGAAGCCGGGCAAGCTGCGCGCCGTATTGAGCCAGTTGCTGGGGGAGGCCGCAGCGCGATAAATGCCTGCAGCACCCCTGCGGACGGTTTTTTTTGCTATAAAGGCCGCCCTCGGGGGGACTTCACACAAGCCTGAGGGGCTTTTCGGACAAAACCACCTTCATTTCGGTTGCCCCTTGTGAATCTCGGCCGTAGACTGCCGCCCCCTGTAAATTGAGTGCCGGATGGTGCTTGAAGAATTCCGCCGCCGTCGAGCTGATCGCCGGTAGCACCCGATCGCCTAAATGCACGTATTTTTTATAGAGAAATCAATGACAAAGGAAAAGTTGCTGGCCATGCCGGCCGATGACTACATGAACGCTGAGCAGCATGCCTTCTTCACCGAGCTGCTGCAGTCGATGAAGTCCGAGATCCATGAGCGCATCGAACAGAACCGTGTAGCCATCGAAAGCCTGGACACGCCTGCCGATCCTGCCGACGCCGCCTCGGTTGAAGAAGAGCGCCACTGGCTGGTCAATACCATCGACCGCGACCAGCGCCTGCTGCCACAGCTGGAAATTGCCCTGGGCCGCATCAAGGACGACAGCTTCGGCTGGTGCGAAGACAGCGGCGAGCCGATCGGCCTCAAACGCCTGCTGATCAGCCCCACCACCAAGTACTGCATCGAGGCGCAAGAGCGTCACGAGCAGTTGGACAAGCACCAGCGCCAGGCCTGACGCCAGCGGTCGTGCCTGAGAGCCCCGGGTTTGAAACCCCGGGGCTTTTGCGTTTTTTGTCCTGCATCAAGAAGGCCGGTTCTACATCCAACGAAGCATGGATAATGGCCTAGTAGTGGCGTTTAATGGCTACACAATAACGACACTGCGCGAGGCTTAGTCATGATGCGAGAAGGATCTCTGCCAGGCACGCTGGAGCAACCGGCGATCACTTCGGGCGGTGTGCGCCGCTGGTCGGGGCCGGCGCTGCAAAGCCTGGTACTGATTGTGTTGCTGGGCGCCATGGCGTTTGCCCAGGTGTCGGTGTACCTGTGCCTGCCGCTGGCCCTGCTCACCCTGTGGCTGCCGCTGATACGTCGTCAGCCTGTCGAAGCGGTGGCCAGCACCGATCCGCTGGGCGAGCTGACCCGTGATCTGTCCCAGGCAACCAGCCACAACGCGTTGTCGGCAGCGGGCGTGGCATTTGCGGTGCAGCAACTGGCGAGCAAGTTGCAGTCGCAGCTGGGCGCGGCCGCGCAGATCGTCAGCAGCGCCGAAGTGATGATCGGCACCGAGAAGGTCACTTCGCAACTCAGCCAGCAGGCTCTGACGGCGGCCCGTGAGGCGCACCAGAGCAGCGCGGCCGGACGTAGGGTGCTGGCAGAGTCGATCCAGCGCATGCACCAGCTCAGCGCCCGTGCGACGGCCAGCCGTGAGTTGATCGAAGCCTTGCACCAGCGCAGCGAAGACATCGCGCGGGTTACGCTGGTGATCCAGACCATCGCCAGCCAGACCAATCTGCTGGCACTGAACGCCGCCATCGAGGCGGCCCGTGCGGGCGAACACGGCCGCGGCTTTGCGGTGGTGGCGGATGAGGTGCGCGGGCTGGCCGGGCGTACGGCCAGCGCCACCGAAGAAGTCGGGTTGATGGTGGCGGACATTCAGCAGCGTACCGCCCAGGTCGTGGGGCAGATCCGCGAGCTGTCCGATGACCTGCACAGCGGCGTCGATCAGGTCGAACACACGGGTGAGCAACTCGATACCATTGCCGGGCTGGCGGCGGGCGTGGAGCAGCAGATCGATGCCATCGCCGCCGGCACCGAGACCAACCGTACCCAGCTCGACAGCTTGTTTCAGGCCGTGGCCCAGATGCGCAGCGACCTGGTGGTCAGCGACCAGCAGACCCAGCGCCTGGCGCAGGCAGCGGTACAGATGGAAGGGCAGGCCGAGCGTATCAGCGAGCGCCTGGCCGAGGTGGGCCTGGATGACTATCACCAGCGCGTGTATGACCTGGCCCGCCTGGGCGCGCAGCAGATTGCCCGACAGTTCGAAGCCGACATAGCCCAGGGGCGGGTGAGCGTGGAGGCGTTGTTCGATCGTCAGTACCAGCTGTTGCCAGGCACACGTCCGGCGCGCTATCGCTCACGCTTCGACGACTATACCGACCAGGTACTGCCGGCGATCCAGGAGCCGTTGCTGGCCCAGCACGAAGGGTTGGTGTTTGCCATCGCCTGCACCCAGCAAGGGTATGTGCCCACCCACAACAAGATCTTCAGCCAGCCCTTGACCGGTGATGAGGCCACCGACACCGCGCACAACCGCAGCAAGCGCAAATTCGACGATCGTACCGGTATCCGCTGCGGCAGCCATCAGCAACCGGTGCTGTTGCAGACCTACACCCGTGATACCGGCGAGCTGATGCATGATCTGTCGGTACCCATCCAGGTGCAGGGCCGCCACTGGGGCGGCTTGCGTCTGGGCTACCGGCCACAGCAGGGCGCACGCGCTTGAGCGGGTTTGTTGCAGTTGATGCAATACAGCTATGTCGGGGATAGCTTTTTCCGCTGGGGGTCCGGGTTTATCATCGCTACATCGTTAGGCTGCTAATTAAATTCCGGAGGGGATCATGCAGAGCAAGGTCGATGTGGCTGTAATGATTGGCAGCGGGGTGCCAGCGTCGCTGCGTGCTGTGGGTAACCGTGCCTGCTGGGTGGTACTGGTCAATGGTGAACGTCGCGGTACGGCCTTTGCGACACGCGGCGAAGCACAGGCGTGCCGGGCTGCCTGGCTTGAGCACTTTGACGCGCACGCGTTTGCGGCGCATCACGCTGGCTGAGTCAGGCAGGCCGTCTCCAGCGTTGTGGCCAGGGCGCAGGCTTCGCCATGGTGGCGACGAAAGCCCCTTACCTGGCCGGTGGCGAACTCGGTGATGTGAAAAAAGCCGATGCCGGCGGGCACCACGATGAAGCGCGGACGGGCACCGCGCAGACTGCAATTGGCTTTTTTTGCGACTGCAAGTGTATTGGCCACTCGACGGGTTTCAGTGTTTTCGTGCATATTCGCTTCCCTGTGCAGTGAACGTGTTCGTTCAGAGATCCCGTGTCTGGGAATCTTTCTTTCAGCTATCGCATTTTTCCCGTGGATGCGCTGTCAGAAAAATCGGTTGCACTTCAGGAAAGGGCTGTTTGTTGTTGCCAGCGGATAGCTGGCGCAAGACGGCGTGTTTTCCTGCGCAACCCGGTGTCTGTGTGTACGAACGCGCCTGGCACTTATCCACTAGTCTTTCAGACTTCAAATTGAAGAACCGGGGCCTTCGCGGCACATGGCTGTCTGCGAGGTGGCGGGGGTGATGTTGGTTTTGAGGAATTAATCATTGGCAGTCAGTAATCTGGATATGCATGCCCTCTTTGTGTTGGGCGACCTGCGGGCCAAGTTGGTCAAACAGTTTCAATCGCGATATGTCTATGTGACCGAGCAAAGCGCCGAAGGTATCTACCTGGCCGAGATCGATACCGAAGAGGCGCTGGTGGTCGATGACAAGCAGCGCCTGGAGCTGAAGGTGGGTGATCACTTTCGTGCTGCAGTGCTGCCGAGTCGCGAGGGCGGCAAGTTGGAGATTCGCTTTCGCGAAATCAAGCTGACGGTCTATGGGCTGGGCGATTACGCGTTTGTCACCGTACCTGAGGGGCATGGCATCGTGTTCCGCGAGGGCAGTCGGTGGTGATGGTATTCGCGGCGCACCAGCAGTTGCAGGAAGGCCTGAGCAAGACCCTCAAGGCCGCTACCGCCAAGGCTGCCAAGTGGCGCAAGGGTGAGCTGACCTTCAAGGCCAGCGAGTGAGCAGCGCCAAGGGCGCCCTCGGCCGGGCGCAATACCATGCGTTGCATCAAGCCCGGGCCGAGGCTCAGGCGCGCGACTGGATCGCGCAACGTGAGGTCTTGCAGGGCGCTGGCTGACCTGGGTGGCCGGGCAGCTGTATCAGCTGAACCCGCCCGAGTACGCGGCCATGGTGCGTCGCCAGTTGCAGCAGCTGGCCGCCTGAGCAGGCGCCGTGTCAGTGGCCGCTGTCGCGACCGCTGCTGACTTCCTCCGGCACGTCGTCCCTGGCCATCCGCTTGCGAAACAGCGCAGCCCGCGCCAACAGCAGGGTGGTCACCGGCACGGTGATCGACAGCAGGATCGGGATCAGCCAGGCGTGCAGCACGGGTGTGTGCTTGAGCCCGGAAAAGTACAGGATCGACGCCAGCGCCACGCACCAGGTGCCCAGGGTCGAAGCCAGTGCGGGCGGGTGCATGCGCTGGAAGAACTCCTTGAGGCGCAGCAAGCCGACAGCACCGCTGAGGGCAAACAGGCTGCTGGTGACCAGCAGCGCTGCGGTGAGCGCCTCGAGCCAGAACGGCAGTTCATTGAGCGCGTTCATTCGATCACCTCGCCACGCAGCAGGAACTTGGCCAGGGCAAACGAACCGACGAAGCCGAACAGCGCAATCAACAGGGCACCCTCGAAGTAGGTGTCACTGGCGTAGCGAATGCCCAGCACCAGCATCATCAGCATGGCCAGGATGTACAGGTAGTCCAGCGCCAGTACCCGGTCCTGGGCCGAAGGGCCCTTGAACAGGCGCACAAGGGTCAGGGCCATGGCCAGGGCAAAGATGAACAGGCTGGCGAGAATGGCGTTGGCGAGCAGGCCAGTCATTCGAAGATCTCCATCAGCGGGCGTTCGTAGGTGTGCTTGAAGTGTTCGATGAAGAGCGCCTCATCGTCCAGATCGAAGACATGCAGCAGCAGTATGCTGCGGTCCAGCGCCAGCTCCGACCAGATCGTGCCGGGAATCACCGTCGTGATCATCGACAGCGCGCCAGCCCGTGAGCATCCTGCAGGTGCAGCGGAATACGGATGAAGCGCGAACGCGGCGGGTGGCGGCGGGCGCGCCAGACGCCACGGGCAACCTGCAGGTTGGACACCACGACATCGATACCTACCCGCACGATCAGGCGCACGATGGTGCCTGGCTTGCGGATGCGCACCGGCAGCGGCCGCAAAGGTGCCATCAGCAGTGGCGCCAGCAGCCCCAGTAGTGCGCCGAGCAGCAGGTTGCCGGCGCTCAGCGACAGGTTGAGCAGCAACCACAGCCCCCACAGCGACAGCGACAGCAGTGGCGCAGGAAACAGGCGCTTCATGGCTGCACCTGCCCGGCAATCGCCTGGCTGGTGGGCCCGGGCAACGGCCGAGTGCCCATGACGGCGTTCACGTAGTTGCTGGGGTCCTTGAGGCCGGCGGCAGTATCCTGGGTATAGCGCAACAGCGGCTCGGCGCGCACGCTGAGCAGCACGCACAACCCCAGCAACACCACGATGGGAATGCACTCGTAGCGGCGCAACAGCGGCGAAGGGCGCTCCTGAGGCGTCCAGAAGCGCTGGATGCCGACACGGGTCAGTGCGATCAGCGAGGCCAGGCCGGACAGCACCAGCAGCGCCACAAGGGCCCAGCCGGTCATCGGCAGTGCGAGCTCGACCGGGTTGCCCAGCCCGTTGGGGTTGAACAGCGCACTGATCAGGCTGAGCTTGCCGATGAACCCGGACAATGGCGGCATGCCGATGATCAGCAGCGCGCAGGCGATGAAGCTGAGGCCCAGGAACGCCATGGTCCAGGGAATCACCTGGCCGACCACCGCTTTCTGTTCGTCATCCAGGTTGATGCCCTTGGGCGGTTGCAGCGACTCCAGCGGAGAGGGCAGGGCATCGCCATCGTCCTCCAGCGGTATCTCGTTGGCCGAGCGTGAACGTTCGATCAGTTCTGCCAGCAGGAACAGCGCGCTCAAGGCCAGCGTCGAGCTGACCAGGTAGAACAATGCGCCGGCGGTCAGGGCTGCCTGGCCGAAGCCGATGGCCGACAGCAGGATGCCGGCCGACACCAGGATGCTCAGGCTGGCCATGCGCTCAAGGCGCTGTGCGGCAAGAATTGACAGCGCCGCGCAGCCCAGGGTGGCCAGGCCGCCATACACCAGCCATTCACCGCCGAAGAACGCCGACGCACCTGCCTGCCCGGAGAACAGCAAGGTCCACAGGCGCAGCACAGTGTAGATGCCGACCTTGGTCATGATCGCGAACAGTGCGGCCACGGGGGCACTGGCCGACGAATAGGCCGGTACCAGCCAGAAGTTCAGCGGCCAGATCCCGGCCTTGGCCAGGAAGGCGGTCGCCAGAATCGCTGCACCTGCGTGCAGCAGGCCACGGTCGGCCTCCGGCACCAGTGGAATCTTCAGCGCCAGGTCGGCCATGTTCAGGGTGCCGGTGACCCCATAGAGCATGGCCGCGCCGACCAGGAACAGTGAGGACGCCAGCAGGTTGATGGCGATGTAGTGCAGCCCGGCCTTGACCCGCGCGCGCCCCGAACCGTGCAGGATCAGGCCGTAGGACGCCGCGAGCAGCACCTCGAAGAACACGAACAGGTTGAACAGGTCGGCGGTCAGGAAGGCACCGTACAAGCCCATCAGCTGGATCTGGAACAGCGCATGGAAGCTGGCCCCCGCACGGTCCCAGCGGGCCATGGCGAACAGCAGCGCACTGACCCCGACTATCCCGGTCAGCACCAGCATCAGCGCCGAGAGGCGGTCCAGCACCAGCACGATGCCGAATGGCGCTTGCCAGTTGCCCGGCAGGTAAACGCCGATGGAACTGGCCTGGCCCTGCGCCTGGACCCACAGCAGCAGGCTGATCGAGATGCCCAGGCCTAGCAGGCTGGAGACCAGGTTGATACGGGCTTTCAGCGGCCGGCGTTTTTCGCCCAGCAGCAACATTATGGCAGCGGTCAGCAGCGGCAGCAGGATGGGGGCGACGATCAGTTGGTTCATCACGCTCATTCGTTAGGCTCCCGGCCATCGACGTGGTCGGTTCCGGTCAGCCCGCGCGAGGCCAGCAACACCACCAGGAACAGTGCGGTCATGGCAAAGCTGATGACGATGGCCGTGAGTACCAGCGCCTGTGGCAGCGGGTCGGTGTAGTTGAGCAGGTCCTGCGGTACACCGTCCTTGATGATGGGCTCCTTGCCGATGAACAGGCTGCCCATGCTGAAGATGAACAGGTTGACCCCATAAGACAGCAGGCACAGCCCCATCACCACCTGGAAGGTTCGTGGGCGCAGGATCAGCCACACCCCCGAGGCGGCAAGCACGCCGATGGCAATTGCAATCACTTCTTCCATCAGGCGGCTCCCGGGCTGGCGGTGGGTTTGGGCTGGCTGCTCGGGCGGTGGCTACGCACCGACTGGTGTGCCAGCGCGGTGAGGATGAGCAGGGTCGAGCCCACTACGACGGTAAAGATGCCGGTGTCGAAGAACAGCGCGCTGGCGACATGGATGTCACCCAGTACCGGCAGGTGCAGGTGGGCGGTGTGGGTGGTCAGGAACGGATACCCGAGCAGCATCGCGCCGGCGCCGGTCAGGGTGGCGAACAGCAGGCCGGTACCCATCCAGCGCAATGGCCGCAAGCTCATCTGCGCCTCGACCCACTGGGTGCCGGCGACCATGTACTGCAGGATGAACGCCACCGACATGACCAGGCCGGCAACGAAACCGCCGCCTGGCTGGTTGTGGCCACGCATGAACAGGTACATCGAAATCACCAGGGCAATCGGCAGCAGCAGGCGCACCAGTGCGGCCGGCACCATCATGAAGCCCAGCGCGGTATCGGCAGCCTGACGCGGGTTGACCAGGTCGGTGACCACGTCGGGTGCCAGCAGACGCTGCTGGGCGGGCAGCTGGATACTCTCCTTGGGCGGGCGGAAACGTCGCAGCAGGGCAAACACGCTCAGTGCCACGGCGACCAGCACGGTGATCTCGCCCAGGGTATCGAAGCCCCGGAAGTCCACCAGCATTACATTGACCACGTTGGTACCGCCGCCTTCTGGCAGGGCGCGACTGAGGTAGAACGAGGAGATCACGTTGGGCGTGGGGCGCGTCAGCATCGCGTACGACAGCAACGCCATGCCGCCACCGACCAGCACCGCCAGCAGCAGGTCGCGCAGGCGCCGTGCGATGGCGCGCTCCTTGCTGCCGGGCAATGGCGAGATGTCTTCGATACGTCGCGGTAGCCAGCGCAGGCCCAGCAGGATCAGCACCGTGGTGACCACTTCGACCACCAGCTGGGTGAGGGCGAGGTCCGGGGCGGAAAACCACACGAAGGTGATGCAGGTCATCAGGCCGCACACGCTGACCATGGTCAGGGCTGCCAGCCGGTGATACTTGGCCTGCCAGGCGGCGCCGATGGCGCAGATGATCGCGATCAGCCAGAGCATGACGAATACGCCGGAGCCCGGAATCTTCGGGCGATCGCCCCAGCTCAGGCCTGTGTTCAGCATCGGCAGGACGCCGGCCAGCAGCGCGGCAAGCACCAGCATGAACAGCTGCTTTTGCAGGCGGCGGGTCGTGAACAACCGCTCGAAACGACGTGCCACGCGCATCAGCAGCACTTGGCCATGTTCGAAAAGGCGCTTGCCATTGAACAGCTCGATCAGCGGCGGGTAACTGAAACGCCCACGTTTGAGCTGGTTGCGCAGCACCAGGTAGAGCAGCACGCCGCCGCACATGGCGATCAGGCTCATGATCAGCGGTGCATTCCAGCCATGCCAGATGGCCAGGCTGTATTCAGGCAGGGTGCCGCCCACCACCGGCAAGGCCGCCGCCGCCAGCAGCGGGCCCACCGATTGCGCGGGGAAGATGCCTACCACCAGGCAGGTCAGCACCAGCAGTTCGACCGGTGCACGCATCCAGCGCGGGGGCTCATGCGGGGTGTGCGGCAGCTCGGTAGCGGGTGGGCCGAAGAACACGTCGACGGTAAAGCGCAACGCGTAGGCAACGCTGAAGGTGCCGGCCAGGGTCGCGATGATCGGTAGCGCCGCTTCCACCCAGGCGGTGGAGCTGATGAACACGGTTTCGGCGAAGAACATCTCTTTGGAAAGAAAGCCGTTCATCAGCGGTACGCCGGCCATGGAGGCGCTGGCGACCATGGCCAGGGTAGCGGTGAACGGGATGAGTCGAAACAGCCCACTGAGCTTGCGGATGTCGCGCGTGCCGCTCTCGTGGTCGATGATACCGGCGGCCATGAACAGCGAGGCCTTGAACGTGGCGTGGTTGAGAATGTGGAACACCGCCGCCACCGCGGCAAGCGGGCTGTTGAGCCCCAGCAGCAAGGTGATCAGGCCCAGGTGGCTGATGGTGGAGTAGGCCAGCAGGCCCTTGAGGTCGTTCTGGAACATCGCCGCGTAAGCGCCCAGCAACAGGGTGCAGGCCCCGGCACCGCTGACGATCCAGAACCATTCCTCGCTGCCGGCCAGCGATGGCCACAATCGCGCAAGCAGGAACACACCGGCCTTGACCATGGTTGCCGAGTGCAGGTAGGCCGAGACCGGTGTGGGCGCGGCCATGGCGTGGGGTAGCCAGAAGTGGAAGGGGAACTGCGCGCTCTTGGTGAGCGCGCCGAGCAGAATGAGTGGGAGCAGGATCGGGTAGAGGGCATGACTGCGAATCTGGTCGCCGGCGGCCAGGACCTTGTCCAGGTCATAGCTGCCCACCACATGGCCGAGCAGCAGTACCCCCGCCAGCAGGCACAAACCACCGGCACCGGTGACCATCAGCGCCATGTACGCGCCGCGCCGGGCATCGGCGCGATGGTGCCAGTAGCCGATCAGCAGGAACGAGAACAGGCTGGTCAGCTCCCAGAAAAACACGATCTGGATCAGGTTGCCGGAGATCACCAGGCCCAGCATGGCCCCCATGAACGCCAGGAAGAAGGCGAAGAACCGCGGCACCGGGTCCTGGGGCGACATGTAGTAACGGGCATACAGCGACACCAGGGTGCCGATGCCCAGCACCAGCAGCGAGAACAGCCAGGCGAAGCCGTCCATGCGCAGCACGAGGTTGAACCCCAGGCTTGGCAGCCAGAGGAACTCTTCACGGATAACGCCACCCTGGGCGATTTGCGGGTACAGCAGGGCGACCTGCACGGTGCCGACCAGGGCGACGAGGCCGGCCAGCAGCGATTCACTGTTACGCGCGTTGTGCGGCAGCACAGCCGCCAGACAGCTGCCAACAAACGGCAGAAGCAGTAGAACTATCAAGGACATAGATTTCTAATCTGCAGAGGTTTGTAAGGGATCATACGTGGCGCCCCGTCGATCACCAACACACAAGCTGTCGCAGAATCCTACAATGGCGCTGCTTCAAGGCATTTTTTTATAACAGTTTTTTACAAGAATTGAGTGCGCACCCTCGATTATCGGTCCGTTTGTTGCACTTGCTGCTCGGCGTCCACCGGACCAGGCGCTTCACCGCGACGCTTGATCTTCAGTTCACTGACAATCACCGCAATGACAATCAGCACGCCCCCCAGCAGGGCCACGCCAGGCAGCCGTTCGCCGGCCAGGCGCCCGACGATGCCGGCCCATACCGGCTCGCCAGCGTAGATCAGCGTAGCCCGTGTCGGTGAAACCGACTGCTGGGCCCAGTTCATCGCCACCTGGATGATTGCACTCATGGCACCCAGGCCGATGGCGCTGAGCAGCAGTAGCCAGGAAAAGTCCGGCAGCGCCTCCTGGGTAGGCACGACCATCATGAACGACAGTGCCGAGGCGCTGGCCAGTTGCACCACGGTGACGCGACGCACGTCGACTTTGCCGGCATAGTTGCTGATCAGGATGATTTCTGCAGCGATTGCCACGGCGCTGACCAGCGTGGCGATTTCGCCAGGGCTCAATTGCATGGCGCTGCCACTGGGGCCGGCCACCAGCATCAGGCCGGCAAAGGCCAGGCCCACACCCAGGCTGGGCATCAACCCAGGGCGACGGCCCAGCACCAGCCATTGCAGCAACGGCACGAAGGGCACATACAGCGCGGTGATAAAGGCCGACTGGCTGCTGGTGATGGTTTGCAGGCCCACCGTCTGCAGGCCGTAGCCGAGCATGATCGAGGCCCCGATCAGTACCCCGGCCTTGATCTCAAGCCACGTCAGCCCCGGCAGTGCACGTGCACTGACCACCGCCACGAACAGTGCCGCAGCTGCGAAGCGCAGGCCGACGAAGAACATCGGGCCACTGACGGTCATCACGTTGTGCACCAGCAAAAAGGTGCCACCCCACAGCATGGTGATGAAGACCAGTACCAGTTCGGCCTTGCTCAGGCGCAATGAGAAGGAAGGGGCATTGGCAGTGTTCGACACGGTGAGGACCTTGCACACAGGGGGCGAGCGACGCACAATGCGCCGGAAGTGGGCAGTATACTGCTCAATTCCCCTATGTGAGCAATATAGTGCACAAAGATTCCAGTCAGCGCGCCTCAGTGCTGCAGCATGTCAGCCAGAACATTCGACGCTTGCGCCATGCGGCCGAGATGAGTCAGAGCGCCCTGGCGGAAAAATCCGGCGTCAGCCGGCGCATGCTTGTGGCCATCGAGGCCGGGGAAAAGAATGTCAGCCTGACCACGCTGGACTTGATCGCCGAAGCGTTGGGCGTCGCGTTCAGTGACCTGATCCAGGCGCCTGGCAACCGCGATCCGAGCCGTATCAACGAACTGGCCTGGGCGGGCGTGCACCCGGGCAGCAAGGCCGTATTGCTTGCCAGCTCGCCTGCCAGCCGCGAAGTGGAATTGTGGGAGTGGCGCCTGGAGCCGGGTGAGGTGTATCCGGCCGAGGCGGATTTCGATGGCTGGAGTGAGCAGTTGTACGTGTTCGAGGGGTGCCTGACGCTGGTGATCGAGGGTCAGCAGCATGTACTGGCGGCAGGAGATTTCTTCAGCTTTGCCAGCAACCGCGTGCACGCGTATCGCAACGATGGCACGGTGGTCACGCGCTTCGTGCGCAATGTGGTGATCTGAAGCCTGCCCGCAGGGCGGCGTGCGATTGGCTGGCTGAGCAGTCATGGATCACGCGGCACCAGCCACACCGCCTGCCCCTTGCCTGCTCAGCTTATTGAAGATTGCCATCCAGCCATTCTTGCGTGGACACCACCTGCGAGTAGGCGAACGCCAGGGAGGCCATGTAGGCGGCGTGCGCCTGGGCTGCCGGTACCACCACGCCGTTGAACTCCAGGTCACGGGTGGCGCAGGCATCGTGTATCACCACGGTGGCGTAGCCCATGTCGGAGGCGGCGCGGGCTGCGGCGTCTATGCACATGTGGCTCATGCTGCCCACCAGTACCAGGCCGGTGACGAGATGGCGGTCGAGTATCGCCTTGAGGTCGGTGCCCAGGAAACTGTTGACCTTGTGCTTGAGCACCACCGGTTCATCGCCCTGGTTGGCCGCCTTGGGATGGATTTGTGCGCCCTGCGATCCCGGGGTGAAGAACGGTGCGTCGTCCGATTCGAACTCGTGACGCACATGCACCACCAGGTCACCTTTGGCCCGCATGGCGGCGATGATGCGGGCGGCGTTCTCGGCGGCCGCGTCGGCACCTTGCAGCGGCCATTTGCCGTCGGGGAAATAGTCGTTCTGGATGTCGATGATAATCAGTGCCTGTTTGCTCATGGTGCAGTCCTTCAGCAGAGTGGTGGTGGCGTGGTGATAGTTATAGGCTTGCGCGGCAGGTTTGCGCATTGGCGCGACCGACAAATTGGCGGGAAAAACTGACAATGGATGCAGGCAGCGAGCAGGTCGAAATCGGCATACTGGCGTACCCGGGGGCGCAGTTGGCGGCGGTGCATGGCCTGACCGACCTGTTTGCGGTGGCCAATCGCCTGGCCGCAGAGCTGGGCGCGCGGCGTGGTCCGCGGCTGCGCGTGACCCATTGGTGCCAGGCCCAGGGCAGTAGTACGTTGACGGTGTCGTTCGACAGCCACCCGCAAGCACATTGCCGGCCCAGGGTCATGATTGTTCCCCCCAGCCTGACCGAGGAGCCGACGCCCGAACTGGTCGAGCGGTTTTGCGCCGACTTGCGCCGATGGCATCGCGACGGTGCGCTGCTGGTGTCGGTCTGTGCCGGTGTGTTTTTCATCGCCGCCAGTGGTCTGCTCGACGGGCGCTGCGCCACCACGCATTGGCACTTCGCACAATCCCTGGCCGAGCGATTTCCTCTGGTCAAGGTGGAGGCCAACCTGCCGCTGCTGGACGACGGCGACATCATTACTTCCGCCGGGCTGATGGCGTGGACCGAGTTGGGCCTGAAGCTGGTGGAGCGTTTCCAGGGCCAGACTCTGGCGCTCGAGACTGCCCGTTTTCTCGCCGTGGCGCCGGTGTCGGGAGGCCAGCCTCGCACCTCGGTATTCAGCCCGCGCCTGGACCATGGCGATGAAGCTGTGCTCAAGGTGCAGCATTGGCTGCAAAGCAGTGGCGCACGCGATGTCAGCCTGGCTTTGATGGCCGAGCGGGCGGGGCTCGAACAGCGCACGTTCCTGCGCCGGTTTCGCGCCGCCACCGGGCTGAAACCCACCGAGTATTGCCAGCAGGTACGTGTGGGGCGCGCGTGTCGAATGCTGGAGTTCACCAACCGCAGCATCGACCAGATCGCCTGGGGCGTTGGCTATCAGGACCCAGGCGCATTTCGCAAGGTGTTCGTCAAAGTGACCGGTCTCGCGCCGGGTGATTACCGCAGGCAACTGGCCGCAGCGCTGGGCTGATCCTACTTTGGTACCGAACGGATGCCATCGGCGTGCATTGCTGCCTATTATGCCGGCTCCCCGTGAAGGAGATGCCGATGCACGAAACTACCGCTGCACCCCGGATGGCCGATGTGTTGATCATTGGCGGCGGTCTCAGTGGTGCCCTGCTTGCTGCGCAACTGCTGCGCCAGCCGGGGCGCCGCCACCTGCTGGTGGTGGAGCCGCGCAGGGAGCTGGGACGGGGCGAGGCCTACAGTGCCACCGAGCTGGGGCATACCCTCAATGGCAATGCGGCGCGCATGAGTGTCGACCCGGACAACCCCGATGACCTCACGCAATGGTTGCAGCAACAACTCAATGCCGGTGAGTGGCCTGAGGCCGCCGCGCAGGCTGTGCCGGTCGCCGAACTGTTCCCGCCGCGTGGCCTGTTCGGTCGCTATGCGCGCCAGCGCCTGAGCGAAGCCCAGGGCATTGGCGCGCAGTCCGGCTCGCTGCTGGAGCATCGGTGTGCCGAGGTGGTCGACCTTGAGCGGGTGCCCGGCGGGGTTCGTGGGCGGCTCAGTGATGGCGGTTCGGTGCAGGCGCGCTTTGCGGTGCTGGCCACCGGCATGTTTGCCGCGGCGCACACGCCCAAGGTCGGTGATGATGGTATCAACACTGCTGCAGTCGACCCGTGGGATGTGGCGGCAATGCGTGGGATCGATCCGCAAGGCACGGTGCTGATCATCGGCTCCGGGTTGACCATGGTCGATACGCTGGTTTCCTTGCAGCAGGCTGGCCACCGAGGGCCGATCGAGGTGTTCTCGCGTCATGGCCTGTGGCCGCATGTAAGGCGTCAGCCACCGGCCTGGGAGGATTTTCTCGCCGCTGACCGGTCGCTGCGCAGCCCCTTGCAACTGCTGCGTGCCCTGCGTGAGCAGTGCCGACAGGCGCAGGCTCAGGGGATTGACTGGCAGGCGCCGCTGGACACTGTGCGGGTTCATATTCCACGGCTATGGAGTCAGGCCAGTGATCGCCAGCGTCGCCAGTTCGTGCGTCACGTACGGCCCTGGTGGGAAAGCCATCACCATCGCGCGCCGCCGCAAGGTGCAGCGTTGCTCGAACAACTGTGCAGGGAAGGTCGCTTGCACATTCATGCGGCCTGCCTGCAATCCGTCGAGCCCGCGGGTGCGGATGGGGTGTGCGTGCACCTGCGTTTTCGCGCTCAGGCGCAGGTGACGCGAGTGGCAGGGGCGGCACTGGTCAATTCCACGGGTATCGAGTACGACTGGCGGCGGGTCGCCCGGCCGCTACCGCAGTGCCTGTTGCAGCGCGGTCTTATTCAGCCGGGGCCCCTGGCGTTGGGTATTGCCGCCGATGCGGGTGGGGCGGTGATCGATGCTGACGGTGTCGTCAGCGACCGACTCTTTGCCATGGGCCCGCCACTGCGCGGCCAGTGGTGGGAAAGCACGGCGGTCACCGATGTGGCTCTGCAGGCCAAGGCGCTGGCTGAGCGCCTGGCGCGGTGTTGATGCATGTGCTCAGCCGCACCGCTCATGAATACCAGGGCGAGTGGTGGGGATAGCGGTCGAGCCGGGCGCCGATCACCATTTCGCTGACCCAGGCCGTGAGCATGGCACTGTAGGCTTTCTGGCTGCGGTCGCTGGAAAGCGCGTGGTCGGCACCATCGACGATGCGGTGGGTCAGTGAATGGGCGCTGATGAAGGCGCTGCGATAGCTCATCAGGGTGTTGTGCGGGACGTAGTCATCCTGCTCGGACTCCACCAGTAGCACATCGCCGGAAAATTCGGCGCAGGCGGCGAGCGCGCGGTTGTCGCCCGGGCCCAGTGCGCTAAGGCGATACTGCGACAGACGCTGGCGGTCCAGTGCCTGCTTGGGCAGGCCCCATTCGTCGTCCCAGTACAATGCAGGTACCCGCAGGGCCAGCCATTTAACCGGGCGCAGGCGAGTCAGCAGGGTGGCCAGGTAGCCCCCGTAGCTGCTGCCGATCACGGCGATCGCGCGGGTGTCGACGGCGGGGTGGCCGACCAGGCAATCATAGGCGGCCAGCAGATCGGCCAGGTTCTGTTCGCGGGTCACGCTGCGCCGCTGGCTTTCGGTGCGCTCGTGGCCGCGCAGGTCGAAGGTCATGCACACGCAACCAAGGCCGGTGATCTGCTTGGCCCGCGCCAGGTCCCGTTGCTGGCTACCGCCCCAGCCGTGTACGAAGAGGATCCCGGGTACTTTGGGGTTGGGGCTGAGCAGGGTACCGGCGATGCTCTCGCCGTCGACACGGATTTCGAGGGTTTCGCTATGGATGGTCATAGGCGCGGATCCTTGCATACTTGCTGATTCGTCCGACTTCACGGTCATCGCCTTGGTAGAACAGGGTGGCATCGGCAGGCAAATAGACCTCGCCGAACACTTCGTGGGTGGAGGCGCGCACCCGCTGCAGCGCCGGATCGTCGGCGAACGCCTGCAAGGCCAGCAGCTCGGCGCTGCTGGCGCCGCCGATACGCCAGGACTGCTCGAGCACACCACTGCGCTGCTTGCCTTGCTGGTTCATCCCGCGGGCTACATCATAGTTGCGCCGTGACGCGATGAAGCCGGGCAGGGTAGCGAGCGCGGCCTGTTCGTAGGTGCAGGCCTGGGTGATTGCCAGGCGGTGGGATTGCTCCAGTTCCAGTTGCAGCAAGGCATCATAGCCACCGCGTACGAACACCAGGTCGGAACCGCCATAGACGCAAACGCCCGCATGGTCCGTGGTCAATTGCTGGGTGCCGTAGTAGCTGCAGGTGGTGCCCGCCACCAGTGCCTGGCCCACGCTGAAGGTGGCAACATCATCGAGGTTTTCCTCCAGCACCAACCCCCACACCGCCAGTTCCTGCGGGTCGAGTTCATCCACAAGCGTCTGCAGGCCATGTTCGTCAGCGAGTACGGTCTGGCCCCTACCGGCGGTGGCGCGTACCGGCTTCAGGCGTATCGGGCCATCGCGCAGCAACAGTGCAGCGGCCCGCAGCGCGTCTTCCCGGCTGAACACAGTGTAGCCACGCAGCAGCGCTTCACTGGCCTGCCGGGCGAAGTCATCGGTCCAACCAGGCGCAAATTTTGCGTTGGCCGGCAGGGGGTGAGAAATCGCCTTGGTTGCCATGTAGGGGTGCCTGACCATGCCGCCGAAAAAGTCAGCGACGCTGCCGATCCCTGGCCAGGCATGTGGCGTCGAGTGGATGAGCGTTTCGGTGGGCAGGTAGTAGCGGTTGTCATGCGCCGTGGTGCAGGCCGGATCAGCCACGTGAGTGCCCAGCAGCCTGGCCAGCCCTTCGGCGAGTTTCAGGTGCACGCTGCGTTCATGCTCGGGAGTGCTGGGGCGCGTATCGAGCAGCACTACCCCATTTTTGCGGTCGGTCGAGCGGTGCATGGGCAAACCTCCTGTGAAAGGCTCATATGGGGTTGTGAAAGGGAAAGAGAGGGGGAGTTCAGTTCATAGAATGGAAATCAATGTTTGGTTATATAAATATGAAAATTAATAATTAATGGTTCTATTGGATGTTGATGCACTATGGGTGCACGTTAACTAGACGACTTCAGGAAGAGCCTGGCCATGACAAATCTCCCGCTGTACTTCGACTACGCTGCCACGACCCCCGTCGACGAGCGAGTCATCCAGGTGATGGTGGAGTGTCTTGGTGTATCGGGCCGTTTTGGCAACCCGGCTTCGAGCGGCCATCGTTTTGGGCAGCAGGCGCGCCAGTCGGTCGAGCAGGCTCGCGTTCAGGTTGCAGGCCTGGTCGGTGCGCGCGCCGAGCAGATCATCTGGACGTCGGGCGCCACCGAGTCCAACAACCTTGCCCTCAAGGGGGTGGCCCAGGGGCGTGCTGGCGGGCATATCATTACCAGCCGTATCGAGCACAAGGCGGTGCTCGATACGGCGCGGCAGCTGGAACTGGCGGGCATCGACGTCACCTGGCTGAGCCCGGATGCGCAAGGTCTGATCACGCCGCAGGCAGTAGAGGCGGCACTGCGCGAGGACACCTTTCTGGTCTCGTTGATGCTGGTCAACAATGAACTGGGCACGCTCAACGACGTGCAGGCCATTGGCCAGATCGTTCGTCGCCATGGCGCGTTGCTGCACGTGGATGCTGCACAGGGCGCTGGCAAGTTGCCGATCGACCTCTCGCGCTGGGCGATCGACCTGATGTCGTTTTCCGCACACAAGGTCTACGGGCCCAAGGGGATTGGTGCGCTGTACGTGGGCAAACGCGCCGCGCCGCTGCTCAAGGCGCAGATTCATGGCGGCGGGCACGAGGGCGGCTTGCGTTCGGGTACGCTGGCGACACACCAGATTGCTGCCATGGGCGCTGCGTTTGCCCTGGCCGGGCAGGTGTTGGAGCAAGAGCTGGTGCGCATGCAGTATCTGCGCAAGCGTTTGCTCGATCAGTTGGCGGGCATCCCCGGTCTGGGCCTCAATGGCAGTCCTGCCCAGCGTATCCCGCATACCTTGAGCCTGACATTTGCCGGTGATGGCATCGACCTGCAGGCATTGGCCGCGAGTCTGGCATTTTCTTCGACCTCGGCCTGCAACTCGGGCAGCAGCGCGCCTTCGCATGTGCTGCTGGCGCTCGGTCACGATGAGCGCGCGGCGCGCCAGACCATACGCCTGAGTCTGGGCCGTTACACCGACGAAGGCGAGGTCGACAAGGCGGCACGCGCCATCAAGGCCGCGTTACATTCGGTGCCGTTCTGGGCGGTTGCCCACGGCTGATGGGTACTCCATTATCATCGATCAATAACATTGGTTGCGGTGGTGGTGGGAGAGAGCATGAACAGTCAGCCTGGAATGCAGGACACAGTGCCTGAGCGTCTGGCGCGAATGCGCGCGATCATGGGCAAGGAAAGTGTCGATGCGCTGCTGGTGCCCTCGGCCGATCCACATCTTTCGGAGTACCTGCCGGGCTATTGGCAAGGCCGCCAGTGGTTGTCGGGGTTTCATGGTTCGGTCGGCACCTTGGTACTGACCGCCGATTTCGCTGGCCTGTGGGCCGACAGCCGCTATTGGGAGCAGGCCCAGAGCGAGCTGGAGGGCAGTGGCATCGAATTGATGAAGCTGATGCCGGGCCAGCCTGGCCCGCTGGACTGGCTGGCCGAGCACGCACCGGCAGGCGGCGCGGTAGCGGTGGATGGTGCGGTAATGGCGCTGGCGTCTGCGCGTCAGCTCGGTGCGCGCCTTGAAGCGCGTGGGGTGCGCCTGCTCAGCGACAAGGACTTGCTGGCTGAGGTGTGGGTACAGCGCCCGGCGTTGCCGCAGAATCCGGTGTACCAGCACCTGCCGCCGCATGTCAGCGTTGGGCGCGGCGACAAACTTTCGCAGCTGCGGCGTACACTCCTTGAGCAGGGCGCAGACTGGCATTTCATTGCCACGCTGGATGATATTGCATGGCTGTTCAACCTGCGCGGCAGTGATGTCTCCTACAACCCCGTGTTTGTATCATTCGCGCTGATCAGTCAGGAGCGTGCTGCGTTGTTCATCGACTTGAACAAGGTCGATGCTCCCTTGCGTCAGGCTCTGGAGGCGGACGGTGTGCAGTTGCACGAGTATGCCGAGGTAGGTGCGGCTTTGGCCGCAATCGCTCCGGGTAGCACTGTACTGGTCGACCCTGCGCGAGTGACCAGCGGGTTGCTGGCCAATCTCGATGAAACGGTACGGCTACACGAAGGGCTCAACCCTACCACCGTGTCCAAGTCGCGCAAGAGTGAGGCCGACCTCGCCCATATCCGCCAGGCCATGGAGCAGGATGGTGCGGCGCTGTGCGAATTCTTTGCCTGGTTCGAGGCGGCACAGGGGCAGGAACTGCTTACAGAGCTTACAGTGGATGCCCGGCTGGGTGAGGCGCGTGCGCGACGTCCCGGTTTTGTTTCGCCAAGCTTTGCCACCATTGCGGCATTCAACAGCAATGGCGCAATGCCACACTACCGTGCAACGCAGGCCTCGCATGCCTGCATCGAAGGCGACGGGTTGCTGCTGATCGATTCTGGTGGGCAGTATCTTGGTGGCACCACCGACATAACTCGGATGGTGCCGATCGGTCGTCCTAGCCTGGAACAGCAACAGGATTGCACGCGGGTGCTCAAGGGCATGATTGCCCTGTCGAGGGCGCGCTTTCCGCGCGGTATCCTGTCACCGTTGCTCGACTCGATTGCCCGTGCGCCGTTATGGGCCGAGCAGGTCGACTATGGGCATGGTACGGGGCACGGCGTGGGGTACTTCCTGAATGTGCATGAGGGGCCTCAGGTCATCGCTTACCAGGCGGTGGCTGCACCGCACACGGCGATGCAGGCCGGCATGATCACCTCTATCGAGCCCGGCACCTACCGTCCGGGGCAGTGGGGGGTGCGTATCGAGAACCTGGTGTTCAACCGTGACGCGGGCAAGAGCGCGTTTGGTGATTTTCTCGAATTCGAAACATTGACCCTGTGCCCGATCGATACACGCTGTCTACTGCCTGATCGGCTCGATGAGGCGGAGCGTGCGTGGCTCAACCAGTATCACGATAGTGTACGTGAGCGTCTTTCCCCCTTGCTTGAGGGGCCTGCGCTAGCGTGGCTGTGCACGAGGACCGAAGCGATCTGAAGCGATCGTTCAATGAAAAGGGCAACCTGCGGGTTGCCTTTTTCACATCTACTTGCAGATGACGATCATGCTCCGGCTGGTGTAGCCCGCCGGGTTGAGGCCAAAAGGGTAGTCCCCAGGTTCCTCTTCGCCGTCGCCTGACTTGGCGACGACCTTGTAGCCTTTGGTGCCACAGGAGCTGGCAGCTTTGCTGTGGCACTTGTTCCAGGAAGACGACAGGCCCGAGCAGTTGATATGCAGGCCCTTCTTGCCGCGCTTTACCTCGGTGTTAGCAGTCGCCGCACAGCCGGCGATGGCCAGAATGGCTAGGATGAGCAAAAGTCGTTTCATTCCTGTCCTTACAAAGGTGCCTGAGTCGTGGGCTCGAGCGAATTTCCGGGGCGTCTTCCTGATGCCTGTTGCTTCCTTGTCTTGTAAAAAATTCAAGACTGACGTCGAGTTACAGCTTAAACAGGGTGTCATGTCGACACAATGACAAAGATCCGTTCAAATGAAAATATTTCTCAAATCAATCGGCAGCAACCAGTGGCTGGCTCTGGTTGCGCATGGACAGTGTCGCGCCCACGGATGCGGTGATAATGGCAGCAATGGCCAGCCATTGCGCGATGCTCAGTACTTCACCCAGAAACAATAGGCCGGACAGTGCGCCGAATGCCGGCTCGATACTCATCAGGGTGCCGAAGGTTCGTGCTGGCATGCGGGTCAGTGCGACCATCTCAAGGCTGTAGGGCAGCGCGGTGGACAGGATGGCCACGCCAATGGCAATTGGCAGCAGGGCGGGGTTGAGCAGTGCGGTCCCCGCGTGGACGATACCGATGGGGGCGACGAACAGCGCCGCTACCATCACCCCCAGTGCGGCGGTCTGGATGCCGTGTTCGGCACCGGCCTTTTGCCCATATAGAATGTACAGGGCCCAGCAGGCACCTGCGCCCAGCGCATAGCTTGCACCAAGCAGGTCGATGCTGGCGCCGGTCTGTCCGATCGGGATCAGCAGCAGCAGGCCAATGACGGCGAGGCCAATCCACAGAAAGTCCACGGCGCGGCGTGAGGCGTACAGTGCCACTGCCAGCGGGCCTGTGAACTCCAATGCAACAGCGATGCCCAGTGGCACGCTGCGCAATGACATATAGAAAAGGAAGTTCATTCCGCCCAACGCCATGCCATAAATGATGACCGTCCTCAGGGTGTTTGTGGTGAAGCGAGCACGCCAAGGACGCAGCAACAGCAGCATTATCACGCTGGCAAAGATCAGGCGCAGGGTCGTGGTGCCCTGCGCACCGACCATGGGGAACATGCTCTTGGCGAGCGAGGCACCGGTTTGAATGGAGGCCATCGCGATCAGCAGCAAGCCGATGGGAAACAGGCTGGTGACCAGGCTGCGGGGAGGAGCGTTCATTGTGAGGGTGGTTTCCGTATATATAGATGAAGGAAGGCGCTACCTACATGATGCGCAAGGGGCAAGGCGTGAGCAATATAGTGCGCATCTTTCTTTGTTTATGCTGTTTTCAAACTAGCCCTTGACGCCCCGTTTAATCTCTCTATAATTCGCACCTCTTCCGGCGTAGTCGGAACGAAAAACTCCTTGAGTATCAACGAGTTGGACGTTTCAGGTAGTGCGGGAAGTGCTTGGATCGAAAGATCGGCAGCGG
>NZ_JAAHBU010000264.1 GCF_010671725.1 Pseudomonas brassicae | reverse complement strand
TGCTGGCCTCTTCGCTGGCAAGCCAGCTCCCACAGGTGTGCGCTGATCCTTGTGGGAGCTGGCTTGCCAGCAAAGGGGGCGACACTGCCCTCAGGGGTCAGTCGCGAAAGTCCTGCCAGCCGCCCATTTCCTTCCAGCGGTTGACGATGCCGCAGAACAGCTCGGCGGTCTTTTCGGTGTCATACCGCGCCGAGTGCGCCTCGCGCCCGTCAAAGTCGATGTCGGCACTCTGGCAGGCCCGCGCCAGCACGGTCTGACCATACGCCAGGCCGGCCAGGGTCGCCGTGTCGAAGCTGGAGAACGGGTGGAACGGGTTGCGCTTCATGTCGTGGCGCGCCACGGCCGCATTGAGGAAGCCCAGGTCGAAGCTGCTGTTGTGTCCGACCAGGATCGCGCGCTTGCAGCCGTTGGCCTTGAGTGCCTTGCGGATGCCGCGGAAAATGTCGGTCAGCGCCGACTCTTCGCTCACCGCCATGCGCAGCGGGTGGTCCAGCTTGATGCCGGTGAAGTCCAGTGCGGCCTGCTCGATATTGGCGCCTTCGAACGGCTCGACGCGGAAGAAGTAGGTGTGTTCCGGGAACAGGAAGCCCTTTTCGTCCATGCCGATGGTGACAGCGGCAATTTCCAGCAGCGCATCGGTGGCGCAGTTGAAGCCACCGGTCTCCACATCCACGACTACCGGCAGGTAACCGCGAAAGCGTTCTGCCATGGGATGGCGCGAACCGCCGCCTTGACCTTCCTGGTCGTCTTCGTAATCGTCGCTCACACAGTTTCCTCCAGCAGGCGCCAGCGCAGTTGCTCACCGGCGCGCAGCGGGATGACAGTCTGCTCGCCAAAGGGCAGGCTGCTTGGGGCGGTCCAGTCTTCGCGGACCAGGGTGATACGGTCGGTGTTCGCCGGCAGGCCGTAGAACGCCGGGCCGTGCAGGCTGGCAAAGCCTTCGAGCTTGTCCAGCGCATTGCGCTGTTCGAACGCCTCGGCATACAGCTCGATGGCAGCATACGCGGTGTAGCAGCCGGCGCAGCCACAGGCGGCTTCCTTGGCGTGCTGGGCATGCGGTGCCGAGTCGGTGCCGAGGAAGAACTTGCTGCTGCCGCTGGTGGCCGCGTCGAGCAGCGCCACCTGGTGCGTGTTGCGCTTGAGAATCGGCAGGCAGTAGAAGTGCGGGCGTATACCGCCCACCAGCATGTGGTTGCGGTTGTACAGCAGGTGCTGGGCGGTGATCGTGGCGCCGACGTTGCTCGGGGCTTCGTTGACGAACTGCGCCGCCTCGGCAGTGGTAATGTGCTCGAACACTACCTTGAGCGTCGGGAAGCGTTCGACCACGCGACGCAGGTGCTCGTCGATGAACAGCTTCTCGCGGTCGAACACGTCGATCTCGGGGCGTGTCACTTCGCCGTGAACCAGCAGCGGCATGCCCACTTCGGCCATGGCTTCGAGCACCGGGAAGATCTTGTCGAGGCTGGTCACGCCCGAGTCCGAGTTGGTGGTTGCGCCGGCGGGGTACATCTTGGCGGCGTGCACGAACCCGCTGGCCTTGGCCGTGCGGATGTCCTCAGGCTGGGTGCGGTCGGTGAGGTACAGCACCATCAGCGGTTCGAAACGGCTGCCGGCCGGCCGGGCCGCCAGAATACGCTGGCGATAGGCATCGGCTTGGGCGGCGTTGCGCACCGGCGGTACCAGGTTGGGCATGATGATGGCGCGGGCAAAAGTGCGCGCTACGTCACCGACGGTGTGGGGCAAGACAGCGCCATCGCGAAGATGGATGTGCCAGTCGTCGGGACGCAGGAGGGTCAGGCGGTCGGACATTGGGGATTCCAGGCGGTTCGAACTCCCGGTGAATGCTACCGGAAAAGCCCGATCACAGCACTCGCTATCAAGTTTTGCCGAGGCTGTCCGATAGCTTGCAGGTATGCCGTAAGCAATTTGTGGAGCCGACCGTGCGCCAGCGTTACCTAGCCCTGCTCAGTATGTTTGCCAGCCTGCCGGCCGTGGCACTCACCTTCCAGACTCGCGTGGAGAACATCGAGTGGAAAGTCGAGGGCGACCAGTTCGAATGTCGGCTGATCCAGCCGATTGCCGATTTCGGCAGCGGCGAGTTCGTGCGCCGTGCTGGCGAGCAGGCGACGTTCCAGTTGCGCTCGAGCAGCAACGTGCTCGGCGCCGGCTCTGCCACCCTGCTCGCGGCCGCCGCGCCGTGGCAGCCGGGGCGTGGCGATATCAACCTGGGCTCGGTGCGCTTGGCGCGCAGTGGCGTGCTGTTCACCAGCTCCCAGGGCCAGGCCAGCCGCCTGATCAATGGCCTGCTCGACGGGCGCAGCAGCGTGGTGCGCAATTTTGCCGGCGAAGCCGGGCGCAGCATGGAAGTGCGGCTGCTGCCGGTCAAGTTCTACCGTGCCTACGCTGAGTACCAGCTCTGCGCCGCCAAGCTGTTGCCGATGAACTATGACCAGGTGCGCCAGGCACGCGTGGGTTTCCCAGGCGGCGGTATCGATCTGGATGCCGACGCACGGGCACGCCTGGACGTCATTCTCGACTTCATCAAGGCCGACCCGACGGTCAACCATATCGAACTCGACGGGCATTCCGACAACAGCGGCAATCGCCTGACCAACCGCGACCTGTCGCGCCGACGTGCGTTGGCAGTGCAGGACTACCTCGTGGCCCACGGCATCGCGCCAGAGCAGATCACCGTGCGTTTCCATGGCGAGCGTTACCCGCTGGCGGCCAACAACAATGCCGCCAACCGCGCACGCAATCGTCGGGTCAACATTCAACTGGACCGCGTGACCCCGGTCGAGAAGCCCAAGGACGTCGCCCCGGCCAAGCCGGTCGAGCCCGCTGCTGCCACCCCCGCGCCAGCGCCTACCCAGACCCCGGCTGCCCGCGCGGGCAAGCCGACGGCCTGATCGTTCGGCGCGACCATCCGTCGCGCGACGACAGTTACTGTCGCTTTGTCGTCACAAGCTGTCGCCCCACTGTAAATTTTGCGGTAAGGCCGGTAGAATCACCGGCTTTCCGTACAACCCCGTGGAGTGATGGCATGGCGGACGT
>NZ_JAAHBU010000263.1 GCF_010671725.1 Pseudomonas brassicae | reverse complement strand
CTGCTGGTCGACCACCAGGCGGGCCTGCTGTCGCTGGTACGGACATCGAGCCGGACCGCTTCAAGAACAACGTGCTGGCCCTGGCCGACCTGGCCAAGTTCTTCAACCTGCCGACCATCCTCACCACCAGCTTCGAGCAAGGCCCCAACGGCCCGCTGGTGCCGGAGCTCAAGGCGCTGTTCCCGGACGCGCCGTACATCGCCCGCCCCGGCCAGATCAACGCCTGGGACAACGAAGACTTCGTCAAGGCAGTCAAGGCCACCGGCAAGAAGCAGTTGATCATTGCCGGCGTGGTGACTGAGGTGTGCGTGGCGTTCCCGGCCCTGGCGGCGCTGGAAGAAGGCTTCGAGGTGTTCGTGGTGAACGATGCGTCGGGCACCTTCAACGAGATGACCCGTGACGCTGCGCATGACCGCATGAGCCGCGCCGGTGCTCAGTTGATGACCTGGTTCGGTGTGGCCTGCGAGCTGCACCGCGACTGGCGCAACGATGTCGAAGGCCTGGCGGCGCTGTGCTCCAACCACATCCCCGACTACCGCAACCTGATGACCAGCTACAACGCGCTGACCGCCGGCAAGTAAACCGCACTGCAACCGCACGTTCACCCAGGGAACGCCAATGAACACTGCAACCCAAGACAACCGCAACGTGGTGACCCTGGTCATCCAGCACAAGGCGCGCACCGATTCATTGGCGCTCTACGAAGCCTGGCTCAAGCGCGCGGTCGCCACGGCACGCCAGCAACCTGGCCATCTGGACGTCAACGTGATCCGCCCGCATGGCAGCGGTGGCCACTTCACGACCGTGGTGCGTTTCGCCACTACCGATACGCTGCAGGCCTGGATCAACTCCGCCGAGCGACAGGCCATGGTCAGCGAGGTGCTGCCGCTGCTGGAGGAGGGCGACCAGACCCAGGTCCATGACGACCCGGAGTTCTGGTTCACCCCGCCCAGCAGCAACGCGGCGCAACCGCCGCGCTGGAAGCAGGCGCTGCTGACCTACCTGGTCATCTGCCCGATGACTATGCTGATCCCACACCTGCTGGCGCCGCTGTTCGCGCGCTTCCCGCCACTGGGTGCAGGCATCACCGGCAATCTGATCGGCAACCTGGTCGTCATCCTGCCCGTGGTGTTCTACATCATGCCGTGGGTAACCCGTCGCTGCGCCCACTGGCTGCGCGGTTGAACATTTTTGTACCTGTCTCGTTTGAAGCACTTAGCCCTTTCCAGGAGATACCGACATGAGCACGTTCGTCACCCGCGATGGCACCGCGATCTACTTCAAGGACTGGGCGATGTTGACCAAGTCGTGCCGTTTGAAAGCACCGGCAAAAAGGCCGCCGCGCTGATGCCTGGCGCCAAGCTGAAGGTGTACAGCGGTGCCCCGCCCCCTTTCATTGCCAACCTCAAGCGCGTGACGCCGCCCACTTATCCAAGGAGCCTCCCATGACCGCCGATCTCATCCTGTTCAATGGCAAGCTGCACACGGTAGACCGTGAGAACCCTACCGCCAGCGCCGTCGCCATCAAGGACGGCCGCTTCCTCGCCGTGGGCAGCGACGCCGAGGCCATGGCCTATCGCAACGAGAGCACCCGCCTCATCGACCTCAAGCAGCGCACGGTCATCCCGGGCCTGAACGACTCGCACCTGCACCTGATCCGTGGTGGCCTGAACTACAACCTGGAGCTGCGCTGGGAGGGGGTGCCTTCGCTGGCCGATGCCCTGCGCCTGCTCAAGGAGCAGGCCGAGCGCACACCCAGCCCGCAGTGGGTGCGTGTGGTGGGGGGCTGGAACGAATTCCAGTTCGCCGAAAAACGCCTGCCGACCCTCGAAGAGATCAACCTGGCGCGCCCGATACCCCGGTGTTCCTGCTGCACCTGTACGACCGTGCGCTGCTCAACCGCGCCGCGCTCAAGGCGGTCGGCTACACCAAGGACACGCCCAACCCGCCCGGTGGCGAGATCCAGCGCAACAAGTTCGGCGAGCCAACCGGCATGCTTATCGCGCGGCCCAATGCGACCATCCTGTACGCCACCCTGGCCAAAGGCCGAAGCTGCCGCTGGAGTACCAGGTCAATTCGACCCGCCAGTTCATGCGTGAACTCAACCGCCTGGGACTGACCAGCGCCATCGATGCCGGCGGCGGCTATCAGAACTACCCGGATGATTATCAGGTGATCCAGGAACTGCCGACAACGGTCAGTTGACCGTGCGCATTGCCTACAACCTGTTCACCCAGAAGCCCAAGGAAGAGCTCACCGACTTCAAGAACTGGACCCAGAAGGTCAAGCCGGGTGATGGCAGCGACTTTTTCCGCCACAACGGTGCCGGCGAGATGCTGGTGTTCTCTGCCGCTGATTTCGAGGACTTCCTCGAACCGCGTCCGGACCTGCCGCAGACCATGGAAGAAGAGCTGGAGCCGGTGGTGCGCCATTTGGTCGAGCAACGCTGGCCGTTCCGCCTGCACGCCACCTATGACGAATCCATCTCGCGCATGCTCGACGTGTTCGAGAAGGTCAACCGCGACATTCCGTTCAATGGCCTGCCGTGGTTCTTCGACCACGCCGAGACCATCAGCCCGAAGAACATCGAGCGTGTGCGTGCACTCAATGGCGGCATTGCCATTCAGGACCGCATGGCCTTCCAGGGCGAATACTTCGTCGAGCGCTACGGCGCCAAGGCCGCCGAGAAAACGCCGCCGATCCAGCGCATGCTGGCCGAAGGCATCCCGGTGGGCGCCGGTACCGATGCGACCCGCGTATCGAGCTACAACCCGTGGACCTCGCTGTACTGGATGGTCAGCGGCCGTACCGTCGGTGGCATGGAGCTGTACCCCGAAGGCCTGAGCCGCGCCACCGCGCTTGAACTGTTCACCCATGGCAGCGCCTGGTTCTCCAGCGAGCAGGGCAAGAAGGGTCAGCTCAAGGTCGGCCAGCTGGCGGACCTGGCGGCGCTTTCGCTGGATTACTTCAGCGTCGATGACGAGGCGATCAAGGGCATCGAGTCGGTGCTGACCGTGGTCGATGGCAAGGTGGTGTATGGCGCCGAGGAGTTCGACAAGTACGGCCCGAGCTTGATTCCGGTGTTGCCAGAGTGGTCGCCGGTGGCGCTGGTGCCCGGACACTGGCGTGCCGGTGCGCCGATGGCGGCCGCCTTGCACCAGTGTGTGGGACCATGCGGGGTGCATGCGCACAGCCATGAGAAGGCGCGGCACTCGACGGTGCCGGTCAACGACTTCCAGGGGTTCTGGGGGGCGTTGGGTTGTTCGTGTTTTGCGTTCTGAAACCGATCGGGGGCCTTGATGGCCCCCTTTTCATTCGGGCTTCGGTCAGGCCATGTCGCTGGCAGCGAACTCCTCGGCAAGGTGATCGATCAGCGAGCGTACCGAGGGCAGCAGGCCGCGTCGCGACGGGAAGATCGCATGCACGATGCCGCAGCGTGGGTGCCACTCTGGCAGCAGCTCCACCAGCCGGCCGCTGGCCAGGTCATCGCGTACCGCCACCCGCGGCAAGTGCGCGATGCCCACGCCGGCCAGCACGAACTGGCGCAGGGCGAACAGGTCGTCGGTGACCATCCTTGGCGTGTGCGCGATGACCAGGCTGCGGCTCATGTCTTCGCCCTGGAACAGCGACCACTGGTAGTCGCGCTGGGCGCCGCCCCAGTGAACGCTGGGCAGTGTGCCGAGCAGTGACGGCTCGAAGCCTGCGGGTAGTTGTTCGAGGAAGGAGGGGTGGCCGACCAGGCACTGGGTGCTGTTGCTCAGCACCTTCATCACCATGTCGGTGTTTTCAAGGGGCGGAAAGCGCACCCGCAGCGCCATGTCGAAGCCCTCGTGCAGCAGGTCGACCCGGCGGTTGGTGCTCTCGATGAACAGCTCCACCAGGGGGTACTTGGCCATGTAGCGGGTGAGCATCGGGGCTACCAGCGAGTTGAGCAGGGTGGTCGGGCAACTGATGCGCACCAGGCCCCGCGGCTCGCTGCGATTGCGCTCGATGACCTCGGCGGCGCCCTCGGCTTCCACCCGCATGGCCGTGCAGCGGCGGTAGTACTCCTGCCCGATCTCGGTCAGCGAGCAGTGCCGGCTGGTGCGATGCAGCAGGCGCACACCCAGGCGATCCTCAAGGTCGGCGATGCGCCGGCTGAGCTTTGACTTGGGCATGTTCAGCGCCCGGCCGGCGGGGGCAAAACCGCCATGCTCGACCACCTGGGTGAAGAAGTAGAGGGAGTTGAGGTCTTCCAAGAAAGGGGGTCTCCGCAGGCAAGCGCCATTCCATTTATCGTTCGCATAATAGAACGCTATAGCCGGATTTAGCTATCTGGTGCATCAAAGGTCTTGGTTTTAATCTTTACTCAACAACGCGAAACACCCCACTGATTTGAAACCAAACCACCTTCTGGAGCACGACCATGACCGCATTCAACTACAACCGCCTGAACAAAGACGACGCTGCCGTACTGCTGGTCGACCACCAGGCTGGCCTGCTGTCGCTGGTACGCGACATCGAGCCGGACCGCTTCAAGAACAACGTGCTGGCCCTGGCCGACCTGGCCAAGTTCTTCAACCTGCCGACCATCCTCACCACCAGCTTCGAGCAAGGCCCCAACGGCCCGCTGGTGCCGGAGCTCAAGGCGCTGTTCCCGGACGCGCCGTACATCGCCCGCCCCGGCCAGATCAACGCCTGGGACAACGAAGATTTCGTCAAGGCAGTCAAGGCCACCGGCAAGAAGCAGTTGATCATTGCCGGCGTGGTGACTGAGGTGTGCGTGGCGTTCCCGGCCCTGGCGGCGCTGGAAGAAGGCTTCGAGGTGTTTGTGGTGAACGATGCGTCGGGCACCTTCAACCAGATGACCCGCGATGCCGCGCATGACCGCATGAGCCGTGCCGGCGCACAATTGATGACCTGGTTCGGCGTGGCCTGCGAGCTGCACCGCGACTGGCGCAACGATGTCGAAGGCCTGGCGGCGTTGTGCTCCAACCACATCCCGGATTACCGCAACCTGATGACCAGCTACAACGCGCTGACCGCTGCCCAATAAGCACATCGCTTCAACTGCAAAGGCCGGCAACCCTGCGAGGGTGCCGGCCTTTTTTCGCGTGGGCCGCTCAGTTGGTATCCGACGCGAACAGCCGCTCCAGCTCTACCCGTGCTTCCTTGGCATTCTGCATCACTTTGGCGCGGTCATCGCGCACCAGGCCCTGGGTTTCCAGTACCTGCTCGTCATGCTCGGTGAAGCGCTGGATACGGTCTGCTGCCTGCTCTTCGCCAAGCCCCAGCCCCACCAGGGCGCGACGGGTCATCTCCAGGCTCGAGTAGAACGTCTCGCGGATCGGCACCGCGCCCACGTCGGTCAGCTTGTGCACATGCTGGCGGTTACGCGCGCGGGCGAGCACTTTGAGGTGCGGGTACAGACGCTTGACCCGTTCGGCCGTGCGGGTGGTGATGTCGGGGTCATCGGTGGTGATCACGACGTACTCGGCTTCGCCCACCTTGGCCGCCTGCAGCACTTCGGCGCGCAGCGGGTCGCCGTAGAACACGGGCGCCAGCTCGAAGGTGCGGGTCAGCTCGATGGCGTCCACCGAGGTATCCAGGGCAATGAACGGAATCTTCTGCGCACGCAGGATGCGCGCAACGATCTGGCCCATGCGGCCCATGCCGACGATCACCACGCGCGGCGCATCGGCCTGGATCTGCTTGTACTGCTCCGGCACCTCGCGCGATACCTGCGGGCGCTTGAGCAGGCGCGCGCAGGCCAGCAGCAACAGCGGCGTGAGGGCCATCGACAAGGTGATCGCCATCAGCAGCAGGTCGTAGGTGTAGGCGTCGAACAGGCCCTGGTCCTTGCCCAGCTTGAACACCACGAAGGCGAACTCGCCACCGGCCGCCAGCACCACGCCCAGGCGCAGCGCGCTGCCTGCGTTCAACCCTCCCAGGCGGCCGACCAGCATCAACAGCGGCAGCTTGACCGCCACCAGCAGCAGGGTCAGGCCCAGCAACAGGCCGGGGCTCTCCAGCAGCATGCCCAGGTTGGCGCCCATGCCGACACTCATGAAGAACAGCCCCAGCAGCAAGCCCTTGAACGGCTCGATCTGCGACTCCAGTTCATGACGGTACTCGGAGTCAGCCAGCAGCAGGCCGGCCAGAAACGCGCCCAGCGCCATGGAAATCCCGGCTTCCTCCATCAGCCAGGCGGTGCCGATCACCACCAGCAGTGCGGTGGCGGTGGAGACTTCCGGCAGGCCGGTGCGGGCGACGATGCGAAACACCGGGCGCAGCAGGTAGCGGCCGCCAATGATGACCACCGCGATGCTGGCGAACACCTTCAGGCCATGCTCCAGGCTGTCGCCGTGGCTGGTGTCCGGGCCGCTGGCAGCCAGCAGCGGTACCAGGGCGATCAGCGGTATGGCCGCGATATCCTGAAACAACAGGATGGCGAACGCCAGGCGGCCATGGGGCGCGTTGAGCTGCTTGCTCTCGGCCAGGCTTTGCAGGCCAAGGGCGGTGGACGACAGCGCCAGCCCGAGGCCGACCACCACGGCAGCGGGCATGGATTGGCCGAAGCCGAACAGGGCGATGGCGCCGATCACGGCGCCGGTGAGCAGCACCTGCGCCAGGCCCACGCCGAACACCGATTTGCGCATCAGCCACAGGCGGCGCGGGGAAAGCTCCAGGCCGATGATGAACAGCAGCAACACCACGCCCAGCTCGGAAATGTGCGCAACGCTTTCGGTGTCGCGTATCAGGCCCAGGGCTTGCGGGCCGATAGCCACGCCCGCCAGCAGGTAGCCGATCACGGCACCCAGTTGCAGGCGCTTGGCCAGGGGCACGGCAATGACGGCGGCCAGCAGGAAGATGACGGCGGTTTGCAGAAGGCTGCCTTCGTGGGGCATCGCTCGGGCTCCATGAGCTGCTACGGGGGCAGCGTGAAAAAAGGAGGGCGCATGATGAGGCAGCGTTCGGCGTTGCGCCAGTACAGGCTCTAGGGCGCTGGCCGGTACTGCAGCGCCTCGGCCACGTGTGTGCGGCTTATGTGTTCGGCCTGCTCCAGATCGGCCAGCGTACGTGCCACCTTGAGCAGGCGGTGTGCGGCCCGCAAGGACAAGGTCAGGCGTTCGCAGGCGGTTTCCAGCCAGGCCTGGTCGGTGGTGGACAAGGGGCAATGCAGGCGCAGGCCGGGCAGGTCGAGGAAGGCATTGGCGCAGCCCTGGCGCTGTTGCTGCAACTCGCGTGCGCCAGCCACCCGCTCGGCGATGTGGGCACTGCCCGGACCGTTGTCGGTGCTGTGCGAGAGCGCCGTGGCTTCGCGGGCGACGGTCAGGTGCAGGTCGATGCGATCCAGTAATGGGCCGGACAGCTTGTTGCGATAGCGCTGGATCTGGTCACTGCTGCAGCGGCAGCGACCGGTGGGGTCGCCATGGTAGCCGCAGGGGCACGGGTTCATCGCGGCCACCAGTTGGAAGCGTGCGGGGAAGCGGATCTTGTCTTTGGCCCTCGCGATCACGATTTCGCCTGATTCCAGGGGCTCGCGCAGCACCTCCAGTACCCGTCGTTCGAACTCTGGCAGTTCGTCGAGAAACAGCACGCCGTGGTGTGCCAGGGTGATTTCACCCGGTTGCGGGCGGCTGCCACCGCCTACCAGTGCGGCGCCGGAGGCGGAATGGTGCGGGTGGCGAAAGGGGCGTTGCGGCCAACTGTCGAGCGGTAGCGGGCTGGCCACCGACTGGATCGCCGCTACCTCCAGCGCCTCGCGCTCGTTCAGCGGTGGCAGCAGGCCGGGCAGGCGGCTGGCGAGCAGGGTCTTGCCGGTGCCGGGCGGGCCGCTGAACAGCAGGTTGTGGGCGCCCGCTGCGGCCACCAGCAGCGCG
>NZ_JAAHBU010000262.1 GCF_010671725.1 Pseudomonas brassicae | reverse complement strand
TGCCAGCGAAAGGGCCCTCACAGACGCTACAAGGCCCAGGGGCGCGGCTCACCGATCAACTGCCCCTGTACCCCGACAATCCCCATCTCGCGCAACACCTGCAACTCCCCTTCGGTCTCCACGCGCTCGGCGATCAACGGCAGGTCGATGCTGTGCGCGGCGCGCTGGATCGCCTCGATGAACAGGCGCTTGTGCTGCTCCTGGTCGATGGCGCGGATAAAGCTGCCGTCGATCTTGAGATAGCCCAGCCCCAGGTGGGCCAGGTTGCCGATCATGCTGAAGCGCCCGCCGAAATGCTGCAGGCTCAGGCTGAAGCCCAGGCTGCGCAAGCGTCGCGCCAGCTGCTCCAGCGCAGCCTGGTCGGGCAACTGCTCTTCTCCGATTTCCAGCACCAGGCGCCGGCCCAGCGCCGGATGCCGCCCCAGCAGTTCATACACCCGTTGCAACGCCTGCGGGTCGGCCAGGGTCGCCGCCGAAAGGTTCAGCGCCAGCACCTGGTCGTGGCTGGGCAGCTGTGCCAATACCCGTTCGAGCATCAGCAGGTCATGCCGGCTCGACCAGCCGAAGCGCTCCAGCCAGGGCAGGAAGCGCCCGGCGGCGAGGGTCTGGGCATGCTCATCGGACAGCCGCGACAGCACCTTGTAGTGCAACACCCGGCCGAGGTCATCGCTCGCCACCACGGGCTGGAAGAACAATTCGAAGCGGCCCTGCTCCAGCGCCTGCTCCAGCAAGGCATGCCAGCCCTGGCGGTCGGCCCGCGCCACAACCTGCGGCGCCAGGCACGCCCAGCATGGCGTGGCCTGGCTTTGCGCTTGCGCCAGTGCCTCATCAGCCCGCGCCAACAGCGCTGCGGGCGCATCGCCAGGGCTGTACGGGGTGAGCCCGATCCAGGCCACCGGGTTCAGGTCGGATGCCGCCGTCTCGTGCAGGCTGTGCAACGTCTGCTCCAGCTCCTGCACCAGGTGCAGCGCCTCGTCCTGCACCAGGCCAGGCGCCAGCACGGCAAATTCACCGCCGCGGCTACGCGCGATCAGGTTGAGGGTTTTGGGGTAGTGCGCGCAGACGCGCCGCAACTGCTGCGCCACCGCCTGCAGCAGCGCATCGGTACGTTGCCCACCCAGGCGCTGGTTGAGCCCGGCCAGGTCCTGCACGCGCAGCACCAGCAGGTAGCCGGGGCGCGCCTCGTCCAACGGGCTGAGGCGTGCCGCCAACTGCATCTCGAAATACCGCCGGTTGCCCAGCCCGGTAAGGCTGTCTTGCCAGGCCTCGGCACGCAGCGCTTCACTGCGCTGGGCCTGCTCGTGGAACAGCGCCTTGAGCTTCTCGACCATCTGGTTCATCGCCTGTACCACTCGGCGCAGCTCGGGCGTGCGCGGCAACTGCCCCAGGCTGAGGAACTCGCGCCGTGCGATGGCCTGGGACTGCGCCACCATGTAGTCCAGCGGCTTGAGCTGCGGCGTAGCAGCAGCGCACCGAGCAGGGCACTGAGCACGCCACACAGCAGCAGCCAGGCCAGGCTGCCCAGTGCACTGCGCCAGAGCTTGGTCAGGGCGAACATCGGGTGGCTGACCACCTCGACCCGCGCCGCCTGCTGCCAGCCACGGCTGACGATGGCATCACCGCCCGCCGGCTCCAGCCCGATCAGGCCGATGAACCAGCGCGGCACCGCGCCGCGGTCAGGCTCGGCATGGCGCTCGACCAGCAGGGCATTGGACGCCAGGTCGACGACACGGATACTGGCGTAGTAACCGCTGTCGAACATCGAGCTGACCAGCAGTTCGACCATTGCCGGGTCATCGATGTTGGGCGTCAGCGACAGCGCCAGTGCGGTGGCGCCGTCCTGGGCATGCGAGCGCAACTGGTTGACGTATTGGCTACGCGAGCTTTCCAGGCTGACCATGAAGCTGCCGCTGAAGGCGACCACCAGGAACAGGCAGATGGCGAGCAGCAATTGCTTGAACAGTGACATCTGGACTCCTCAATTGACCGGCTCGGCGGGAAAGCCTTCGGCCTGCATCTTTTTCAACAGATCCTGCCAACGCGACAGCCGCTTGCTGTCGCCGACCTTACGGTTGCCGCCCGCGCCGGTCAGCCACATGCCCTCGCCGTTGAACGCATACACCGGCAACAGGTCGCTACGCTGGCTGGCCGGCTCGATACTGTCGATCAGGCTGTCGAGCACCAACGGCATGGCCTCTGGAGTGGAATAGTAGGTCAGGACCATGTGCGCGCGATTCTGGCGCAACGCCTTGACATAGGTGATGCGCAATTTTTCGCTGGCAATGCCCAGGCGACGCAGGCTGAAATATTTGGCGATGGCGTAGTCTTCGCAGTCGCCGGCCCCCTTGATCAACGACTGGATGGGCGTGGCCCAGTAGTCGACCTCGCGCCACAGGTCGAGGTCTTCGACATAGCGCAACTGGCTGTTGAAGAACTGGTTGACCACCTGCAGTTGCTGGGTTTCGTCGAGTTGCCTGCTGGTGGCGAGCAGTTGCTGCCAGGCATCGATACGCTGCTGGCCGGCGCCGAGCGGCCCGTACAGGGCCTGGGCCTTGCGGCTGATCTGGGAGAAATCCCACTCTGCGCGCAGGTTGCCCAGCAACACACAGCCGAGCAGCAGCGCCAGGCCAGCCCGGCGCAGGGTCAGAGGGAAAGCCCATCGTATCGCCAAGGCCGGCGGTCCATGCAGAACGTGGAATCGCGATGGTGCAGGCTGGGCAGGCAAAAGACAATGGCGCACGGCGGCGAGCTTCCCAAGCGCTGCGACTTCATTCACGATAGTTGACGCGTAAGCCAGCGGGCCACCAGCGACCCGCATTTGACAGGCTTAAACGTCAACACTAGGGTCATTGGATCCAACTTCTATCGCTAGCAGGGCAGTCAGCGTGGCCGAAAAAATCAAACTCCTGAGCATCCTGGGCGACGAGCAGGTGCCCGCCCACCTGGCGCGCAGCGTGATTGAAGAGCGCTTGCGCAGCGCCATTCTCGATGGCCGGCTGGCGCCGGCATGGCCTTGCGCCAACAGGAACTGGCCACGCTGTTCGGTGTGAGCCGCATGCCGGTGCGCGAAGCGTTGCGCCAGCTGGAGGCGCAATCGCTGTTGCAGGTGGTGGCGCACAAGGGCGCAGTGGTGGCACCGCTGATCGGTGAAGATGCCGTGGACGCCTATGGCCTGCGGGTCATCCTCGAGAGCGAAGCGCTGCGCCAGTCGGTGCCCTTGCTGGATGGCGAGGATATCGCCCAGGCGCGCCGTTACATCGAGCAACTGGAAAACGAAACCCGCCACGCCGAAATCGGCCAGCTCAACCGGCTGTTGCACATGACCCTGTACCGCAGGGCACCGAACCAGAAGCTGTTGCGCCTGATCGACAGCGAGTTGTGCGAAGAGGCACGCTTCCTGCGTTTTCACCTGTCGTCGATGGGCCTTGGCAAGCTGACCCAGGACGACCATATCGCCCTGGTGGACGCAGCGCAGCACAAGCGTGTGGATGAGGCCGTGCACCTGCTCGAGCAGCACCTGAACAAGGGCATGCAGGCCATCAGGCAGTACCTGACCCGCCAGCCGCAGCGCTGAGGGCGCCGCCGGTTGCAAATTGTTCGAGGCGCTATAACAATGAGACTAATTATCATTTATGACCCCGACAGCGCGCCTCCATGCCCTCTCACGACTCCGTGCACACGCTCTATCGGCAACATCACAGTTGGCTGAACACCTGGCTGCGCTGCCGGCTGGGCAATGCCGCCGATGCCGCAGACCTGGCCCAGGACACCTTCGTGCGCCTGTTGCAGCGCCACGAACAGCTGGAGCTGAGTGCACCGCGTGCGTTTCTACGCACCATCGCGCGCGGCCTGGTGATCGACCATTGGCGCCGCGCGGAGCTGCAGCGCGCCTACCTCGAAGCCTTGGCACACCTGCCTGAGGCCCAGGTGCCCTCGCCGGAAACCCGTGAACTGCTGCTGGAGCTGCTGGAACGCATCGCGCGCCTGCTTGACGGGCTCAAGCCCAAGGTGCGCACCGCGTTCCTGCTGGCCCAGTGCGAAGGCCTGAGCCACAGGCAGATCGCCGAACAGATGGGTATTTCGCTGCGCTCGGTAGAGCGCCACGTGGCCGATGCGCTGTACCACTGCTACGTGTTGCGCTATGAACCCTAGCCCACACGTGGTCAAACAGGCCATCCACTGGATGCTGCGGGTACGCGAAAGCGGCGACAGCCCGCACCTGCTGCTGCAGTGCGAACAATGGCGCAGTGCCCACCATGAGCACGAACTGGCCTGGCAGCGGGTGCACAGCCTGCAGCAGGAAATGAACCTGCGCGCGGTACCCGGCGCAGGCGTGGTGGCCCTGCAGACCCTGGAGAGCAGCCAGCAACGCCTGCAACGGCGCCAGGCGCTGAAGCTGCTCGGCGGGGTGTTGGCAATGGGCTCGGCAGCCTGGCTGGGCAAGGACCTGGGCGTACTCGACCCCTGGACATCGGATGTTGCCACCGCCACCGGCGAGCGCCGCAGTGTGCGCCTGCCGGACGGCACCGTGCTCGACCTCAACACCCACACGGCAGCGGACCTTGCGTTCGATGATCGCCAGCGCCTGGTGCAGCTCAAGCATGGCGAGCTGATGCTGACCTGTGCCCAGCACCCGGCCGGTGCCGCAGGGCGACCACTGTGGGTCAGGACCCGCGAGGCCCTGCTCGAAGGTTTCGACGGGCGCTTCGTGGTGCGCCAGGAACGCAACTGTACCCGCGTGAGTGTCAGCCAGGGCAACGTGGCAATCCACTCGCCCGGCGCTGGCGGCCTGCAATGGGTACGCAGCGGCGAAGCCTTCCTGGTCGATGCACAGGGCGCAACACCGGTGCAGCAGCAAGACATGGATGCCGGCGCCTGGGCTGACGGGCTGATCGTTACACGCAGCATGCGCCTGGGGGACTTCCTCGACGAGGTGGCGCGTTATCGCCATGGCTACCTGAGCTGTACACACGACATCCGCAACCTGCGCCTGTCCGGGGTATTTCGCCTCGAAGACACCGACAAGCTGCTGCAACTGTTGCCCCAGACGCTGCCGGTCAAGGTCAGCTACCGCACGCGCTGGTGGGTGCGCCTGGAACGGCTGGCGTGAGCGCCTGATTTTTTTGGCGGGGTTTTTCGCTGAGTCCGGCTAGGTCAGTAAGCCACTCCATTCTGCCTTACCGACCCTACGGATACCTTCATGCGCAAAGCCCTGCCCCTGCTGCAGCCTGATGACAGTAATGAGTTTCAACCTGTCTTAGATTCACTCCTCGGCAAAGCCGTGCGTGCCGCGCTGTTCGGTACGCTCATAAGCCTTGTCGGCGTTCCGCTGGCAGCGCTGGCACAGCCGGCGAGCAGCGTCAGCCAGCAGTATGCGATTGCCGCAGGCTCACTGGACGAGGTGCTCAACCAGTTTGCGCGCCAGGCCGGCATCACCTTGTCGAGCACCCCACAAATGACCCAGGGTGCGCAGTCGCCCGGCCTGCAGGGCCGCTATGCCACCGACCAGGCCCTGCGCCGGTTGCTGGAAGGCTCGGGCCTGGAGGCGGTGAGCCAGGATGGCAGCCGCTACGTGCTGCACGCCGTGGCACAGGACGCCGCCCTCGCGCTGCCGAGCAGCGATGTGCGTGGCTTCGCCCTGGGCAATGCGCTGGGCAGCATGGAAGGCTACAACGCCACCCACAGCCAGGTGGCGACCAAGACCAGTACCGCGCTGCTGGAGACCTCGCAGTCGGTCTCGGTGGTCACGCGTCAGCAGATGGACGACCAGGGCGCGCAGACGGTCTCGCAGACCATGCGCTACACCCCCGGCGTGCTGACCAACCCGTATGGCGCGACCCACCGCTATGACTATGTGGCGATGCGCGGCTTCAACGATGGGTCGGTCGACAATATCTACATCGACGGCCTGAAGTCGATGGGCGACAGCGGCACCTTCAGTACCCTGCAGATCGACCCTTATTTCCTTGAGCGCGTGGATATCCTCAAGGGCCCGTCTTCGGTGCTGTATGGCCGCAGCTCGCCGGGCGGGCTGGTGGCGCTTACCACCAAGAAGCCGCTGTACCAGCCCCTTCGCCAGGTGCAGGCCAGCGTCGGCAGCCAGGGCCAGCGTGGCGTGGGCTTCGACTTCAGCGGCCCGCTGGACGAGGACAAGCGCATCGCCTATCGCCTGACCGGCCTGACGCATCAGTCCGACACCCAGTTCGACCACAACGAAGAAAAACGTTACGCCCTGGCGCCGACGCTGAGCATCGACTTCAGCGAAGACACCTCGCTGACGTTGCAGGCTTACCTGCAGAACGATCCGGAGGGCGGCTACCACGCCGGCGTACCAGCCGATGGCGCGCTGCACCAGCGCAATGGCCAGCGTATTTCGGAGCACTTCTTCGAAGGCGAGCCGGGCGTCGACAGTTATAAGCGCAACCAGCAGTCGTTCGGCTATCAGTTCGAACATCGCTTCAATGACGTGTTCACCGCCCGGCAGAACTTCCGCTACCTGGACTCGACGGTGGCAATGGACCAGGTGTATGCCTGGGGCTACACGTCGCCCACCAGCAACAGCCTGAACCGTTACTACACCGGTGCCGACGAGAAGCTGCACTCCTACATCATCGACAACATGCTGCAGGCCGAGTACTTCACCGGCGCGGCCAAGCACACCACGCTGGTGGGCCTGGACTACCAGCGACGCAAGACTGTCGTCGACTGGACCAGCGGCGGCGTGGCACCTATCGATGCCTTCAACCCGCAGTACGGCAACTCGCAGATCACCTATTACGCGCCGACCAGCTACACGCGGCGCCTGCAGCAGACCGGCATCTATGCCCAGGACCTGATCGAGCTGGATAAATGGCGCTTCTCCTCGGCGTGCGTCAGGACTGGGTGAAAACGTCGGATGAAAATCGAATCGCCGAGCCCACCCGCCCGCTGGGCACCCAGATCAGCGATGACCGCACCAAGCTCACCGGCCGCGCAGGCGTGCTGTACCTGTTCGACAATGGCATCGCGCCGTACCTGAGCTATTCGGAGTCGTTCAACCCCAACTCTTATGCCGACGCCGCTGGCAACCCGCTGGCCCCCACCGAGGGCACCCAGTGGGAGGCCGGGATCAAGTACCAACCACCGGGCACGGATAACCTGTTCACCGCCTCGGTGTTCCGCATCGAGCAAGAGAACCTGGCCACCAAGCAGCCGCAGGACAATTTCTACTACCCCGTCGGGCAAGTACGCTCCCAAGGCCTGGAGCTGGAAGCGCATGTGCAGGTGACCGACAACCTCAAGGTGCTGGGCAGCTACACCTTCACCGATATCGAGTACAGCAAGCCGATGCCGAGCACGCTGTTGGGCAGCACGCTCGACAACCAGGGCAACTCGCCCACCCAGGCGCCCAAGCAGATGGCCTCGCTGTGGGCAGACTACAACCTGCGCCAAGGCGCGCTGGACGGTGTGCGTATAGGCGGTGGCGTACGTTATGTGGGCTACAGCTGGGCGGATGCGGAAAACACCATGAAGGTGCCGTCGTACACCCTGTTCGATGCATCGGTGGGCTATGACCTGGGCAAGGTAGGGCTCAAAGGGGCGGATGTGCGGCTCAATGCCAACAACCTGACCAATGAACGCTATGTCGCCTCGTGCGCGAGCCTGAGCTACTGCTACATGGGTGAAGAGCGCAATGTCAGCGCCACGCTCAGCTATCAGTTCTGACCCTACCCCATGAACCGCAAAGCCAGTGCCTGATGTAGGGCGCTGGCTTTGTCGCATCTGGCGACCTGATCTGGAATGTTCACCATGCGCTCTGTGTACGTCGTGCTGCACCGTTACATCGGCCTGGCCACCGCGCTGTTCCTTGCCCTCGCAGGACTGACCGGCAGTGTGCTGGCGTTCAATCACGAGATCGACGAATGGCTGAACCCTTCGTTCTATGAAGCACCTGCCAAGGGCTTGCGGCAGGACCCTGGCAACCTTGTGGACAACATTCAAGCCGCACACCCGCGGCTGCAGGTCTGGTACATGGAGTATCCCCATGAGCCAGGGCATGCGGCGTTGCTGGCCATGGTGCCGCGCAACGACCCGGCGACCGGCCAGCCGCATGCCGAGAAGAACAGTGTGTTCTACCTTGATCCGGTCAGCGGCGAGACGCTCGGCCAGCGCTACTGGGGCGAATGCTGCTTTTCGCGGGAGAACTTCATGCCGTTCATGCTTGAACTGCATTACCGCCTGACCCTTCCCGGTAACTGGGGATTGTTGCTGATGGGCGTGGTGGCCATCCTGTGGGTGCTGGACTGCTTCATCGCAGTGCTGCTGACCCTGCCGCGCGGGCGACCGTTCTGGCGCAAATGGAGCACTGCCTGGAAGATCAAGGGCGGGCATGCCTATCGCCTGAACATGGATATCCACAGGGCTGGCGGATTGTGGCTGTGGTTGCTGCTATTGCCGGTGGCGATCAGCAGTGTGGCGATGAATCTGCCCAGCCAGGTGTTCAAACCCGTGGTGTCCATATTTTCGCCGGTAGAGCCGAGCGTCTATGAGGCCCGTAGCAGGCTGCCAAAGGAAGAACTGGGGCAGACGCTGCTGAACTGGCATCAAGCCCATCAGTTGGCTCGCCAGGAGGGTCAGCGGCTGGGGCTGACGGCCCCCATCGGCGAGCTGTACTACAGCTTCGAGTACAACTTTTATGGGGCAGGGTTCGGGCAGCACGACACCGATGCGCAGGGCAAGTCGTGGCTGTTCTTGCATGGCACCGATGGGCGCCTGCTGGGCAAGGAGATCGCCGGCCAGGGCACCCTGGGGGAACAGTTCTACCGGCTGCAACTACCGATACATGGCGGCAGGATCATCGGTACGACAGGCCAGGTGATGATTGCGCTGCTGGGGGTGGTGATTGCGCTGTTGTCGGTGACGGGGGTGTATATCGGGTGGCGCAAGTTGCTGGCCCGGCGCAGTAGCAAGGGACGCCGGGCAGCCCAGGCGTAAAGGCCGGCTCCGCCCACACAGTCTCCAGCCCCTGAAAAGACAAAACCCCTGTCAGCAACGCTGACAGGGGTTCTGGAATTCAATCTTGACGATGACCTACTCTCACATGGGGAAACCCCACACTACCATCGGCGATGCATCGTTTCACTACTGAGTTCGGGATGGGATCAGGTGGTTCCAATGCTCTATGGTCGTCAAGAAATTCTGTGTGCCGGATCGTTCGTGCGAACGAGCCAGCGAAATTCTTGATGCTTCTACTCTATAAAGACAAAA
>NZ_JAAHBU010000261.1 GCF_010671725.1 Pseudomonas brassicae | reverse complement strand
CTGGTGTGGCTAGAGGAGGGGCGTTTTTGGCATAAAAAACCCCGCCATGCAGCGGCTATCCTGTACGCTGCAGTCTCAGACCAACGGATCACCCACGTGCAAGATCTTCATGCCGTTGGTGCCACCAATGGTGTGGTAGCTGTCACCCTTGGTCAGGATGACCCAGTCACCTTGCTCGACCACGCCACGCTTGAGCAACTCGTCAACCGCCGCCTGGCTGACTTGCTCCGGCGCCAGCGCCGCAGGGTCGAACGGTACGGTGTACACACCACGGAACATCGCAACCCGCGCCTGGGTCTCGCGGTGCGGCGAGAAGGCGAAGATCGGGATCGACGAACGGATTCGCGACATGATCAGCGGGGTGTAGCCGCTCTCGGTCAAGGCAATGATCGCCTTCACGCCAGGGAAGTGGTTGGCGGTGTACATGGCGGCCAGCGCAATGCTCTCGTCGCAACGGCTGAACTGCGTGCCCATGCGGTGGCTGGAGGTCTTGCTGGTCGGGTGCTTTTCCGCGCCCAGGCAGATCCGCGCCATGGCCTGCACCGCTTCAAGCGGGTAGGCACCCGCCGCACTTTCTGCCGACAACATCACCGCGTCGGTGTAGTCGAGCACGGCGTTGGCCACGTCGGACACTTCGGCACGGGTCGGCATCGGGTTCTGGATCATCGACTCCATCATCTGGGTGGCGGTGATCACTGCCTTGTTGTGACGGCGTGCGTGCAGAATGATTTTCTTCTGGATGCCCACCAGCTCGGCATCACCAATCTCCACGCCCAGGTCACCCCGTGCCACCATCACCGCGTCACTGGCGCGGATCAGGCCGTCGAGGGTCTCGTCGTCAGCTACGGCTTCGGCACGTTCGATCTTGGCCACCAGCCAGGCAGTACCACCCGACTCGTCACGCAGGCGACGGGCATACTCCATGTCGCTGGCATCACGCGGGAACGACACGGCCAGGTAGTCCAGGTCCATCTCGGCGGC
>NZ_JAAHBU010000260.1 GCF_010671725.1 Pseudomonas brassicae | reverse complement strand
CGCTGCGGCATGGGCGCCTGCCAGGGCCGGGTATGCGGCAGCGCGCTGCAGCACCTGTTCGGCTGGCAGCCCTCGGCGCCGCGCCCACCGTTCAGCCCGGCGCGCATCGAGACCTTGATGAACCTGGACGCACCCCGCCGGCATGAATCGGCCGCCAGGGGTTTCGGCAGCGGCGTCGCGCTCTATGATCCCGCAGGTGCTCACCAGACCGCCGGCGCCATGTACGTTTCGCTCAACAGCCTTACCCCCTGCGACTTGCCCAGCCTGCTCAGCAGCCTGCAACCGATCGCACCGCTGCTCGATACGCTGACCGACGTGGTGTTCTTCATCAAGGACACCCAGGCCCGCTACGCCTTCGTCAACCAGACGCTGGCACGACGCTGCGGCTTCAAGCACACCCGCGAGTTGCTCGGGCTGACCGCCGAGCATGTGTTCCCCGAACGCTTCGGCCCGCTCTACACCGAGCAGGACCTTCGCGTGCTGGGCAGCGGGCGCGAACTGAGCGACCAGCTCGAACTGCACCTGTACTACGGCAACCAGCCGGTGTGGTGCCTGACCCACAAGCTGGCCCTGTTCGATGCGCACTCGCGCATCGTCGGCCTGGCCGGCATCTCCCGCGACCTGCAGGCGCCACAGGCCAGCCACCCCGGCTTCGACCGCCTGGCCGCAGTGGACGCGCATATCCGCCAGCACTTCGCGCGGCCTGTCAGCCTGGCCGAACTCACCGCCATTGCCGGCCTGTCGGCGGCGCAGCTGGAGCGCAACTGCAAGCGCGTGTTCCAGCTCACCCCGCGCCAGATGATCCACAAGGTGCGCCTCGAAGAAGCCTCGCGCCTGCTGCAGCACACCGACCAGCCGATCACCGAGATCGCCCTGCACTGCGGCTACACCGACCACAGCGCCTTCAGCCGCCAGTTCCGCGCGTTGACCAGCCTGTCTCCCAGCCAGTACCGCGAGCTGCGCCGCTGAGCGGCGAGTGTTCCTTTAAGGGGCGCTCGCCCGCGCGTTGCTCCCATATGTAACACCCCCACCGCCTCACCCGCTGCGTACAACGCCCTCCGGTTTACCTGTCACCTCGCTGCAAGTCCCCTGGCTCAAGGGGCGCACAACAATTCTGCAGCGCGGGCCAAAACAGGCACGCGCATTGCTAAACAAATATCGTATACGAAATTCACAATAAGCTTGCCAACAGCACACCATCCCCACGAGGCCTCTATGAAAAACCCCGCTTTTGCCGTAGCCCTCAGCGCTGTTCTCAGTACCTCATTCGTGGCCACCGCCCAGGCCGACAAACTCGATGACATCATCGGCTCGGGCAAGCTGCGCTGCGCCGTGACCCTGGACTTCCCGCCCATGGGCTTCCGTGACGAGGCCAACAAGCCGGCCGGCTCGACGTGGATTACTGCAACGACCTGGCGAAGGTGCTCGGGGTGGATGCCGAGGTGGTCGAGACGCCGTTCCCCGACCGTATTCCGGCACTGGTCTCGGGCCGTGCCGACGTGATCGTCGCCTCCACCTCCGACACCCTGGAGCGCGCCAAGACGGTCGGCCTCACCGTGCCGTACTTCGCCTTCCAGATGGTCGTGCTGACCCGCGACAACACCGGTATCAACAGCTTCGACGACATCAAGGGCAAGGCGCTGGGCAACACCAGCGGCACCTATGAAGCCATCGCGCTGGAGAAGGACGTCAAGCAATGGGGCAGCGGCAGCTTCCGCGCCTACCAGTCGCAGAACGACACCATCCTGGCCGTCGCCCAGGGCCATATCGATGCCACCGTGGTGACCAACACCGTCGCCGCCGCCACCCTCAAGTCGGGCAAGTACAAGAACCTGAAGATCGCCGGTAACGCGCCGTACGTGATCGACTATGTATCGCTGGGTGCCAAGCGCAGCGAGTATGGCCTGATCAACTACCTCAACCTGTTCGTCAACCAGCAGGTGCGCAGCGGCCGCTACAAGGAGCTGTTCGTGAAATGGGTCGGCACCGAGATCCCGCCGACCGACCTCACCGTTCCTCACGTCTACTACTGAGGTGCCTGGCATGCCCAGCCACCGCACTGCCCTGAACGGGCGTAGCCTGGTCGATGGCGCAGCCTGCGGCGAACTGCTGTTCGCCGAGGTGGGCCTGAGTTTCTGGGGAGGTGTGGACGCCTTCACCGGCGAGGTCATCGACCGTCACCACCCCCTCAGCGGCCAGCACCTGGCCGGCCGTGTGCTGGCCATTCCCAGTGGCCGCGGCTCGTGCACCGGCAGCAGTGTGATGATGGAGCTGATCAGCAACGGCCATGCACCGGCAGCACTGGTGCTGGCCGAACCCGATGAGATCCTCACGCTGGGCGTGCTGGTGGCGCAGTTGCTGTTCCAGCGCTCGCTGCCGGTGCTGTGCATCGGCCAGCAGGCCTTCGCCACCTTGCGCGGCAAGGCCTTTGCACAGGTACAGGGCGAACGGCTGGCGCTGTTCGACCAGCCACCCACCGCCAGCGTCCAGGCCGAGCAGGCCAGTGCGGCGCCGGTCGCCAGCGCGCTGCGCCTGACCGACCTCGACCAGGCGCTGCTCGACGGCCAGCACGGCAAAGCCGCGCAGGTCGCCATGCAGATCGTGCTGCGCATGGCCGAACTGCAAGGTGCCACGCAGCTGGTGGACGTGACCCAGGCGCATATCGACGGGTGCATCTATACCGGCCCGGCGAGCTTGCGCTTTGCTGAACAACTGGTGCAGTGGGGCGCGAAAGTGCGCGTGCCCACCACCCTCAATTCAATCTCCGTGGACCAGCGCCGCTGGCGTGAACTGGGCATCGACGCGGCACTCGGTGTACCGGCCAGTGCCCTGGGCGATGCCTACATGGCGATGGGCGCACAGCTCAGCTACACCTGCGCGCCCTACCTGCTCGACAGCGCGCCCAAGGCGGGCGAGCAGATCGTGTGGGCCGAGTCCAATGCCGTGGTGTACGCCAACAGCGTGCTCGGTGCACGTACCCTCAAATACCCCGACTACCTGGACATCTGCATCGCCCTGACCGGCCGTGCGCCGCTGATCGGTTGCCACCTGGAGGCGCAACGCAAGGCCCGCGTGCAGATCGAACTGCCGCCACTCGAGCACCTCGACGATGCGTTCTACCCGTTGCTGGGCTACCATATCGGGGCGTTGGTCGGCAGTCAGATCCCGCTGGTGCAAGGCCTGGAACGCTTTGCTCCGAACCTGGACGACCTCAAGGCATTCGGTGCAGCGTTCGCCACCACCTCGGCGGCGCCGCTGTTCCATATTGCCGGGGTGACGCCCGAGGCGAAGGTGCCCGCCGACGTGGTCGATGCCGGTGAGGTGTTACCGGTAGTGTCGATCACCCTGGCCGACCTGCTGGCCAGCTGGCACGAACTCAACAGTGCCCGCGACAGCCATGTCGACCTGATCTCGCTGGGCAACCCGCACTTTTCCCTGAGCGAGTTTGCCCAGCTGGCGCGCCTGTGCCGCGGGCGCACGCGACACCCTGCGGTGAGCCTGGTGATCACCTGCGGTCGCGCGGTGCTGGAGCAGGCGCGCGCGGCCGGCCACCTCGAACCGATCGAGGCCTTCGGCGCGCTGCTGGTGACCGATACCTGCTGGTGCATGCTGGGCGAGCCGGTAATCCCGCCGGGCGCGCGCACGCTGATGACCAATTCGGGCAAATACGCCCATTACGCCCCCGGGCTGGCTGGCCGGCCGGTGCATTTCGCCAGCCTTGGCGCCTGCGTCGAGGCGGCCTGTGCCGGCACGGCCAGCGGCCAACTGCCGGCCTGGCTGCAACCTGCCGCCCCACTGGAGAGCCCCGCGCATGTTTGACTACACCTTCCAATGGCGCTCGGCCCTGCGGGCCCTGCCCGACATGCTCAGCGGCGCATGGGTCACGTTCGAGACTGCGGCGCTGTCGATGATCCTCGGCACGCTGATCGCGCTGGCCCTCACGGTCATGCGCGAAGCGCAGCAGCCGGTGTTGCGCGGTATCGGCAATGCCTGGGTGTCGATCGCGCGCAACACGCCATCGCTGTTCCAGATCTACATCCTGTACTTCGGCCTCGGCTCGCTGGGGCTGCACGTCAGCTCATGGTTCGCCCTGCTGGCCGGCATCACCTTCAACAATGCCGGCTACCTGGCGGAGAACTTTCGCGGCGGCCTCAAGGCGGTGCCCACCACGCAGATGCGTGCGGCGCGTTCGCTGGGCATGAGCGCGTTCCAGGCCTACCGCATGATCATCGTGCCGCAGCTGCTGCGCGTGGTGTTCTACCCCTTGAGCAACCAGATGGTGTGGGCGGTGCTGATGACCTCGCTGGGGGTGATCGTGGGGCTCAACAACGACCTCACCGGCGTGACCCAGGACTACAACGTCAAGACCTTCCGCACTTTCGAATACTTCGCCCTGGCAGCGGTGCTGTATTACCTGATCGCCAAGCTGATCGTCGCGGTGGCCCGGCTGATGGCCTGGCGGCTGTTCCGTTACTGAGGAGCTGACCATGTTTGCTACAAGCTTTACCTGGAACGACATGCTGTTCCTGCTCGACGGGGCCTGGGTCACCCTGCAACTGACCTTCTGGGCGATCATCCTGGGCTCGCTGGCCGGCCTGGTGTTCGGCCTGCTGCGCGCCCTGATGCCGCGCGCCAGCCTGCCGCTGGCGTGGGTGCTGGATGTGTTTCGCAGCGTGCCGCTGCTGATCCAGTTCGTGCTGTTCAACTCGTTCAAGAGCATCGTGGGGCTGAACATCAGCGCCTTCAGCGTGGGCTGCATCGTGCTGGGGGTGTACGCCGCGGCGTACTTCACCGAGATCGTGCGCAGCGGCGTGCTGGCGGTGCCGCCCAGCGTGCGCCGGGCCAGCCGTTCGCTGGGCCTGAGCTACCTGCAGGACCTGCGCTGGATCGTGCTGCCGATGGCTTCGCGGGTGGCCTTCCCCGGCTGGCTGAACCTGGTGCTCAGTGTGATGAAAGACACCGCCCTGGTGATGTGGATCGGCATCGTCGAGTTGCTGCGCGCCTCGCAAACCATCGTCACGCGCATTCAGGAACCCCTGCTGGTGCTGTGCATCGCGGGCCTCATCTATTACGTCATGAGCCTGGTGGTCGCTCGCCTGGGCGCCCGACTGGAAAGAAGGTGGCAAGAAAATGATTGAGATCAACAACGTACACAAATCCTTCGGTGACCTGGAAGTGGTCAAGGGCGTGAGCCTGACCGTGAACAAGGGCGAGGTGGTCTCGATCATCGGCGGTTCGGGCTCGGGCAAGTCGACCCTGCTGATGTGCATCAACGGCCTGGAGCCGATCCAGAAGGGCAGCATTCGCGTGGACGGCATCGAGGTGCACGACAAGGCCACCGACCTCAACCGCCTGCGCCAGAAGATCGGCATCGTGTTCCAGCAGTGGAACGCCTTCCCGCACCTGACCGTGCTGGAGAACGTGATGCTGGCGCGCGCAAGGTGCTGGGCAAGAGCAAGGAACAAGCCGAGGCGCTGGCCATCAAGCAACTGACGCACGTGGGCCTGGGCGACAAGTTCAGGACCTTCCCCGGCAAGCTCTCGGGCGGGCAGCAGCAGCGCATGGCGATTGCCCGGGCGCTGGCGATGTCGCCGGACTACATGCTGTTCGACGAGGCGACCTCGGCGCTGGACCCGCAGTTGGTGGGCGAGGTGCTGGACACCATGCGCATGCTGGCAGAAGACGGCATGACCATGGTGCTGGTGACCCACGAGATCCGTTTTGCGCGGGATGTGTCGGACCGGGTGGCGTTTTTCCGCAACGGGTTGGTGCATGAGATCGGCTCGCCGGACCAGGTGATCGGCAATCCCATGCAGCCGGAGACGGCGGCGTTTCTCAAGTCAGTGAAGTAACCAAGGGCCCCTTCGCTGGCAAGCCAGCTCCCACAGGGTTCTACGGCGCATACAAAACCCTGTGGGAGCTGGCTTGCCAGCGAAGGCCACAGCACAGATCAGGAGCCAGGCAATGCGTTCATCCAAGGTGATTCATGTAGTCAGCTGCCACGCCGAAGGTGAGGTCGGCGACGTGATCGTCGGCGGCGTCGCGCCACCACCGGGCGACACGCTCTGGGAACAGTCGCGCTGGATCGCCCGCGACGACACGCTGCGCAACTTCGTGCTCAACGAACCCCGCGGCGGCGTGTTTCGCCACGTCAACCTGCTGGTGCCCCCGAAAAACCCGCTGGCGCAGATGGGCTGGATCATCATGGAGCCCGCCGACACCCCGCCGATGTCCGGCTCCAACTCGTTGTGCGTGGCCACGGTGCTGCTCGACAGCGGCATCCTGCCGATGACCGAACCGCAGACCCGACTGGTGCTCGAAGCCCCCGGCGGCCTGATCGAAGCCGTGGCCGAGTGTCGCGACGGCAAGGTGCAGCGCGTGGAGGTGAAGAACGTGCCCTCCTTCGCCGACCGCCTGGACGCCTGGATCGAGGTCGAGGGGCTGGGCTCGCTGCAGGTCCATACCGCCTACGGCGGCGACAGCTTCGTGATCGCCGACGCACATCGCCTGGGTTTCGCCATCCGCCCCGACGAAGCGGCAGCACTGGTCGAGGTGGGCCTGAAGATCACCCGCGCCGCCAATGAACAACTGGGCTTTGTGCACCCGCTCAACCCCGACTGGTCGCACATCTCCTTCTGCCAGATCGCCGCGCCCATCGTGAAGGAAAACGGTGTCGCCACCGGCGCCAATGCCGTGGTTATCCAACCCGGCAAGATCGACCGCTCCCCCACCGGCACCGGCTGTTCGGCACGCATGGCGGTGTTGCAGGCCAAGGGCCTGATGCACGTGGGCGAGCGTTTCATCGGCCGCTCGATTCTGGGCTCGGAGTTCCATTGCCGTATCGACTCGCTGACCGAAGTGGCCGGCCGCGCCGCGATCTACCCGTGCATTTCCGGGCGCGCCTGGATCACCGGTACCCATCAATTGCTGCTCGACCCGGCCGATCCGTGGCCCCAGGGCTACCGGCTATCGGACACCTGGCCCGGCGCCTGATCGCTAACCCCCTGATTCGAAAACACTAAGAAAAAAGGTCAGTGAAATACGCGAAATATCGCTGGCCTGATCCACACACTTAAAATATCGTATACGAAATACTAACAACCAGCGGAGACAACCAATGAGCAAGCGCATCAACTGGAGTGGCGTGTTCCCAGCGGTCACCACCCAATTCAACGACGACTTTTCCATCAACCTGGAAAAGACCCATCAGGTGATCTCCAACGTGATCCGCGACGGTGTCTCGGGCCTGGTGGTGTGCGGTTCGGTGGGTGAGAACACCTCGCTCACCGCCGAAGAAAAGATTGCCGTGACCGAAGTGGCGGTCGACGCCTCGCGCGGCCGTGTGCCGGTGATCTGCGGTGTGGCCGAGTTCACCAGCGTGCAGGCGGCCAAGGTGGCCAACGCGGTGCGCAAGGTGGGTGTGGACGGGGTGATGCTGATGCCGGCGCTGGTGTACGGCTCCAAGCCGTTCGAGACCGCCGAGCACTACCGCTACGTGGCCAAGCACGCCGACGTGCCGCTGATGGTCTACAACAACCCGCCGATCTACAAAAACGACGTGACCCCGGACATCCTGATTTCCCTGGCCGACTGCGACAACGTGGTGTGCTTCAAGGACTCCTCCGGCGACACCCGCCGCTTCATCGATGTGCGCAACGAAGTGGGCGACCGCTTCGTGCTGTTCGCAGGCCTTGACGACGTGGTGCTCGAAAGCATCGCGGTGGGCGCCGAAGGCTGGGTATCGGGCATGTCCAACGTGTTCCCCAAAGAAGGCGAGACGATCTTCCGCCTGGCCAAGGCCGGCCGCTTTGCCGAAGCCATGCCGATCTACGAGTGGCTGATGCCGATCCTGCACCTGGATGCCCGCGCCGACCTGGTGCAGTGCATCAAGCTGTGTGAAGCCATCGCCGGTCGCGGCAGCGCCCTCACCCGCCCACCACGCCTGGCGCTGCCAAAAGACGACCGCGAGCTCGTCGAGCAGATCATGGCCAAGGCCCTGGCCAACCGCCCTGAACTGCCGGATGTCGGCCTCTGAGTGAGTGCCGGGCCGGGCCTCTGCCTGAGTGCCCGCCCGGCGCGCCTGTTTTTCTGTCTTGCGCATACACAGGAAACGCCAGCATGAGCACTGCACACTCCACCTCCCGCGCAACCAACGCCCCGGCGGGCCTCAAGCGTGTGGTAGCGGCCGCCATGGCCGGTACCGTCGCCGAATGGTATGAATTCTTCCTCTATGGCACGGCCTCGGCACTGGTGTTCGGCCAGCTGTTCTTTCGCCAGACCGACAGCCCCATCGACGGCATCATCGCCGCCTTTGCACTCTACGCCGTAGGCTTTCTGGCCCGCCCGCTGGGTGGCCTGGTGTTCGGCCACTACGGCGACAAGTTCGGGCGCAAACGCCTGTTGCAACTGAGCCTGGTGGTGGTGGGCATCACCACCTTCCTGATGGGTTGCCTGCCCGGTTTCGAAAGCATCGGCTACGCCGCGCCGATCCTGCTGGTACTGCTGCGCCTGATCCAGGGTTTCGCCTTTGGTGGTGAATGGGGCGGCGCGATCCTGCTGGTGTCCGAGCACTGCCCCGACAACCGCCGCGGCTTCTGGGCCAGCTGGCCGCAAGCCGGCGTACCGGCCGGCAACCTGCTGGCCACGGTGGCGCTGCTGGCGTTGTCGACCACCCTGAGCGAAGAGCAGTTCCTGGCCTGGGGCTGGCGCGTGGCGTTCTGGCTGTCGGCGCTGGTGGTGCTGATCGGCTACTGGATTCGTACCAGCGTCGACGATGCGCCGATCTTCAAGCAGGCCCAGGCGCGCCAGGCACAGCAGAAGGTGCAGCAGCTGGGGGTGGTCGAAGTGTTGCGTCACCACTGGCGATCGGTGCTGGTAGGTATCGGCGCGCGGTTTGCCGAGAACATCCTGTACTACACCGTGGTGACCTTCTCGATCACCTACCTCAAGCTGGTGGTGCACAAGGACACCTCGCAGATCCTGCTGCTGATGTTCGGTGCGCACCTGCTGCACTTCTTCCTGATCCCGCTGATGGGCTACCTGTCTGACCTGGTGGGGCGCAAGCCGGTGTACCTGGTGGGCGCGGTGCTCACGGCGTTCTGGGGCTTTGTCGGTTTCCCGATGATGGACACCGGCAACAACTGGCTGATCATGGCCGCGATCACCCTGGGCCTGGCCATCGAATCGATGACCTACGCGCCCTACTCTGCCCTGATGGCCGAGATGTTCCCGACCCATGTGCGCTACACCGCCCTGTCGCTGTGCTACCAGGTGGCGCCGATCTTCGCCGGCTCCCTGGCCCCGCTGATCGCCATCACCCTGCTCAACAAATACAACAGCTCGACGCCGATTGCCTGGTACCTGGTGGGCGCTGCGGCGATCTCCATCGTGGCCGTCGGCCTGACCCGCGAGACCCGTGGCAAGTCGCTGCACCAGGTCGACGCCGAATCGGCCGCGCGCGTAGCCGCCAGTGGCGACACCGTGCCCGTGCGGGGCAACTCGCTGGCCTGACCCTACACTCTTCCAACAGGAGTTCTGCATGACCGAGATCATCGGCCACAACTACATCGGCGGTGCGCGCAGCGCTGCCGGCAGCGTCACCCTGCACAGCCATGACGCCAGCAGCGGTGACGCCTTGCCCTTCACCTTCACCCAGGCCACGGCCGAGGAAGTCGACGCTGCCGCGCGTGCGGCAGCGGCGGCCTACCCTGCGTTTCGCAACTTGCCGGCGCAGCGGCGGGCCGCATTTCTCGACGCGATTGCCGAGCAGTTGGATGCCCTGGACGACGACTTCGTCAGCCTGGTGACGCGTGAAACGGCGTTGCCCACCGCGCGTATCAAGGGCGAGCGCGGGCGCACCAGCGGGCAGATGCGTCTGTTTGCCCAGGTGCTGCGACGCGGCGACTTCTATGGCGCGCGCATCGACCATGCGCTGCCCGAGCGCCAGCCGCTGCCGCGGGTGGACCTGCGCCAGTACCGTATCGGCGTAGGGCCGGTGGCGGTGTTTGGCGCCAGCAACTTCCCGCTGGCGTTCTCCACTGCCGGTGGCGATACCGCGGCGGCATTGGCGGCCGGGTGCCCGGTGGTGTTCAAGGCCCATAGCGGTCACATGGCCACGGCCGAACAGGTGGCCGATGCAATCATCCGCGCTGCCGAGCAGACCGGCATGCCCAAAGGCGTGTTCAACATGATCTATGGGGCTGGCGTGGGCGAAACGCTGGTCAAGCACCCGGCGATCCAGGCAGTCGGCTTTACCGGGTCGCTCAAAGGGGGGCGAGCACTGTGCGACATGGCTGCGGCGCGACCACAGCCGATACCGGTGTTTGCCGAGATGAGCAGCATCAACCCGGTGCTGATGTTGCCAGCGGCGTTGCAGGCGCGTGGCGAGAGCATTGCGGCGCAGCTGGCGGCGTCGGTAGTGATGGGCTGCGGGCAGTTCTGTACCAACCCGGGGCTGGTGATCGGCATTCGCTCGCCGGCGTTCGAGGCGTTTACCCAACGGCTGGCGGCGGTGCTGGCCGAGGAGCCGGCGCAGACCATGCTCAATGCCGGCACCTTGCGCAGCTACGCCAAGGGCGTGCAGGCGCTGCAGGCGCACGCGGGCGTCACCCACCTGGCCGGGCGCGCGCAACAGGGCAACCAGGCCCAGCCGCAGTTGTTCAAGGCGGACGTGAGCCTGTTGCTGGTGGGTGATCCGTTGCTGCAGGAGGAGGTATTCGGGCCGACCACGGTGCTGGTCGAGGTGGCCGACGAGGCCGAGTTGCAGCGTGCCTTGCAGGGCCTGCATGGGCAGTTGACGGCGACCTTGATTGCCGATGCCGAGGACCTGGCGCGGCATGCGCAGGTGTTGCCGTTGTTGGAGCAGAAGGTTGGGCGGGTGTTGTTCAACGGCTACCCGACGGGGGTGGAGGTGTGCGATGCGATGGTGCATGGCGGGCCGTACCCGGCCACGTCGGATGCGCGTGGCACGTCGGTGGGGAGTTTGGCGATCGATCGGTTTCTGAGGCCGGTGTGTTACCAGAACTGCCCGGATGAATTGCTGCCGGCGGCGTTACAGGAAGGGAACCCGTTGGGGCTTGTGCGGTTGGTGGATGGGGCCATACAGAACTGACGTCAACCCCCCAGAGGCTGGCAACGGTGATCTGTCAGGCCATGGTACGTTTAAGCAAATGTGGGAGCTG
>NZ_JAAHBU010000026.1 GCF_010671725.1 Pseudomonas brassicae | reverse complement strand
ACACAAAGCTCATGTGCGGCGTGGCATTGATAAACGAGCGCGGGTCTTTCAGCACGCCGTTCTTGACCTGCCAGGCGAGGAACTGCCGGGTGATCTGGAAGGCCTCGTTGATCTCGATGGCCTTGGTGATATTGATGGTGCCGTCGGGGTTCTCGGGCGTGTAGTTGAGCTCGGCCAGGGCCGAGTGGCCAGTGCCGGCGTTGTTCCAGCCGTTGGAGCTTTCTTCGGCAACGCCGTCGAGGCGCTCGACCATCTGCATCGACCAGCCAGGTTCCAGCTCATTGAGCCAGATCGCCAGCGTCGAACTCATGATGCCGCCACCCACCAGCAGTACATCGACTTTGCGGGTTTCGGCGGCGTGGGCAGGGCCCAGGCCCAGTGCGGCGGCCACGCCTGCGACGATCAGGTGCTTTGCGAAATTCATTGCGTCTCCCCTGCTGCGTTCCGTTTGGCAATCAACAGCAGGGGTAATGATAGGCGAAAGGCTGCAAGTTGCCCTGCAGCCTTGCCTGGGGCTTACCTGGCCGATGCCCCGCACTTCCAGGTTCGTTGCAATGCTGCCTATATCTTCAAGACCGCTGGCGACAAAGTTTCAGCGTGCGTGGCCTCGGCTGACGTTGCGAAGTCCCGAAAATATGAACGCGAAGTCAAGGTCGACCTCGGCAAAGTGCTGGACAAGGTCGACAGTGCAAGTGTCTCGGACAAATTGAAAGTCATTGATACTGTCACCAAGTTGACAGACAAATAAGCACCCTGGCTTATTGAAGGCGTCAGCAGGCGATTGCCGCCACCTGCCGCGCCTGCGCTTTCACCCGGCGCCGGTAGGCGAGCAGCAAGCCGAGGTACCACACGGGCATCAGGTACAGCGCCGTACGGGTATCGGGCTCAAGCGCCAGCAGGCACAACACGAAGATCAGGAACACCTGGGCCAGCGCTGCGGTCACCTTGCCGCCTGGCAGCCTGAAGCTCGATTGCGCGTTGGCCTCGGGGTTCTGCCGACGGTAGGCAAAGTACGACAGCAGTATCAGCGACCAGGTGACGATGATCATCACCGCAGAAATGGTCGAGACCAGCGTGAACACCGTCATCACATCAGGGATCACGAACAGCAGCGTCAATGCGATTGCCATGCATACCCCGGAGAACATCAGCGCCCTGACGGGCGTGCCCGCCCCGGACAGGCGGCCGAACGCCCTGGGGGCCAACTGCTGGTGCGACAAGCCATAGAGCATCCGCGAGCCGGAATACACGCCGCTGTTGGCCGAGGACGCGGCCGACGTCAGCACGACGAAGTTGATGATACCGGCCGCGGCAGGCAGCCCGCCCAGCAGGAACAGCTCGACAAACGGGCTGCGGTTGGCCGGCACGTTGGCCCAGGACACCACGCTGATGATGCACACCAGCGAGGCGATGTAGAACAGCAGGATGCGCACGGGGATGGTATTGATTGCCTTGGGCAGGGTTTTCTCGGGGTTCTTCGCCTCGGCTGCCGCGGTGCCAATGAGCTCGGTACCGACAAACGAGAAAATCGCGATCTGGAAGCCCGCCAGGAAGCCGACGATGCCATGCGGCATCATCACGCCGGGCGCCACCAGGTGGCTGAAGGACGCCGTCACGCCGGCAGGCGAGGTATAGGACGTGGCAACCATCACCAACCCGGTCACCACCAGCAGCACGATGGCAATGACCTTGATCAGGCCGAACCAGAACTCCACTTCACCAAAGGCTTTCACCGCGAGCATGTTCAGGCCCAACAGCAGGAACATCGTGGCGAAGGCCGGCAGCCAGGTGGGCACATCCGGGTACCAGTACTGGAGAAAGCCCGCCACCACCACCACGTCGCCAACGGCGGCCACGACCCAGCTCAGCCAGTATGACCAACTGAGGATGAACCCGGCGCGTGGCCCCAGGTAATGGTGTACCAGGTCTGCGAACGAGCCCATCTGCAGGTTGGCCAGGAGCATCTCGCCCATCGCTCGCATGATGCAGAAAACAAAAAACCCGATGATTGCGTACACCAGGATGATCGAGGTGCCAGACAGCGCGATGATCTTGCCCGAGCCCATGAACAGGCCTGTGCCGATCGCGCCACTGATCGAAATGAGTTGAATGTGTCGATTTTCCAGCCGTCGCTTCAGCACCCGGCCGTCATCCGAAGCCGCGTCTGGCGAATTGCACGTCTGATGCATGGTTATGACCTCTTATTCTTTTTCTGTAGCACCGCCGTCTCGCCGCTAACGCACTCATCAAGTGGTACGGATGTTCAGTTTTTTTGCATGAACATGAAACGTCGGTAAATACGCAACTATAAATACACAGCCCAGCGCAATGACCGCCGGGTTGTCAGTTTGATAAAAGAGCGATTGCGCAGTGCACCTGAGTGGTGACCCCGTCACGTCCTGAGCCTATGCACGAAAGTCGTTCATTTTGCCAGCCAGGCTAGTCAATCGGAACGTTGCATAGTGTTCATACGAAATAGAAATACTTACAAACTGTCAGGCACGACTGACAGTATGTTCAGCCACGCGCCGCCACTGGCGCTAATCCCGCCGTCAAATCTTCAGCGTTGATAGCAGAATGCTAGTTTCGGTGTTCTCTATATGGGGTATCGAGCGAATGGCGTTCAACGCCCGGTCGAAGGCTTCGAGGGTATCGGCACGCAGTTCTGCCATCAGGTCCCAGCGCCCGTTGGTGGTGTGAATGGCGACGACATTGGGGTGGCCACGCAGCGAGTGCTTGACCTCGGCGGCATGATGGCCGCTGATGCCGATGCTGGTGATGGCCCGTACCCCTTGATCCAGAGCGTCAGAGCGCAGGCGGATGGTGTAACCGATGATCACCCCCTGCTCTTCGAGCTTGGTGATTCGATTTTGCACCGTTGCACGGGCCACCTTCAGCTTTTTGGCAAGGGTCAGGATGGGCGTGCGCGCATTGTCCCGCAGCAGAGCGATCAGCTCTCGATCTACAGTATCCATGTTTATTATCAAATCGCTCAGATTGCTATTATTGGCTGGCAGATTGTCTAGAAAGCTGTTGAAACTGGCAACCTGCTCTCTTCAATTTGACTCAACCTTTCATCAGAATATTCATGCTTGCAGCCTCTCGACATTCTTGAGCATGTATGGCTGCTACAGAACTTATAAGCCCATACGTTTTATCTGCCATTAGCAACTTGACGCCTTCGAACTAATTAGCGGTCGCGGATAACTGCCGCGCCTTTTACCCCTGCACTCATATTGGTACCCGTAGATGCGACTCCCCACGCGTTCGATTCAAGCTCCCGCTGCAGTAGTGATGGTCAGGCCGCATGCCTTTACTCCAAACCCCGAGACCGCCGCAGACAACTCGTTCCAGCGCAGCAACCCCGACCTGGCCGCCCAGACCGTCGCTGAAATTGCGCATGACGAAGTCACCCAGGCGGCAGGGCGACTTGAGGCAGAAGGTGTTCGGGTTCACCTGTTCGACGACCTGGGGCACAACGACACGCCCGACTCGGTGTTCCCCAACAACTGGTTCTCGACCCACCCGGGCGGCCACATTGCGATCTACTCGATGTACTCGAAAAACCGCCGCCGCGAGCGCCGCGCCGATGTCATCGAAATGCTCAAGCACGAATACCGCGTGCAGGACGTGATCGACTACTCGGGGCTGGAGCAGGATGAACTGTTCCTGGAAGGCACCGGCGCCATGGTGTTCGACCACCTGTCCAGGGTGGCCTACACCGCGCGCTCGAACCGCGCCGACCCGATCGCCCTGGAGCGCTTCAGTACGCACTTCAACTTCGAGCCGATGGTGTTCGACACTGCCGACGAGCGGGGTTCGCCCATCTACCACACCAACGTGCTGATGTGCGTGGCGACAGAATTTGCGCTGGTCGGCTTCGGCACCTTCACCGACCCACTTCGTGCCGAAGACGTGCGCCTGCGCTTGATGGAATCGGGGCGTGATGTGATTGACCTGAGCAACCAGCAGATCAACGAATTTGCCGGTAACGCCATCGAGCTTTCGGGGCGCGATGGGCGGATCCTGGCGCTGTCGCGCAGGGCCTTCAACAGCCTGACCCCTGAGCAGTGCCAACGCATAGAGCGCTCCGCCCGGCTGGTGCCGCTCGATGTGCCCACGATCGAAATGGCCGGCGGCTCGGTGCGCTGCATGATCGCCGGCATCCACCTGTCACCGAGACGGTGAGCCCCCGGGGCTGAGCGGTGCGGCGTGCGCTTGATGGCTGCGCCTTGAGCAAGGCGCTGACCGTGGAGGTCAGCGCGTCCAGCGCAAAGGGTTTGGTAAGTACGGCGGTACAACGCTCGAGCGGGCGCTCGTCGAGTACGTGGGGCTGCGCATAACCGGTCATGAACAGCACGGGCAGCGCCGGCCTCGATTGCCTGCCCCGGTCGGCCATATGCCGGCCGTCGACCCCGCCGGGCAGGCCGATATCGGTGACGAGCAGGTCAATGCGGGTATCGGACTTCAGCAATTGCAGGCCCGCCTGGCCATCAGCGGCCTCGATCACCACGTACCCCAGGCTGCCGAGCACCTCACTGACAAACAGGCGTACCGACGACTCGTCATCGACCACCAGTATCGTCTCGCCCGCCAAGGCGCCGGGCGCATCGGCCATGGGCATCTGCAGATGTGCCGAGTGGGCCGGGCCTGCATGACACGGCAGCTGCAGAAACACCCGGGTGCCCTGGCCCGGTTCGGACCGAATGCGTACTTGTCCACCCGATTGCTTGGCAAAACCATAGATCATCGACAAGCCGAGCCCGGTGCCGGCGCCAACCGGCTTGGTGGTGAAAAACGGCTCGAAGGCTTTGGACAGCGTCTCGGCGCTCATGCCCGTACCGTTGTCGGAGACGCAGATAGTCAAATACCTACCGGGCGCCAGCTCGGGGTCCAACTGCGGCCCTGGCGCCAGGTGCTCGTTGCAGGTGTGGATGCAAACGCTGCCGCCGTCGGGAAGTGCGTCGCGGGCATTGATGCACAGATTGAGCAGCGCGTTTTCGACCTGTGCCGGGTCGACCAGGCAGGTGTTCGACGCCGCCGCCAACTCGACCTTGAGGTTGATCGACGGCCCGACCGATCGACGAATCAGCTCCTCCATGCCGCTGACCAGCGCATTCACGTCGGTGGCTACCGGCACCAGGGTCTGGCGGCGCGAAAAGGCCAGCAACCGGTGCGTCAACGCCGCAGCTCGTTGCGCGGCACCCTGGGCAACGGTCAGGTAGCGCTCCAGGTCAGCCGTGCGTCCCTGTGCCAGGCGCAACCTGATCAGGTCCAGGCTGCCGGTAATCCCTGCCAGCAGGTTGTTGAAGTCATGGGCAATGCCGCCGGTCAACTGCCCAACGGCCTCCATCTTCTGCGACTGGCGAAGTGCAGCCTGCGCCGCCTCACGCTCGGCGATGGCTTCATTGATACGCGTTTCCAGCGTGTGATTGAGCTCCATCAGCGCAGACTCGGCATTTTTGCGCGCAGTCACATCCATGGAAGAGCCGATCAGCCCGATCACTTCGCCTGCGTCGTCCAGCAGCGGCGCCTTTACCGACAGCCAGGTGGTCGCCGAGCCGTCCGGCATGTCGACCTGCTCTTCAATCTGCTCGGCCTTGCCGCCCGACATGATGCGCCGATCCGTTTCCATGACTTGGCGCGCCTGGACTTTGTCTTCGAGGAACTCCAGGTCGGTCTTGCCCAGGTAGAACGCAGGCGGCTTGCCGATCAGTTGCGTGGTGCCATTGTTGGCAACCAGCATGCGCCCTTCGCGGTCCTTGGCATACACCACACCGGGCACGGCTGCGGTGAAGGTGCTCAACAACGCCGACATCCTGTCGCGCTCAGCTTCGGCCGCCTTGCGTGACTCGATGTCCATGAGCACACCGGGAAAACGCACGGCGCGCCCGTGGGCATCCAGCTCGACGCGGCCGTTTGCCTCGATCCAGCGATAGCAGCCATCGTCCTGACGTACGCGATACTCACAGCGAAAAACGCCACCACGGGCCACGGCGAGGTTGATCTCAGCGGCTACGCGCTCGACGTCGTCAGGGTGAATAGAAGAGAACGCTTCTTCTATGGGAATGCCTGCCAGGCATCGCTCGGCAGGCAGGCCGAAGGAGCGCGAGAAACGCTCATCGGCAGTGACGCTGTTGTTGGGGATGTCCCATACCCAGGTGCCAATGATCGCGCCGGCGTCGAGCGCCAGTTGCAGGCGCTCGGAGGCATCACTGGGGAACGCGCGCGCTTCTGGCTGCAACGCGAATGCAGGGCTGCCAGGGGGCAATTGGGTGCTATCTCGATCCATGCATGGCCTCGGTGAGCGCTTGGCATTGGGGGCCCGGCGGCCCTGAAGGGCCTGACGGATTGCGGCATTCTAGCAGCCCCCGAAGTACCGACAACGGGCTGACGCCTAGCACGCCAATGCCCTGCCCCATGCTTTTTGCGTTGCCGCTGGCCGGCCATCACGTGTCCGCAGAAATGGGCTGCTTGAGCAGCAGTACCGTTGACGCCTTTGCCCTACTCATTGACGCAAATCAAGCCGCTGGGCGTGGTTCGCGAGAGGATGGCTGCCAACAAGGAACGGATCGATGCCCGGCCGTCACCGCCTTGAGCTCAAGGCAACGCCATCGGTCATGTGCGCAGCACTGCATAAGGAGCCCTGAATGAAACCGTTGAATCACGTACTGGTTGCCACCGACCTGTCCACCTCTGCCCGCAATGCGGCAGAGCGCGCCGCCCTGTTGAGCAAGGCGCAGCAGGCCGCGCTGGACCTGCTGTATGTTGCCAATCCTGCGCCCTTCGAGCGGCTCAAGCAGGCCGTGGTGCCTGATGACGACCTGCTGAAGCGCGTACTGGAGACCGCCGGAGAAAAAATCAACGCCCTGGCTGCCCTGCTGTTCAAGCGCTATGACATCTCCGCTGGCGCCCAGGTTGCGCCCGGCTCGGTGCTCAGCGAAATCACCCGGGTGGTGCAGGACAAGCGCAGCAACCTGCTGGTGTGTGGCGCGAAGGGGCAAAGCCTGGCCCGTCGCCTGCTGGGTTCTACCGTGCAGAAGATGCTGAGCCGCATGCTCTGTCCCATGCTGGTGGTCAAGCAGGCCCCACGCGATGCGTACCGTAGCGTGCTGATCCCGGTTGATTTTTCACCTTCATCGCTGCGCGCCATCGCGCTGGCGAAAGCGGTCGCCCCGCAGGCCGAGCTCATCCTGCTGCACGTGTTCGAAGCGCCCTTCGAAAGCAGCATGCGCTTCGCCCATATCGACCAGGACACCCTCACCCACTACCGCAACGTCATCCGCCAAGACGCGGTGAAACAGCTTGCGGCGTTGAGCGACGCCGCCGGGCTGACTGATGCACGGCAAATCGTGGTGCACGGCGATGCGGCCTGGAGGATCGTGGAGAAGGAGCAGGAACTGGATTGCGACCTGATCGTGGTCGGCAAGCAGGGGGAAAGCGCGCTGGAAGAACTGTTGATCGGCAGTGTCACCAAGCATGTGCTGAGCGAATCGCAGTGTGACGTGCTGGTGTCGCTGTAGGCGTTTGGGTGGATCAGTGCAATTCGGTCAGCATGGCGGCTTGCTCCAGCGCGAGATCGGCGATGTGGCCGGATTGTACGCGGAACAGTTTTTTATCTGTGCCGCGCCATCGAGTCAGATGGCACCGCAGGCGGTCGCGCCGAGTTCGCCTTGGCGTTCGGGACCCCCCCATAATGGCGCAACCGGTTTTTGCCTCTCGAAATTGTACGCTCCGGGCCGATAATCACTGGTCGCAAGTGACCGTTAACGATCCAACGTGGTCAGTCGAGCTGGGACCGAATGCTCGGTGGCGTATACCAGGGCGCAGGGGAATCGACATGGACATGTTTTTGCTTACTCGGCACGAACGGCGTATCAAGCGTGCCCAGCGCGATCGAAATCCAGTCGGCATATTCACCTTGGGAGCGTGACCAGAATAAGGTCGAGCCACACGTCAAGCAGAACTCGCGCACTACCGTCGGCGAAGATGCATAGGTCTTGATGCTGTTGGCACCGCGAAGTACTCGCAGCTTACTGCGCGGAACGCTGCCGTAGGAAGCGAATGCGGCTCCGTGACTTTTGCGGCACTGGCTGCAATGGCAGTGACTCACTGCCTTGGGCGGGACGACTAATTCGAAACTGACTGCTGAGCACAAGCAGCTTCCCTGATAAGCCTTTGTCATTGGCGCGCCCTTGCAAATAACGCCAGCGTAACCGCCCTGGCTGAATGGGTCGATTGGTTGTCAGCAGTTTTCCATAAATGGCTGCCACGGGGCGAAAGTGGTTGCTCGCAAATGGCTACTTTTAACCGGGTTTCGTGAAAAATAGACGCCTGTTTGTCAGAGCTCCGGAGCACTGCTAACTGTCGCACTGCGCTAGCAAAACCGACAGACGCGTGCACTCCGTGTATTGGCATGTCTGACTTCACGACTGCTATGCAGCCGATCGCCGCGGCCCGCCCCAAGCGCGCCAACGTCTATACACCATGCAAATCCAGCCATGTCTGCCTCTGAGCAAAGGCCTTGATCATGGTCTCGTATTCTGGATTCGGATTAATTCTGTAGGCTTCAGTCTCTATCAGGATTGCCTCTTCGAATTCCCCTGACTCTGCCAGCACACAGGCCAGCGTATCGAGGTAACTGTCCGTTCTGAATAGCGCAACGGCCTCCCGCGCAAACCGCAGCGCCTTATCGCCGGCTATAAGCGCCTGTGCATCGCGGGAAGTGACATATTTCCAAGCCAAGTTATTTCTGGAGATGGGCGACTGCGGGTACTTTTCGACCGAAAGCATGTACTCGCCAATCGCTGCAGAGGGATTACCAGCGCGTTCGAAGGTCAGCCCCCGGCAGAAGCAAAAATACCCCATCACGTTATCGGCGCTCATATTCGAGAGATAGATGCCTTTATCTACCTGCTCCTGCACTGCACCATATTTATCAGCATAATCTTTGTCGGTAAAACGGTTATAGCCGTAATTTGTATCCCAATTCAGATAACTGCCATCATTGAACATCCAGCGAACAAAATTATGATGCGGCACTTCCACCATGCACAGTGGCAAACCAACCGACTCAGCAATACTCAGGTATAGCAAGCTGCTCAAGTCACAATCCACATGTGAAAAATCCTCATGCAGATGACGTTCGACAAAATGCCTTCTCAGTTGATTCTCATCAGCAAGCATCAATGCGGGGGTGGATAATGGCCTTCGTTGCAAGCCCTCGGCAAATGTAGCCACGAGAAAATAAGGTATGGAACAGATGAAATTACGCTGAGTCAGCGTGTGCTCTATGGCTCTCAATTTTTCCAGAGCGACGGCGGGTCTTGGTTGTCCCCGTTCGGTATTGCATCCCGCACGTGAGCAATCACCCAGTCCAACCGATCAAAGATGGCATCAGGAATCGTCTCGGCTCGCCTGTCTTCCAGCAAGACCTTGTGACCGGTCGTGTTGACGCTGACAGCGTCAGAGATGACCTGCTCAAATGGAAAGGTGGTTTTGCCAAACACATTGGCCAAGCGCTGCTCCAGTTCTCTCATCGGGTCTTCTCCCATGCTCTGAGCAAGCATAGCCCGGTTGGCGCGCGTGGCCCCCAACCCTCGACGCCCGCACTCCCAATTGATTAAGCTTCCCCGCTTTAACGTTTCAGTTTGTTTCAAAAAGGGATGTACATGTCTATTCAGCAAGCCCCCCCGCTCGCCTACTCCAAAGCCACCGTGGGCAAGATGGAGGCCGCCATGGCGTTGGGGAGTTTTGCCATCGGCACGGGCGAATTCGCCATCATGGGGCTGATGCCTGATATCGCCAGCAACTTGCACTTGAGCGAGCCCCAGGTGGGCCATGCCATCAGTGCCTACGCCCTGGGCGTGATGGTCGGTGCTCCTGCACTGGCGATCCTGGGGGCCAAGCTACTACGCAAGCACATGCTGCTTTTGCTGATGGCGCTGTATGCCATCGGCAACCTGGCCACCGCCTTTGCCCCGTCCTTTTGCGGCCTGGTCGCGTTCCGCTTCATCAGCGGCCTGCCCCACGGCGCCTACTTCGGCATCGCTGCGGTGGTGGCCTCAAGCATGGTAGCCACCGATCAGCGCGCAGGCGCCGTGGCGCGGGTGATGATGGGCCTTACTCTGGCCATGTTGCTGGGCAATCCTGTGGCGACGTTCCTGGGGCAGTTTTTAGGATGGCGCGCTGCGTTCGTTCTGGTGGGCGCGATCGCCCTGTGCACCATCGGGCTGGTGTGGCGCTACGTGCCGCAGCGGCACGATGAGGTGCGCAGCGATCCTCGCAAGGAGCTGCAAGCCTTTCGCCTGCCGCAGGTATGGATGGCACTGTCCATTGCCTCTATCGGTTTTGCCGGGATGTTCTGCGTGTTCAGCTATCTGGCGCCGACCATGCTGCACGTGACGAAGGTGTCACCACAGTGGATCCCCTTCGGGCTGGCGGCGTTCGGGGTGGGCGGCATCATCGGCAACATTGTCGGCGGCAAGTTGTTCGACCGCCTGCAGTTCCGCGCAGTGGGGCTGGTGCTGGTGTGGTCGATTGCGGTGCTGACGTTCTTCCCGTTCGCGGCCACCTCGCAGTGGGGCGTGCTGCTGGGCTGCGCCCTGGTCGGCACCATGATCGCGCTGGCCGCGCCGCTGCAGATTCGCTTGATGGATATCGCGCATGAAGCGCCGAGCCTGGCCGCCGCGTCGAACCACGCCGCGTTCAACCTGGCCAATGCGCTTGGGCCATGGTTCGGCGGCATGGCGATTACTGCCGGGCTGGGGTGGACGAGTACGGGTTACATCGGCGCCGCTACGGCGTTGGTGGGCCTGGGGCTCTACCTGGTGGCACGGCGGATGAAAGGCGGGCATTGAGTTAGCCGCATCGAGCACATTCCAGTATGGCCAGGCGGCCTTCAAAGCAACCTTGGCCGACTGACGTTCATCTGTTGAGCTGCCCTCTGCCGCAAGGCACACTGCAGTCGTTTATTTGCCCCAATGACACGAGGTTGCGGATGCCATTTGTATTGACGGAACACCCTGCCCTCTCTGCGCTGGGCACTCCAGGTGCGTAAAGCGGATCGCTTGTTTCAATTGGTCAATCTGATTCGTGTCCATCAGCCCATCACTGCCGAACGCCTGGCTAGCCGAATCGGTGTGTCCGTACGCTCGATCTATCGATACATCGATGACCTGTCGTTCAGCGGCATACCCATTTATGGCACCGCTGGGGTGGGGTATGCGCTGGACGCCGATTTCGAACTACCACCGCTAACCCTGAACACGCTTGAGCTAAACGCACTGATGCTCGGGATGGAAATGCTTTCGGCCTGCGCCGATAACGAGCTGAGCGGTGCTGCCAGGACTTGCTGAGCAAGGTTTCTGCGTCCATTACCCACCATAAGGTCGACCCCGGCACGGCAACCATCCGGGCACTTGGATCAACCCCGGCTTCAACTCGCGGCCATCTTGCCACGCTGCGCAGGGCCATCGAAAACGCTCAGGCGCTTCAAATCACCTATGCCCGGCTGGACGGTGCAGCCTCGCAACGGGTGATTTACCCCCTCGGCCTGTTCTACTGGGGCGGAAAATGGACTGTTGGGAGCTGGTGCGACAGCCGCGCGGCGTATCGCGATTTTCGGGTCGACCGCATAGCCTCGATAAGCATTGCCCACCAACCGTTGCCCGCCAACCCTGCCCTCGACCTGCAGGCATACATGAAGCACCAGGCGAGCCAGTGGCAAGCGATCACCTCTACTGACAGTACGCTGTCAGTATGAGCCACGGACAATGCAACCTTCTCGACTCACAGGAGGTTCCCCTATGCAGCATCCATCTCATGTACTTGAATTGGCCATTTTCACGGTCAGGCAGGATTGCGTTGCACAAATGCCGGCACTGCGCGCAGGGCTGCGCGAAACGTTAAAGAGCTTCCCAGGCTTGGTCGAGTACCGCGCCTACCAACCGTTGAACGACGACCGTGTGTTCGCCGACCTGGCAATGTGGGACAGCATCGAGAGCGCACAAAAAGTGGCAACGGCGTTCAGCGAAGGTGACCCAAGATTCGCTGATTACATGCACGCGATTGAAACGCTGACGTTCATGAGCCACTTCGCTCCAGAGATGAGCTGACCTTCAAGAACGTGGCGCCCGTCTGAGCATGTTTGGTGATTGAGCGGGCGCGCCCCTGTGCCGTTTGCTGCAAGTGCCGCTAGCAGCAATTGGCCTTGGCGCAGGTTATTGGAACTGCTCGTACACATAGATGTTGTTAGACGGTTTGGGCGCTTTATAAGAAACCTCCCAATCTTTCGCGTAAGACGGGATGTTCTCGACCTGGGAGATTCTCCAGTTGTCGTCCTTGCCTTTGCGCTCCAGCGTGTATCGGTAGCGGTCCCCTGCTTCCTTGATCCTGCGATCATCGTCATTGAACTCAGCCCCCGGCTCTGGCGGCGCGGAGTTCTTTATGAGTGCGGTAACGACGGCCTTTGTGTCGGGCTCAACTTCGACCTTGACGATTTTGCGCTCAAACGAAATCACCTCTGCAGAACAATCCAGCCGCTTGGGCAAATGCTCTGACGCCAGCGAACTCAGCTTTTCTGTCAGCGCGCTGTTCATCTTCATGTACTCGGCGCAAATAGCCCGGTCCAGTGGAATGCTCGCGTCCTTCAACGCCCACCATGACTTCACTGTAGCCTCGGGTGAATCGGCGACGGTGGGGACGGATTCGACATGCTTGATGGCACTGTTTACCGCTGCCCGGGAATTGTCCTGGTCCAAGCAACCGGCCAACATCACCAGCGCAGTTGCGCGATTAGAACTCGCATCGGGATCCCTCCTTGTTGAGGGCGGGAATCTATCACAGCCGGGCGGTGTACTCGCGGATAACCGCCCCTCATCGCCGTTGACAAAACCATAGGAGCAACTGCAGGCAATGCCTTGAGGGCACTAGCTGCGACATCCTTTTTCACAGCGCTTAAAACGAGTAGACAAGGCTGAAACTGCCACCTCGGTCATGGTCCACCCGACGGGTCTTTACCACGTCGAACCTCGCATCGACCCGCAGATCCTCCAGCAAACCCATTCCGGCACCAACACCCACACTGCGCTGGTATCCGGCAAGATTATTATC
>NZ_JAAHBU010000259.1 GCF_010671725.1 Pseudomonas brassicae | reverse complement strand
CTTGCCAGCGAAGGGGGCCGCGCGGTTTACAGACCTTTGAGCAGATCGGCCATATCGTCGGCGTGCTCTTCTTCCTGGGCCAGGATGTCTTCGAAGATGCGTCGGGTAGTTGGGTCGCTTTCACCGATGTACTGGATGATCTCGCGGTAGCTGTCGATGGCAATCCGCTCGGCGACCAGGTCTTCGAGCACCATCTCCTTGAGGTTCTTGCCCGCCACGTACTGCGCGTGGGAGTTCTTGCTCAGGTTGTCGGGGTTGAAGTCCGGCTCGCCGCCCAGTTGCACGATGCGCTCGGCCAGTTTGTCGGCATGCGCCATCTCCTGGTTGGCATGCTCCAGGAACTCCTCGGCGGCGACATTCGCCTTGATCCCCTCGGCCATGAAGTAATGGCGCTTGTAGCGCAGCACGCAGACCCACTCGGTGGCCAGCGACTCGTTCAGCAGGCGCAGGATCTCCTCGCGGTCGGCGCTGTAGCCCTTGGTGACCGCGCCATCCTCGACGTTCTGGCGGGCGCGCTGGCGCAGGGTCTTTACATCGGTCAGTTCAACGTTGCTCATCATGTTCTCCAAGCTGAAAACGGGGGGGGCACGCTCTTATGGCGCGTCGGGTGCACAGGGTGTGAGTGGCGCGCGCGGCAAAAAGTTTTATGTGCCAGACACCGCTTTATCCTGCTCGCGCTGCTCGCAGGTCTTGAAGCCCTTGCTGTCCACATGCCCGGTGGCATCGAAGCGCACGTAGTAGGGCTGCTGATGGCCATCACGGTTGAGCACGTAGTTGTTGCAGGTGCCGCCATGGGGCAGGTCGATCACGCTTGAGGGGCTGCCGCCAATGGCGATCACGCGCTGCATCGTCATGCCGTTCTCGACCTGCTTGACCAGCGGCTCGTGACGATAGGTCACATGATCCACCGGGTTTTCCGGGCGGCTGCTGCAGCCGATCAGGGTGGCGCTTGCCAGCAGTGCTGCCAGGGCGTGCTTGTACATGGTCTCGCTCCCGCGTTGAGGCCCTCGTGGCCCGATACTGGATTGGAACCGCAGCGCGTGCCGGGAGTTCGATTGCAGTTGCCAGTGCTGTGCCTGTAGGGTGGGGTTCGTTCCACGGATCGGGGGAGTGCCGCCATGTCGTCGCAAGCACTTGCAACGCGTTATCCACTGGTACTGGTGCCGGGCATGCTCGGTTTCGTGCGCCTGGTGCTGTACCCCTACTGGTTCGGCATCGTCGGGGCCCTGCGCCGTGGCGGCGCCACGGTGTTCCCGGTGCAGGTATCGCCCCTTCACGGCGACGAGGTACGCGGCGAGCAGTTGCTGCGCATCATCGAAGACCTGCGGCGCACCACCGGCGCCGACAAGGTCAACCTGCTCGGCCACAGCCAGGGCGCACTGACCGCCCGCTATGCGGCGGCCAAACGCCCGGAATGGGTGGCCTCGGTCACCTCCATCGCCGGCCCCAACCACGGCTCGGAACTGGCCGACTACCTTGAACAACACTACCCGGGCCACACTGCCCGCGGGCGCGTGCTCAAGCTGTTGCTGCACGGCCTGGCGCGGCTGATGGGCTGGCTGGAGACCGGCTGGCGCGGCGCTGGCTTGCCCATCGATGTACACGCTTCGCACCAGGCGCTGACCTTTGAGGGCGTGGCGCGGTTCAACCAGCGTTATCCACAGGGCCTGCCACAGACCTGGGGCGGCGAGGGCCCGGCCGAGGTCAACGGTGTACGCTACTACTCATGGTCAGGCACCTTGCAGCCGGGCATCACCGACAGCGGGCGCAACCGCTTCGATGGCAGCAACCGCTTCTGCCGGCTGTTCGCCCGCACCTTCGTGCGCGAGCCGGGCCAGTGCGACGGCATGGTCGGGCGTTTCAGCTCGCACCTGGGCCAGGTGATCGGTGACGACTACCCGCTCGACCACCTGGACATCGTCAACCAGTCGCTTGGGGCTGTAGGCAAAGGCGCACAGCCGGTGAGGCTGTTCACGGAGCATGCGGCGCGGCTGAAGGCGGCGGGGCTGTAAAAATTCTTGTCTACACTGGTGTCGAGGCTGCGCGAAGGGCGTGGCAACCTGGAGAAAACGCCATGAAAATGTTGCGTGTGCCGCTGTTGCTGCTGGGTGTGCTGATGTGTTCACAAGGCTTTGCCGCCACTGCCCAGCAGGAAAAGATGAAAACCTGCAACGCCGATGCCACCACCCAGGCGCTCAAGGGCGACGAACGCAAGGCATTCATGAGCACCTGCCTGAAAAAGGCCGAACCGGCCAAGCCAATGACCCAGCAGGAGAAGATGACCTTCTGCAACAAGGACGCCACCACCCAGGCGCTCAAGGGCGACGAGCGCAAGGCGTTCATGAGTACGTGCCTGAAGAAAAAATGACTCGACGTTGAACGCCAGTGCGAGCAATTGCCGGTGCGCTTGAATCACCGGGCAATTGCTCCCATCATCCCGTGCCCCGAGCGCCCTCGGGGTTTCACACACGGGATCTCCATGAAAACGGACTTGAACTTCAAGCGCCAACGCACGCTGTTCTACGTGTCGGCCACCTGCGCTGGCCTTTTCGGCCTCTACAGCATCGCCATCTTCAATTACTGGACCAGCGTCAACGACGTGCTGTTCTTCGGCCTGATGGGCCTGTTGAGCATCAGCGGCCTGTTCAACATCCTCTGCAGTGCGGACGTGGCCACCACGCTCAGCGTCGAGGGCGACCAGGTGTGCTACTTCGACGGCAAGCACTACCGCGTGGCGGTGCCGGTGGCCGAGGTCACCGAGGTCAAGGTGCAGAACCTGCTGCTGTGCAACCGCCTGATCGTCGACTTCAGCGGTTCGCGCCGGCTGGCGCGGTTCAATATCGACAACCCCGAAGCGTTTCGCGACTACCTGCTGCAGGCCAAGGCCGGCGCCGCCGTGGCGGCCTGAGCTCAGTCGTCGGCCGCCAGCCCCACATAGGTCAGCCGGTCCACCCCGGCGCCGAGGAAGAACGAGAAGGGGCGCCCCAGGCTGCGCAGGCGGCGGCTGCACTCGCTGTGCATGTTGGCCGCATCGGCCCTGGGCGAACCGGTTGCAGGGAGCGGCGCGCCGAGCACGAAGTACAGGCGGTCCTTGTCCGGGCCGGTGAAATCGGTCCAGTCCTTGGCCGCAAGCAGCACCCGCAGGTGGCCAGCGTCGAGCTGACGGCGCAGCGCCGCGTCACGGAAGCTCAGTTGCACCGGCACCTGGGCGGCCTGGAAGTCGCGGCTGAGCACGCGCAGCTGGCCTTGCTCCGCTGCGCCGGGCTCGCCCGGTGTGAACCCGAGCAGATTGAACGGCAGTGCCGGTGCGAGGTAGGTCTCCAGCGTGCAGAGCATCTCGTCGCCCTGGCCGGGCTGTACCCGCAGGAACGTGTTGAGAAACGGCGGCGTGCTGTAGTCGCGGCCCAGCACGATGGCCAGCTCCAGTGGGCGCAGCACGGCCTTGTCGAAATGCCGGGGCGGGGCGCCAGTGGGCCGGCGATTGATGTCCAGCCCCTGTAGCTGGTCGGTGTCCAGGCGCATGTGCAGCTTGAAGGTGACCGCGTTGCGTGCCGGCAGGATGCTTTCGAATACCTCGCGGATCTCCTCCTGTTGCGCGGGGCTGAGCGAGTCGTCGGCCAGGCGCAGGTGCAGCACCTTGTCGTTGTACGCGTCCATTTCCATCACCAGGCTGTCGGTGGGGATGTTGCGCGCCTGCAGCACGCCGCGGATCGAATCGCGAAAGGTGTAGTGCACCTGCTGGCCGTAATACAGGTCGCCCACCGGCGCCTGGAAATGCAGCACCAGAAAGTCCTTTTCGCAGCCTGCCAGCAGCACTGCGAACGCGCACAGCAGCCACTTACGCATGGGGCTTGGCAGCATCGGCTTGAGCTGGCGGCAGCAGCAGGGTCTGCCAGTGGTGCATCGTCTCGACCAGGCTGGGGCGCCCGTTGCAGGTGAGGATGATGGCAACGCCCTTGCTGAACAGCACCTCGACCACGTTGTGCGGTGCGGTCTTGTCTTCGATGTTTTCCAGCGGCATGTGCACCTCCACGCCCTGGATGCAGCGGTGCACTTCGCCGAAGTGATGCACCGCGTAGCCCCAGGTTTGCAGGGGGCCTTGCAGGCGATACACCTGGGCGCGCCTACCGGTGACGTGGGCGAGCTTCTTCCAGGGCAGGTCGGTGACGCCAACCAGCGCGCGAAAGTGGTAGGCCGGGCCGCCGAGAAACGCCAGGGCCTCGCGCTCCTGCTCGCTCAACTGGCGTATCGGGCGGGCGCTGCAGCGGTACCTGATGCCATTGAACCAGACCTTGAAAAAGCGCCAGAAGATCGGCGTGACGCGCCACGCGACCAGCACGCAGAAGATCGGTACCAGTATTTCGAGGATATCCTTTGCTCGCATTCGCGCTCCAGCGACCTGCGCCCGGGGCGCGCCATTCCTTTGGGGGCGGGCATCATAGAAAGATTGCCCGGGCAATACCAGCGCGCTGCGCCCGGCGTGCCTCTATGCCTGCCCGGTGAAGGCTGGCAGACTGCCGTCTCTGCTGTCCTTCACCCTGTCGAGGTTGTATGACTTTTACCCAGCGCCAAGTCGTCCTGGCGAGTTGGATCATCGTGTTCGCCGGGCTGTTGCTGGTGTTGCCGCTCAAGCTGTTGCCGAGCCTGCTGGCCGGTTTGCTGGTGTTCGAACTGGTCAACATGCTGACCCCCAAACTGCAGCACCTGATTGCCGGGCAGCGCGCGCGCTGGCTGGCGGTGGCGTTGCTCGGCACGCTGATCGTGAGCACCCTGACCCTGCTGTTCGCCGGGGCGATCAGCTTCCTGCTGCATGAGGCGGAAAACCCCGGTGCGTCGCTGGACAAGTTCATGCTGCTGGTCGACCAGGCACGCGGGCAGTTGCCGCCGTTCATCGACGCCTACCTGCCGGCCAGTGCGGCGGAGTTCAAGGTGGCCATCGGCGAGTGGCTCAGGACCCACCTGGCAGACCTGCAACTGGTGGGCAAGGGCGCGGCGCACATGTTCGTGACCTTGCTGATCGGCATGATCCTGGGCGCCATCGTGGCGTTGCAGCGCATCCCTGACCTGACCCAGCGCAAGCCGCTGGCCGGGGCGCTGTTCGAGCGTCTGTCGCTGCTGGTACAGGCGTTTCGCAACATCGTGTTCGCGCAGATCAAGATCTCGCTGCTCAACACTGCGTTCACCGGGGTGTTCCTGGCGGTGGTGCTGCCGCTGTTCGGCGTGCACCTGCCGTTGACCAAGACCCTGATCGTGCTGACCTTCCTGCTCGGCCTGCTGCCGGTGATCGGCAACCTGATGTCCAACACGCTGATCACCATCGTCGGCCTGTCGCTGTCGATCTGGGTGGCGATGGCGGCGCTGGGCTACCTGATCGTCATCCACAAGGTCGAGTACTTCCTCAACGCGCGCATCGTGGGCGGGCAGATCCGGGCCAAGTCGTGGGAGTTGCTGCTGGCGATGCTGGTGTTCGAGGCGGCGTTCGGCTTGCCGGGGGTGGTGGCGGGGCCGATCTACTATGCGTACCTCAAGAGCGAGTTGCGCCGGGCCGAGCTGGTGTAGGGCGCGAGAGCTGCGGTGCCGCCTTCGCTGGCAAG
>NZ_JAAHBU010000258.1 GCF_010671725.1 Pseudomonas brassicae | reverse complement strand
TTGACCCGCGATGCTTTCAGTTCCATTGCGCTCCACCCCCAGGGCGCAAGGCCCGGGCGTAGCAGAACAGGAACAGGTTACGCACCAGTTCCTTGAGCACCACTGGCTCACTCGAACTCAAACCGCTGAGGTCCAGGTCGCCCTGTCGCGCAGTTCGCCCAGTGCTTCTTCTTCAAGCACGGCGCACACTTCGCCCGTTTCGCGGTGCAGGATGCGCAGGTAGGGATGGGGGCGGTCAAGCCAGGCGTCGATCAGATAAGTCATGGCTATTCTCCTTGAAAGCGTTCAATGAGAATAATTCTTATTATCAAAATAGCAAGCGACTATTGGATTTTTCTTGCAATGACCGCTCGGCGGTAAGGGCGAGGCTGCGAGCGCAGCCCCGCAACAGCAGGTCTCAGACCTTGCGCACAAACTCGGATTTCAGCTTCATCGGGCCGATGCCGTCGATCTTGCAATCGATGTCGTGGTCGCCATCGCACAGGCGGATGTTCTTGACCTTGGTGCCAACCTTGACCACCAGCGAGGTGCCCTTGACCTTGAGGTCCTTGATCACGGTGATGGTATCGCCGTCCTGCAGGACGTTGCCTACCGAATCCTTCTTCACCGTCTCATCGCTCGCGGCTTCGGCGTCACCGCTGGCGGACCACTCGTGGGCACACTCGGGGCAGATCAGCAGGCTGGCGTCTTCGTAGGTGTATTCGGAATTGCATTTGGGGCAGGGTGGCAAAGTGCTCACTACGGTTCCTCGGGGCATACGTGCAGAAAACCCACATTGTATAGGGTTTTGCCGAGCAGAGGAAAACAGGCCCATCGCGCGATGGGCCGGGGGAGGGGATCAGTGCGTACGGGCGACGGCGAACTCGCTGAGTTCGATCAGCGCGTCGCGGTACTCGCTGGCCGGCAGCAGGTCCAGGCAGGCGATGGCGCGGGCCACATAGTCACGCGCCATGCGCGCGGTGTAGTCCAGCGCACCGGCCGCCTCGACCGCGTTACGGATGCTTTCGAGGTCTTCCAGGCCGCCTTTCTGGATGGCCTGGCGAACCAGCGCCGCCTGTTCGGGCGTGCCTTCGCGCATGGTGTAGATCAGCGGCAGGGTCGGCTTGCCTTCGGCCAGGTCGTCACCGACGTTCTTGCCCAGGGTCTCGGCATCGCCCTTGTAGTCGAGCAGGTCGTCGACCAGTTGGAAGGCCACGCCAAGGTGGTCGCCGAAGGTGCGCAGGGCTTCGCTCTGCTCCGGGCTGGCACCGGCCAGCGCCGCGGCGCTGTGGGTGGACGCTTCGAACAGCATGGCGGTCTTGCCGCGAATGACCTCCATGTAGACCTCTTCGCTGGTGCTCGCATCGCGAATGCGCGACAGCTGCAGCACTTCACCCTCGGCGATGACCCGGGTGGCCTTGGAGAGGATCTGCATGACCGGCATCGAGCCCAGCTCGACCATCATCTCGAACGAGCGCGAGTACAGGAAGTCGCCCACCAGCACGCTCGGCGCATTGCCCCACAGGGCGTTGGCGGTGGAGCGGCCACGGCGCATGCCGGACATGTCGACCACGTCGTCATGCAGCAGGGTGGCGGTGTGCAGGAATTCGATGGTGGCGGCCAGCAGGCGCAGGTCGTCGCCTTCGCGGCCCAGGGCCTTGCCACACAGCAACACCAGCAGCGGGCGCAGACGCTTGCCCCCGGCCGAGGTAATATAGTCGCCGATTTTCGATACCAGCGGCACACGCGAAGTCAGCTGTTTCTTGATGATCTCGTCAACGGCGCTGAAGTCGTCCGCTACCGCACGGTAGAAAGCTTGGGGTTGCATCGGCCACAGGTGCTCCATAAGGGTTGCGCGGCATGCTAGGTTGCGGGTCCCGGCGTGTCAAGGCGCACTGGCCGTGGGGGCAATGGGCCTACTTGCAAGGCAAAGCTGGCTTGCGTACAATCGCGCACCCTGAACTTCCTGGGCAGCACCTGCCTTACGCAATTGCACTGGGCCGTTCCAGCCCTATGCAGCCATGCCAGCCAATACTCTTCCTATAAAGAGCTGGGTGAGCAGGATTATCGGAGAAATACCCATGTACGCAGTAATTGTTACCGGTGGCAAGCAGTACAAAGTCGCCCCAGGTGAATACCTGAAAATCGAAAAACTGGAAGTCGCCACTGGTGAATCCGTGACCTTCGACCGCGTTCTGTTGGTTGCCAATGGCGACGACGTGAACATCGGCGCTCCAGTCGTTGCTGGCGCCACTGTCGTTGCTGAAGTGATCTCGCAAGGTCGTCACGACAAAGTGCGTATCATCAAGTTCCGTCGCCGTAAGCACCACATGAAGCGTATGGGCCACCGCCAGTGGTTCACCGAGATCAAAATCACCGGTATTCAGGCTTAATTTCAGCCTAATTCCTCACTAGGAGAATTGAACTCATGGCACACAAAAAAGCTGGTGGTAGTACCCGTAACGGTCGCGACTCAGAAGCCAAACGCCTTGGCGTGAAGATGTATGGCGGCCAGGCTATCATCCCGGGCAACATCATCGTGCGTCAGCGCGGCACCCAATTCCACGCTGGCTACGGCGTTGGCATGGGCAAGGATCACACCCTGTTCGCCAAGATCGCGGGTAAGATCAAGTTCGAAGTAAAAGGCGCCTTCGGTCGTCGTTACGTAAGCGTCATCGCCGAGTAATCGCGCGATCGCTGGAAAAGCCCTGTCTTGCGACGGGGCTTTTTCGTTTGTGGGGTGAGTCTCTTGCAAAGCTGTTTGTATGGGCTGCCGGCGCTGGTGTTTCGGTCGTTGACGGGGGCCGCCGCGCTCACTTTTGCAAGAGCCTTATGTCTTTGTGTCACTCAGCTCGTCCAGCTGACGAGAGGCGGTTTTTATGAAGTTTGTTGACGAAGTATCGATCAAGGTCAAAGCCGGTGACGGCGGTAACGGTTGCATGAGCTTCCGTCGCGAGAAGTTCATCGAGAACGGTGGCCCCAACGGTGGCGACGGTGGTGATGGTGGCTCGGTGTACATGGTTGCCGACGAAAACCTCAACACCCTGGTCGACTACCGCTACACCCGCCATTTCGAAGCCCAGCGCGGCTCCAACGGCGGCAGCACCGACTGCACCGGCAAGAAGGGCGAAGACCTGATCCTGCGTGTGCCGGTCGGCACCACGGTGATCGACGCCGGCACCCAGGAAGTCATCGGCGACCTGGTCAAGGCCGGGCAGAAACTGATGGTGGTGCAGGGCGGCTGGCACGGCCTGGGCAATACCCGTTTCAAGTCCAGTACCAACCGTGCGCCACGCCAGACCACCCCGGGCAAGCCGGGCGAGCAGCGTGACCTGAAACTGGAAATGAAAGTGCTGGCCGACGTCGGCCTGCTGGGCTTGCCCAATGCCGGCAAATCCACCTTCATCCGTTCGGTCTCGGCCGCCAAGCCGAAAGTCGCCGACTACCCGTTCACCACCCTGGTGCCAAACCTGGGCGTGGTCAGCGTCGACCGCTGGAAGAGCTTCGTGGTGGCCGACATCCCCGGCCTGATCGAGGGCGCCTCCGAAGGTGCCGGCCTGGGTATCCGCTTCCTCAAGCACCTGGCGCGTACCCGCCTGCTGCTGCACCTCGTCGACCTGGCGCCGCTGGATGAAAGCAGCAGCGCCGATGCCGCCGAAGTGATCGTCAACGAGCTGGTGCGCTTCAGCCCGTCGCTGGCCGAGCGTGACCGCTGGCTGGTGCTGAACAAGACCGACATGCTGATGGACGACGAGCGTGACGAGCGGGTCAAGGGCGTGGTCGAGCGCCTGCAGTGGGAAGGCCCGGTCTACGTGATCTCGGCGATCTCCAAGCAAGGCACCGAGCAGCTCAGCCGCGACATCATGCGCTACCTCGAAGACCGTGCCGACCGCCTGGCGGCCGACCCGGCCTACCGCGACGAGCTGGCCGACCTCGACCAGCGCATCGAAGACGA
>NZ_JAAHBU010000257.1 GCF_010671725.1 Pseudomonas brassicae | reverse complement strand
CCCCGGCCCTGGCCTACGGCAACTGTGTGGTGTTCAAGCCGGCCGACCTGGTACCGGGCTGTGCCTGGGCACTGGCCGAGATCATTTCGCGCGCAGGCTTCCCGGCGGGCGTGTTCAACCTGGTGATGGGCAGCGGCCGCGTGGTCGGTGACGCGATGGTGCAGGACGCTCGCGTGGACGGCATCAGCTTCACCGGTTCGGTTGGCGTAGGGCGCAGCATCGCTGCTGCCTGTGTGGCGCGTCAGGCCAAGGTGCAGCTGGAAATGGGCGGCAAGAACCCGCAGGTCGTGCTGGATGACGCCGACCTCAAGGTGGCTGTCGAACTGGCCGTGCAGAGTGCGTTCTACTCCACCGGGCAGCGTTGCACCGCCTCCAGCCGCTTGATCGTCACTGCCGGCATCTACCCGCGCTTCGTCGAGGCGATGGTCGAACGCATGAAGTCGATCCGCGTGGGCCCGGCCCTGCAGGCCGGTACCGATATCGGCCCGGTGGTATCCAAGGCACAGCTGGCGCAAGACCTGGAGTACATCCGCATCGGCCAGGCCGAAGGTGCACGTCTGGTGTCGGGTGGCGAAGTGGTCAAGGGCGAAACCGAAGGCTATTTCCTGGCGCCGACCCTGTTCGTCGACTGCACCCCTGACATGCGCATCAGCCGCGAAGAGATCTTTGGCCCGGTGGCCAGTGTGGTCAAGGTGGCCGACTACGAGGCAGCACTGGCCATGGCCAACGACACCGAGTTCGGTCTGTCGGCAGGCATCGCCACCACCTCGCTCAAGTACGCCAACCACTTCAAGCGCCACTCCCAGGCCGGCATGGTGATGGTCAACCTGCCTACCGCCGGGGTCGACTACCACGTGCCGTTTGGCGGTCGCAAAGGCTCCTCGTATGGCTCGCGCGAGCAGGGCACCTACGCCCGCGAGTTCTATACCACGGTCAAGACCACCTACATCGGTTGATCGCGCGCGGCCTGTCCGTACCGGACAGGCCGCACAGCGTGAGAGGGATTGCGATGCACTTGATCCATCATCAGGACACCCCACGCCATATTCGCCTGCACGCCCTGGACAACGTCGCGGTGGTGGTGAACGAGCAGGGCGTAGGGGCGGGCGGGTGCTTTGTCGACGGCCTGGTGGCCGCCGAGGCCATCCCGCAGAGCCACAAGGTGGCGCTTGAAGACATCGCGCAAGGACAACCGGTGCTGCGCTACGGTACGGTGATCGGCTATGCGCTGGTGCCGATCGCACGTGGGCGCTGGGTGACCGAGCAACTGCTGAGCCTGCCCGACGCGCCGGCGCTGGACAGCCTGCCGATGGCCACTGACATACCTGAGCCGTTGCCGCCACTGGATGGCTATACCTTCGACGGGTTCCGCAATGCCGATGGCAGCGTGGGTACCCGCAATATTCTGGGTGTGAGCACCACCGTGCAGTGCGTCACCGGTGTGCTCGACACTGCGTGGAGCGCGCCCGTCGCGAGCTGCTGCCACGCTACCCGAATGTCGACGACGTGGTGGCGCTGACCCACAGCTATGGCTGTGGCGTGGCGATCACCGCGCCCGACGCGATCATTCCGATCCGCACCCTGCACAACCTGGCGCGCAACCCCAACCTGGGTGGCCAGGCGCTGGTGATCGGCCTGGGCTGCGAGAAGCTGCAGCCTGCGCAATTGATGCCTGGCGATGCGCTGACCGCCGGCCAGGACGAGGCCGACTGGCTGTTCCGCCTGCAGGACAGCGGCACTGGCTTCAACGGCATGGTCGAGCAGATCCTGCAGATGATCGAAGCGCGCCTGCAGGTACTCGACCAGCGCCGCCGCGAGCCGGTACCGGCTGCCGAGCTGGTGGTGGGCATGCAGTGCGGCGGCAGCGATGCGTTTTCCGGCATCACCGCCAACCCCGCGCTGGGCGTGGCCGCCGACCTGCTGGTGCGTGCCGGTGCCACCGTGATGTTCTCGGAGAACACCGAGGTGCGCGATGGCATTCACCTGTTGACCGCGCGCGCTGCCACCCCCCATGTGGCGCAGGCACTGGTCCGCGAGATGGACTGGTACGACCGTTACCTGGCGCGTGGTCAGGCCGACCGCAGTGCCAACACGACGCCCGGCAACAAGAAGGGCGGGCTGAACAATATCGTCGAAAAGGCCATGGGTTCGATCGCCAAGTCCGGTAGCAGCGCCATTGCCGGGGTGGTCGCGCCGGGTGCACGGGTGACCGGTCGCGGCCTGCAATACTGCGCCACCCCGGCCAGCGACTTTGTCTGCGGCACCTTGCAGCTGGCCGCAGGAATGAACCTGCACATCTTCACCACCGGGCGCGGCACGCCGTACGGCCTGGCCATGGCCCCGGTGATCAAGGTGGCCACGCGCACGCAATTGGCCGAGCGCTGGCCCGACCTGATCGACGTTGACGCTGGCCGTGTGACCAGCGGGCAGATGAGCCTGGAGCAATTGGGCTGGGAAATCTTCCAGCTCTACCTGGACGTGGCCAGCGGCAAGGTGCGCACCTGGGCCGAGCGCCATCGCCTGCATAACGACCTGACGCTGTTCAACCCGGCGCCAGTCACCTGACCGAGGAGCTTCACCATGCCCCATTGCATTATCGATTGCCCCGCCGAACTGGCCCGACGCGTCGGCGAGCAGACCCTGCTGGCGGCCGTGCACGATGCCATCGATGCCAGCGGGCTGTTCAAGCCGGGTGATATCAAGGCGCGCCTGAACGGTTTCGAACATTACCGCTGCGGCGCCACCCAGGATGAGTTCGTGCACGTGGCACTGTACCTGTTCGCCGGGCGCAGCGCCGAGCAGCGCCGCGGCCTTGCTTCGGCTACCCTGGCGGCGCTGGTCGCCTTGCTGCCGGATGTGGAGGCGTTGTCCATGGATGTGAGGGAAATGCCGCGTGAGACGTTCGTCAACCGCAGCCAATACCTCGAGCAAGCCGCGCTGGGTGCCTGAGCCTTCGGGCCCGGGTACACAGGCGTGGCGTGATGACTGGCAAAAACAAGGAAAATAAAAACATGCCGTATGCAAACCCTGCTGTTGTTCTGCCCAAGACTCCCTTGGCGCGCGCGGTACTTGGCGCGCTGGCCATGGGCTGCAGCCTGCCGCTGTGGGCGCTGGATGCGCCCACCAAGGTGCAAGTGCCAACCCTGGCCTATGACGATCGACAGATCATTCTGGTCTGGGAAAAACCGGCCGATCACGCCGATATCGACGACTACCGTGTCTACCTCAACGGCAAGCTGCTGGGCTCCAGCAATGTCAACAACGGCCAGGTGTCACCGGCCAAGCCTTACATCGACCGCTTCTACGAGCAGGACACCGAGAATTTCCATCACCGCATCGGTATCCACAGCTATACCGCGCAGAACCTTGCGCCCGATACCGAGTATCGCTTCACCGTGCGCTCGGTAGGCAGCGACGGCAAGGAGTCGGCCGACAGCCCCGTGGTGGTGCAGCGCACCACCCCTGTGCCGGCGTTGTTCGACGTGAAAAAGCACGGCGCCAAGGGCGACGGCACCACCCTCGACACGGCGGCCATCCAGAGCGCCATCGACGCCTGCAGCGTGGGCTGCAAAGTGTTGTTGCCAGCCGGTACCTACAAAAGCGGTGCGCTGTACCTCAAGAGCAACATGACCCTGGAAATCGCCGAGGGTGCGACCCTGCTCGGCTCCGAGCGTCCAGAGGACTACCCGCGTGACGGCTACATTCAGTACCCGTACTCCACCACGGTGCGCCCGGCCTCGCTGATCAACGCACTGCCGCGTGACCCACGCAAGCATCAGGCATTCGAGAACATCCGCATTGTCGGCAAGGGCACCATCGACGGCAACGGCTGGAAGCGCAGCGCCGATGTGCAGGATGAGCGGGGCCAGGTGCTGCCGGTATATCTGGCCAGCGACAATACCCGCTACATGCAAGACGGCATCCTGGCCAAGGCCCAGGTCGAGCGCGCGGTGGCCGAGGGCATGAATGTCAAGGACGCCTACGGGCAGATGCGCTCGTCGCTGATCACGCTGCGCGACGTGAAGAACGTGTTCTACGGCGGCTTCACCGTGCTCAACCCGGCTTACCACGGCATCATGAACCTGGAAACCGAGAACGTGGTCATGGCCAACACCACGCACAAGACCTACGACGCCAACAACGGCGACGGCATCGAGTTCGCCAACAGCCGCGGTGCCATGGTGTTCAACAACTTCTTCGACACCGGTGACGACTGCGTCAATTTTGCGGCCGGCACCGTGCCGACGCGGTGCACCAGAAGACCCAGGAAGACGCGTGGATCTTCAACAACTACTTCCGCAAGGGCCATGGCATGGTGGTCGCGGGCAGCCATACCGGGGCGTGGATCCAGAATATCCTGGCTGAAGACAACGTGTCGGATGGTACCGATGCCGGTTTGCGCATGAAGAGCACCAACTTCATGGGTGGCGGGGCGCGCAATGTGATCTTCCGTGATTCGGCGATTCGCAACACGGTCAAGCAGGCGTTCATCTTTACCCTCGACTACAACGACCCCAACGCCAAGCTCGACTACAAGCGTTCGACCATACCGGGGCAGTTCCGTGATGTGCGGGTCAGTGATGTGAGCGTCGAGAACGCGCAGATGGCAGCCATCGAAGTGAAAGGCGACAGCCAGCACGATGCCTACCATCAGGGCTTGGTATTCGAGCGTGTGCGCTTCAGTGGCCCGGCCAAGGCCAAGATCGATGGCCTGAAGGACTCGCGCTTCGACAATATCCGTTTCAGCGAGACGGGTGGGGCGAACCCGTGGCAGGTGAGTGGCAGCCAGGGCCTGGCATTCCAGGACGTGGAGCCTGCGCCGCAGTGACAAACCGGGGCTGCACGCAGCCCCGGCGGTTTCAAGCGTTCAGCGACGCCTGGGGCGCCTCGGCGGCACCGGCCGGCCGATCGCCTGTTCGACCCGTCGTGCGACGGGCGGGTCATCGGCGAACGGAATCAGGCTGGCCTGGTCATCCACCTCGTCACTGTGGCGCTTGAGGCAGGCGCTGGTGATCAGGTAGAAGAACACCACGCCAGCCACCCAGTACACGCCATATAGCCATTCACTCATCGCGATGCCCTCAGGCCAGCTGTGCGTTGTCCAGCGCCAGTTTGGGGTCGGCCACGCGCACCGTGCGCCACATGTTCCAGGCCATCAGCAGCATCCCCGTGAGGAAGCACACGCCACCGGCAAAGCGCACCACGAAGCCCGGGTGGCTGGCCACCAGCGCCTCCACGAACGAGTAGGTCAGGGTGCCGTCGTCGTTGGTCGCGCGCCACATCAGGCCCTGGGTGATGCCGTTGACCCACATCGAGGCGATGTACAGCACGGTGCCGATGGTGGCGAGCCAGAAGTGCAGGTTGATCAAGCCGGTGCTGTACATGTTCTCGCGACCGAACACCTTGGGAATCATGTGGTACAGCGCGCCGAAGGTGATCATCGCCACCCAGCCCAGGGCGCCGGCGTGCACGTGGCCGATGGTCCAGTCGGTGTAGTGGGAGAGGGCGTTGACGGTCTTGATCGCCATCATCGGGCCTTCGAAGGTCGACATGCCGTAGAACGCCAGCGACAGCACCAGGAAGCGCAGGATCGGGTCGTCACGCAGTTTGTGCCAGGCCCCCGACAGGGTCATCATGCCGTTGATCATGCCGCCCCAGCTGGGTGCCAGCAGGATCAGCGACATTGCCATGCCCAGCGATTGCGCCCAGTCGGGCAGCGCGGTGTAGTGCAGGTGGTGGGGGCGGCCCAGATGTACAGGGTGATCAGCGCCCAGAA
>NZ_JAAHBU010000256.1 GCF_010671725.1 Pseudomonas brassicae | reverse complement strand
GCTTGCCAGCGAAGGCGCCTGATAATTCCCTGCACAACCCCGCCAAAACGCCAATCATCAGGCGCCATAAAACCGACACACCCCCGCCGACACCAAAACGTCATAAGACCGTTCGCCCTTTTTTGACGAAATATCCTGAAATTTTTTTTCATGCTGGCATAAAAACATCTCATCACAACTTTGCCCTGTGGACACGGGACGAAACTGCCGTGTGCTATCAAAGTGAAAGTATCGACCGCAGATCAAATATTAAAAAAATCCTTCAGCGCGTCCACGGCGGCTCAGGAACTTATCCCCTCAAGCGCCGCTCATACCACCCGTAACGATTCTTGAACGAAACATTGTGAGAGATGACCTACATGACAATTGGACAGTATTGGGAAGTTGCCCACCTACCTTTGACGGCGTAACAGGCATACCTGAGACGTACCTCAAACCAGGAGAAAGCACCCTTAAAAATCGTCCTAGTGGTTGATTTCATAGGATTTTATCCACTTGAAATAACAAGCACAGCAGTACTGGCAGTGTGGTACTGCAATAAAGACGGCTACCGTCCAGGGTTAATACCCAATTTAAATGGCCTTTGGCTGCCAACTTGAGTGCTTATTCTTATTGCACTCCAACTTAATTATGCCTGCCGGCAGTGTATCGGTTTAACCGTGACACTTGCGTGCACCCTGAATTTGCTGGTCAACCAATCCGGTCTGGCGCGTAGTTGTGCGCCGGCATGATAAACACATGAGGTGAATGCGATGCGTATCAGCATCTTTGGTTTGGGTTATGTAGGTGCAGTCTGTGCGGGCTGCCTGTCCGCTCGAGGCCATGACGTCATCGGCGTGGATGTCAGCGCGACCAAAATCGACCTGATCAACCAGGGCAAATCCCCGATTGTAGAACCGGGCCTCGAAGCCTTGTTGCAACAGGGCATTGCCCAGCAGCGCCTGCGGGGCACCACCGACTTCGCCCAGGCCATCCGTGACAGCGATGTATCGATGATCTGCGTCGCACACCGAGCAAGAAAAACGGCGACCTGGGCCTGGAGTACATCGAGTCGGTGTGCCGCGAAATCGGCTTCGTGCTACGTGACAAGGCCACCCGCCACACCATCGTGGTACGCAGCACCGTGCTGCCGGGCACCGTCAAGAACGTGGTGATCCCGATTCTGGAAGACTGCTCGGGCAAGAAGGCCGGCGTCGACTTCGGCGTGGCGGTCAACCCGGAGTTCCTGCGTGAAAGCACCGCCATCGCGGACTACGACAAGCCACCGATGACCGTCATCGGCGAACTCGACAGCGCCAGCGGCGACGTGCTGCAAGCGCTGTACGAAGAACTCGACGCGCCGATCATCCGCAAGGACATCGAAGTCGCCGAGATGATCAAGTACACCTGCAACGTGTGGCATGCGACCAAGGTCACCTTCGCCAACGAGATCGGCAACATCGCCAAGGCCTGTGGTGTCGACGGCCGTGAAGTGATGGAGGTGGTGTGCCAGGACAAGGCCCTCAACCTGTCGCAGTACTACATGCGCCCGGGCTTTGCCTTCGGCGGTTCGTGCCTGCCCAAGGACGTGCGCGCCCTCACCTACCGCGCCGGCAGCCTGGACATCAAGGCACCGCTGCTCAACTCGCTGATGACCAGCAACGAGTCGCAGGTGCAGAACGCTTTCGACATCATCGAAAGCCACGACAAGCGCAAGGTCGCCCTGCTCGGCCTGAGCTTCAAGGCCGGCACCGACGACCTGCGCGAAAGCCCGCTGGTGGAACTGGCCGAACGCCTGATCGGCAAGGGCTACGACCTCAACATCTACGACAGCAACGTCGAGTACGCCCGCGTGCACGGCGCCAACAAGGACTACATCGAGTCGAAGATCCCCCATGTCTCGTCGTTGCTCAACGCCGACTTCGAGCAGGTCATCCAGCATGCCGACGTGATCGTGCTGGGCAACCGTGACGAGAAGTTCCGCGCCCTGGCGCAGCAAGCCCCGGCCGGCAAGCAGGTCATCGACCTGGTCGGTTTCATGCGCAAGCCGACCTGCCCGACCAGCCGCACCGAAGGTATCTGCTGGTAACGGCAGCCGCTGCACGGGGTCGCCCCAGCCCCGTGCAGCACCGCCTTCCCTTTCATTCGATACGGATGCAGAACATGCAAAGGCTCAAGCACGGCCTGCTACAGGTCGCCGGTTGGCTGTTCTACGTGAGCCTGCTCATGTTGATTGCCCTGGCCTTGCCCAAGACCATTTTCGACCCCGACTCGAAGGACTTCATTTTCCTCGTCGGCGCCGTCGGTATCTGGCGTTATTCGATGGGTGCCACGCACTTTGTGCGCGGCATGCTGTTCCTCTACGTGGTGTACCCCTTGCTGCGGCGCAAGGTGCGCAAGCTGGGCAGCGCGGCCGACCCGTCCCACGTGTACCTGATGGTCACCAGCTTTCGCATCGACGCGCTGACCACCGCCCAGGTGTACAGCTCGGTGATCCGCGAGGCGATCGACTGCGGCTACCCGACCACCGTGGTGTGCTCGCTGGTGGAGATGAGCGACGAGCTGCTGGTGAAGAGCCTGTGGGCCAAGTACAACCCGCCCGAGCGTGTCGCGCTGGACTTCGTGCGCATCGCCGGCACCGGCAAGCGTGACGGCCTGGCCTTCGGTTTTCGCGCCATCTCGCGCCACCTGCCGGATGAGAACGCCGTGGTTGCCGTGATCGACGGCGACACCGTGCTCGGCGAAGGCGTGGTGGCCAAGACCGTGCCCTGGTTCAAGCTCTACCCCAATGTCGGTGGCCTGACCACCAACGAATTCTGTGAAGTGCGTGGCGGCTACATCATGAGCGAATGGCACAAGCTGCGCTTCGCCCAGCGCCACATCAACATGTGCTCGATGGCCCTGTCCAAGCGCGTGCTGACCATGACCGGGCGCATGTCGGTGTTCCGCGCCGCCGTGGTGACCAACCCCGAGTTCATCAAGGACGTCGAGAACGACTCGCTGCAGCACTGGCGCCTGGGTCGCTTCAAGTTCCTCACCGGCGATGACAAGTCCAGCTGGTTCAGCCTCATGCGCCTGGGCTACGACACCTTCTACGTGCCCGATGCCGCGATCAACACGGTGGAGCACCCACCGGAAAAAAGCTTCCTCAAGGCCAGTCGCAAACTGATGTACCGCTGGTACGGCAACAACCTGCGCCAGAACTCCCGTGCCCTGGGGCTGGGTATCCGCCGCCTGGGCCTGTTCACCAGCGTGGTGCTGTTCGACCAGCGCGTGTCGATGTGGACCAGCCTGCTCGGGCTGACCGTGGCAGTGATCGCCAGCCTCAAGTTCGGCCCGGCGTTCCTGCTGGTGTACCTGCTGTGGATCGGCATCACGCGGTTGATCCTGACCCTGATGCTGATGTGTTCCGGGCATGCCATCGGCCCGGCCTACCCGCTGATTCTCTATTACAACCAGATCGTCGGGGCAATCATGAAGATCTACGTGTTCTTCCGCCTCGACAAGCAGTCCTGGACGCGCCAGCCCACTGCACTCAAACGCGACCTCGCGAGCTTTCAACAATGGTTCAACACCTGGTCTTCGCGGACCATGACCTTCTCGGCAGCCAGCATCTTCATCGCTGTGCTGTTCATGGTCGTGTGAGCCGCAGCCCAACGGATTAAACAGGAACATATCGCCATGAATACCGCCGTGAATGCCAATGTCGTGCATGAGTCCGAAGCCCAGCGCCAGCACGCCCGCGTCAAGATCCCTGCCAAGCTGCGCTACCTGGGGGCCAACCGTGAAACCCTCGAAGTGAAGGTCGAGGACCTCTCGGCCGGGGGCCTGAGCTTCCATGCCAAGCACCCGCTCGCCGTCGGCGAAGTGGTGCGCGGGCGCCTGCAGTTCGTGGTCGACAACCTCGGCCTGGCGATGGACATCGAGTTCCAGATCCGCTCGTACAACAGCGCCAACGGGCGCACCGGCGTGCAGTTCCAGAACCTTGAACAGCGCGACATCGCCACCCTGCGCCACATCATCACCTCGCACCTGTCGGGCGAGCTGATCAGCATCGGCGACGTGCTCAGCACCCTGCAGCGCGACAACTTCACCAAGGCGCGCAAGCAGAAGGACAACAGCGGTGCCCTGAGCGCCTTCGGCCGCCTGCGGGCAGTGACCTTCAGCCTGGGCGTGTTCGTGGTCGGTGTGGCGGCCTTCGGCTTCATCGCCAAGTCGGTGTACGGCCTGTATTTCGTCAGCCATGCCGAAGCCGGCGTGGTCAGCGTGCCCACCACCAATGTGACCATGCCGCGCGACGGCACCGTGCAAAGCCTGGTGCAGCTCGACGGCCCGGTGGTCAAGGGCGCACCGCTGGCCTCGTTCAGCACCAGCATGCTGGACATGCTCAAGGGCCACCTGGATGACCAGCAACTGGAGCCGGCCAAGGTCGAGGAACTGTTCGGCAAGCAGCTGAGCGGCACCCTCACCAGCCCCTGCGATTGCGTGGTGGCCAAGCAGTTGGTGGATGACGGGCAGTATGCGAGCAAGGGCGCGGTGATCTTCCAGCTGATACCGCGCACCACCAACCCGGTCATCGAGGCACGCTTCAGTTACCGCCAGTTCGACGAAGTGCAGCCTGGTACCCGCGTCAACTTCCAGGTGGCCGGTGAAGACGAAACGCGCCTGGGCCGGATCGTCAGCAGCACCAGCCTGAACAGTGACGACCTGTCGTCGGACATTCGCGTGCAGATCAAGCCGGACGCGCCGATGCCCAGCGAGCTGGCCGGGCGCCCGGTGTCGGTCAACAGCGACCGTGGCCCGTCGATGGACTGGCTGATCGACAAAGCCGTGGCCCGTGGGCTCTGAAGAGGACATGCCGGTGACTATCCAACACCCCGGCGAGTGCTGTGCACTCGTTCGCTGGCAAGCCAGCGAAGCGCTTAGAATCGGTGCATTGGCCCTGGCTGTCAGCTTGGCCGGTTGCGCCGGCCTGCCCGACCAGCGCCTGGCCAACGAAGCCCTCAAGCGTGGCGACACCGCGCTGGCCGAGCGCAACTACCAGCAGCTCGCCGACCTGGGCTACAGCGAGGCCCAGGTGGGCCTTGCCGATATCCAGGTGGAAACCCGCGACCCGGCCAAGCTCAAGCAGGCCGAGGCCACCTACCGCGCCGCCGCGCAGATTTCACCGCGTGCCCAGGCCCGCCTGGGCCGCCTGCTGGTGGCCAAGCCCGACAGCAGCGAAGCCGAGCGCAAGGAGGCCCAGGGCCTGCTGAAAAAAGCCTTCGCCGCTGGCGAGAGCAACACCCTGATCCCGCTGGCCATGCTCTACCTGCAATACCCGCAGAGCTTCCCCGACATCAACGCCCAGCAGCAGGTCGACCAATGGCGCGCCGCCGGCTACCCCGAGGCGGGCCTGGCCCAGGTGCTGCTGTACCGCACCCAGAACACCTACGACCAGCACCTGGATGATGTGGAACGCATCTGCAAGGCAGCGCTGGCCAGCACCGACATCTGCTATGTGGAACTGGCCAGCGTGTACCAGAAACGCGGCCAGGCCGAACAGCAGGCCGCCCTGCTCGAACAGCTCAAGGCTGCCTACGCGCGCGGCGCCGTAGCGGCCAGCCGGGTCGACAGCGTGGCCCGTGTGCTGGCCGACCCAAGCCTGGGCCAGACCGACGAGAAAACCGCTCAGGCCCTGCTCGAACAGGTCGCACCGAACAATCCAGCGTCCTGGGTCAGCCTCGCGCAGCTGCTTTACAGCTTCCCGGAACTGGGCGACAGCGAGCAACTGATGGGCTACATCGACAAGGGCCGCGAGGCCGCGCAGCCTCGCGCCGAACTGCTGCTGGGGCGCCTCTACTACGAAGGCAAGGCCGTACCGGCCGATGCGAAAAAAGCCGAGACGCACCTGCAGGCCGCCGCCGACGCCGATGAAATCAGCGCCCATTACTACCTCGCCAGCTCTACCGGCGCGGCTACCTGGGCCAGGTCGAGCCGCAAAAAGCCGTCGACCACCTGCTCAACGCCGCCCGTGGCGGCCAGCTCAGCGCCGACTATGCACTGGCCCAACTGTTCAGCGAAGGCCACGGCATTCGCCAAGACCTGGTCAGCGCCTGGGTGTTCGCACAACTGGCGCAGGCCAACCCCAGCGAGCAATCGGCAGCCATGGCCGGCGAACTCGACCAGCAGCTCTCTGCCCCGCAGAAGGCCCAGGCCCAACGCCTGTTGCAACAGGAGCGCCAGGCCCGTGGCGCCATGGGTCAGGGCCCCGGCGCCCTGGCCCTGCAGGCCCTGCAGGACACCACCGAACAAGACGGCGAGGATTCCCTATGACACTCAACCCGTGGATGAAAGCCGGCCTGGGCCTGGGCTTCGCCCTGCTCTGGTCGTGCCCGACCCTGGCAGCGATGACCGCTGACAAGAACTTCGGCCTGGAAGTCAAAGCCACCGGCCAGTCCGAGGACGACCGCGACCTGGGCACCCGCTCCGGCGGCGACGTCAACGGCCTGGGCCTGGACCTGCGCCCGTGGGTCTACGGCGAGCGCGGCAACTGGAGCGCCTACGCCATGGGCCAGGCCGTCACCGCCACCGACATCATCGACACCGATACCCTGCGCCAGGCCGACGACGACAGCCAGGTCGAGACCCGCCGTGCCAACGGTCGCGAACCGGACAAGAGCTACCTGGCCATGCGCGAATTCTGGGTCGGCTACAGCGGCTTCACCGCCTACCCCGGCGAGCAACTGCGCTTTGGCCGCCAGCGCCTGCGCAATGACGACGGCATGTGGCGCGACACCAATATCGAGGCGCTGAACTGGACCTTTGACACCACCCTGCTGCGCGCCAACGCGGGTGTAGCGCAACGCTTCAGCGAATACCGTACCGACCTTACCGAGCTGGCCCCCGAAGACAAGGACCGCCTGCACGTCTACGGTGACGTCGCCGCGCAATGGACACCCGGCCACTGGGTCGGCCTGCGCGCCCACCACACCCACGACGACGGCAAGCTGAAGAACCCGGGCAACATCATCGACCCGCTCGACAAGACCCGCAACGGCGACCTCACCTGGCTGGGCCTGGAGGCCAACAGCGATGCCTACAACTGGCGCAACCAGAACCCCGTCAACTACTGGGGCAGCGTCACCTGGCTGGGCGGCGACCGCGATCGCCTGAGTTCGCGCACCCTGGCCAACGGCGACCAGTTGGCCACGCAAAAGCAGAGTGGCGACGTCAATGCCTGGGCGACCGACCTGGGCATCCGCCTGCGCCTGGACCCCAACTGGCAGGTCGGTGCGGCCTATGCACGCGGCAGCGGCGGCGGTGGCAGCGACGGCTCGGGCAACTTCGAACAGACCGGCCTTGAGAGCAACCGCTCCAACTTCACCGGCACCCGCTCACGCGTGCACCGCTTCGGCGAAGCCTTCCGTGGCGAGCTGGGCAACCTGCAGGCCGCCACCCTGTTCACCTCCTGGCAACTGCGCGACGACTACGATGCGAGCCTGGTGTACCACAAGTTCTGGCGCGTCGACGGCAAGCAGAACATCGGCAGCAGCGGCATCAATGCCGTGGTCGATGACGGCGGCATCAATCGCCCGCTGATCCAGGGCGAGAAAGACCTGGGCCAGGAGATGGATCTGGTCGTCACCAAGTACTTCAAGCAGGGCCTGCTACCGGCTGCGCTGAGCCAGTCGATCGACGAACCGTCGGCGCTGGTGCGCTTTCGCGGCGGGGTGTTCAAGCCGGGCGACGCCTACGGCAAGGAAGCGGACGCGTACATGCACCGCGCCTTTGTCGACGTGATCTGGCGCTTCTGATGCCTGGAGTGCATTGATATGAACCTTCACCCGCTCAACACGCTGTTTGCCGGCAGCCTGCTGCTGGCCAGCAGCATCGCCCTGGCCAACGGCCTGCCGGCCGCCAGCGTGGCCAAAGAGCTGCAACAGGCCAAGACCTACACCGTAAGCAGCGCGCCGATCGAGCCGCTGCAGATCGCCCCGCCGACCCTGCCGGACCTGACCGGCTTCACTGCCCAGGCCGTGCAGGCGAAGATCCAGCGTGCACACAAAGGCAAGGTCACGGTGCGCCGCATGCTGCAGGAAGATGCGCTCAAGGAGTTCATCGGCGGCGACAACAAGATGGCCGAATGGGTGGCGCGCCAGCACGGCATTCCGCAGGCGATCTTCATCGATGACGGGCATGTCGACCTCACCGAGCTGAGCAAGCGCGTGCCCGCCCAGTACCTGCGCGAAACCTCGCCGGGCGTATACCTGGCGCGGCTGCCGATCGTGGTCGGGCACAAGGGCGTGCTGGAGATCGACGCCAAGGTCAAGGAACTGCGCCTGTCCCAGGAAGGCGGATCGTTCATCGTCAATGACGGCAAGCTGTTTGTCAGCGACACCCGCGTCACCGGCTGGCGTGAAAAGGACAACGGCCCCGCGACATTCCGCAAGCCCGATGAATTCCGCCCGTTCCTGCTCGCGTGGGGCGGCACCGAGACCTACATCGTCAACAGCAAGATGGCCAGCTTCGGCTACGCCAAGAGCAAGTCGTACGGCGTGAGCATCTCGCAGTACACGCCCAACATGGCCAGGCAGATGAACCGCGCCGAACCCACCGGCTGGATCCTCGGCTCCGAGTTCAGCGACATGTGGTACGGCTTCTACTGCTACGAGACCGCCGACTTCGTGGTCAAGGACAGCACCTACCGCGACAACATCGTCTACGGCATCGACCCGCATGACCGTTCGCACCGCCTGATCATCGCCGGCAACACCGTGCACGGCACGAAAAAGAAGCACGGCATCATCGTCTCACGCGAGGTCAACGACAGCTGGATCATCCACAACAAGAGCTACGACAACAAGCTCTCGGGGGTGGTGATCGACCGCAACAGCGTGAACAACCTGATTGCCTACAACGAGATCTACCGCAACCACACCGACGGCATCACCCTGTACGAAAGCGGCGACAACCTGATCTGGGGCAACAAGGTGATCAGCAACCGTCGCCACGGCATTCGCGTGCGCAACAGCGTGAACATCCGCCTGTACGAGAACCTCGCCATGGCCAACGGCCTGGTGGGCGTGTACGGGCACATCAAGGACCTGTCCGATACCGACCGCGACATCGACCTCGACCCCTTCGACACCAAGGTCTCGCTGATCGTGGTCGTGGCGAGCTGGCGGCCAACGGCAGCGGCCCGCTGTCGATCGACTCGCCGCTGAGCGTGGAGCTGTACCGGGTGTCGATGCTGGCGCCGAGCAAGGCCAGCGGCATCAGTTTTTCCGGAGTGCTGGGTGAGCGTCAGGACGAGATTCTCGACCTGATGGTGCGCCAGGGCAAAGCCGTACTGATCGACCCGGTCGAACGCCAGACCGAAATGGCGGATTGAGGAAACCTGACATGACCCCACACCTGATGAAACTGCTGGGCCTGAGTGCCGCGCTGCTGGCGATCAGCAACGGCGTGCGCGCCGATGACGTGCAGGCACCGCGCTTCACCGCCGAGCCGTGCTGCCAACTGTGCCCCGAAGCCCACGACGCCAGCCGCTACACCACGCGCTACCAGCAGAACTTCACCACCCTGGTACAAGCCCAGGGCGACTGGCTGTTCCGTACCCGCGAAGACCTGCGCACCGAGTTCACCACCACCGCGGCCGGCTACAAGCGCCTGCAGCAGGTGCACGATGCCTTCAAGGCACGTGGCGTGGAACTGGTGGTGGTGTACCAGCCCACCCGTGGCCTGGTGAACCGCAACATGCTCAACCCCGCCGACAAGGCTGCGTTCAACTACGAGAAGGCCCTGGGCAACTACCAGGCCATGCTCGGGCGCTTCAGCAAGATGGGCTACAACGTGCCCGACCTGTCGCCGCTGACCAACGAACAGCTGCCGGCCGCGCAGCAAGGCAAGGATTTCTACTTCCGTGGCGACCAGCACTGGACCCCTTACGGTGCCGAGCGTGCAGCGAAGATCGTGGCCGAGACGGTGCACAAGATGCCAGCCTTCGCCGACGTGCCCAAGCGCGAGTTCGAAAGCCACAAGTCCGGGCGCATGGGCAAGACCGGTACCCTGCACAACGTCGCCGGCCAGTTGTGCGGCACCAGCTATGCGGTGCAGTACATGGACCAGTTCGTCACCGAGCCCAAGGGCGAGAGTGGCGGCGACGACCTGTTCGGCGATTCGGGCAACCCGCAGATCACCCTGGTGGGCACCAGCCACAGCGGCAAGAACTACAACTTCTCGGGCTTCCTGCAGCAGTACATCGGCGCCGACGTGCTCAACGTGGCGTTCCCCGGTGGCGGCCTGGAAGGCTCGATGATCCAGTACCTGGGCAGTGAGGAATTCCAGAACAATCCGCCGAAGATCCTCATCTGGGAGTTCTCGCCGCTGTACCGCCTGGACCAGGAGACCATCTGGCGCCAGATGCTCGCCCTGCTCGACAACGGCTGCGAAGGCAAACCGGCCCAGATGAGCGCCAGCACCTCGCTCAAGCCGGGCAAGAACGAGCTGATGGTCAACGGCAAGAACGGCGTGATCAAGGACCTGGTCAATGGCCGCCACCAGCTCGACATCCGTTTCGAAGACACCTCGGTCAAGACCCTGCAGGCCACCCTGTGGTACCTCAATGGTCGTCACGAAGACCTGAAGATCGAAAAACCCGAGACCTCCGACACCGATGGCCGCTTCGCTTTCCAGCTGCGTGAAGACGAAGACTGGGCCAACCAGACCCTGCTCGCCGTGGAAGTGCAGGGCCCGCAAAGCGGCAGCCAGAAGGTCAAGGCCACGCTTTGTACCCGCAACCCAATCGCCGGCAACGCGCAGCGCGCTGCGCACGCCGGACTGTGAGGCGCACATGAGCCACTTTCGTAGCATCGCCACCCCTGCCCTGCTCACCCTTGCGCTGTTCGGCGCGGGTGCACAGGCGGCAGGCCTGGTCCCGCCGCAGGGCTACTACGCCGGGATCGAGAACCCCAAGACCAGCCCCAACGATTTCACCTGTGAAGCGGTGCCGCAGCCCTATACCGGCTCGCTGCAGTTTCGCAGCAAGTACGAAGGCTCGGACAAGGCCCGCGCGACCTTGAACAAGGTCTCCGAAAAAGCCTTCCGCGACTCCACCGCCGACATCACCACGCTGGAGCGCGGGGTCAGCAAGCAGGTCATGCAGTACATGCGTGACGGCCGCCCGCAGCAGCTGGACTGCACCCTGCAGTGGCTGGGCACCTGGGCGCGCGCCGATGCGCTGATGTCCACCGACTACAACCACACCGGCAAGTCGATGCGCAAATGGGCGCTGGGCAGCATGAGTTCGGCCTACCTGCGCCTGAAGTTCTCCCATTCCCAGCCACTGGCGGCGCACCAGGCCGAGGCCGAGCAGATCGAGAAATGGTTTGCGCGCCTGGCCGAGCAGACGGTCAAGGACTGGAGCGACCTGCCGCTGGAAAAGATCAACAACCACTCCTACTGGGCGGCCTGGTCGGTGATGGCCACGGCCGTCGCGACCGACCGGCGCGACCTGTTCGACTGGGCCGTGAAGGAGTACCGCGTGGGGGCCAACCAGGTCGATGCGCAGGGCTTCCTGCCCAACGAAATGAAGCGCAAGCAACGCGCCCTGGCGTACCACAACTACGCCTTACCGCCCTTGGCGATGATCGCAAGCTTCGCCCAGGCCAATGGTGTGGATCTACGCCCGGAAAACAACGGCGCGTTGAAGCGCCTGGGTGAACGGGTGTTATCGGGGTCCAGGGACCCGAGTGCGTTCAAGGCACGCAATGGCCAGAAGCAGGACATGGGCGACCTGAAGGTCGACAGCAAGTACGCGTGGCTGGAGCCGTGGTGCAGCCTGTATCAGTGCGACGCCGATGCACTCAAGCGCAAGCACGAAATGCAGCCGTTCAAGAGCTTCCGCCTGGGCGGCGACCTGACGCGCGTCTACGACCCGCAGGCCGAACAGAAGCAGTAAGGATTACCACTGCCCCTTGTGG
>NZ_JAAHBU010000255.1 GCF_010671725.1 Pseudomonas brassicae | reverse complement strand
GGCCCCAACGGTGCGGGCAAGACCACCCTGATGGCCGCCCTGATCGGCCTGCTGCCCTCCCAGGGCCAGGTGACCTACGCGGGCCAGCCGCTACAGGCCCACCACGACGTGGCCCAACGCATCGACAAGGGCATGGCGCTGGTGCCGGAAAGCCGCGAGTTGTTTGGCCTGATGAGTGTCGAGGACAACCTGCGCCTGGGCGCGTTCAGCCGCCACCGGCGCGGCTTTCGCGACCACGCGCAGACCCTGGATGAAGTCTTCGGCCTGTTCCCGCGCATGTACGAACGACGCGCACAGGCCGCGTGCACGCTGTCTGGCGGCGAGCGCCAGATGCTCGCCATCGGCCGCGCACTGATGGCCAAGCCGCGCCTGCTGATGCTCGACGAGCCGAGCCTGGGCCTGGCGCCGCGGGTGATCGGCGAGATCTTCACGATTTTCGAACAACTGCGTCAGCGCGGTGTGTCGATCCTGCTGGTGGAGCAGAACGCACGCGCGGCGCTGAAGATTTCCGACTACGGCTACGTGCTGGAGGTCGGCGAAATCGTGCTTGAGGGCAGCGCCGGTGCGCTGGCCGACAACCCTCGGGTGGTCGAAAGCTACCTGGGCCGCACACCCGCCAGCAGCACCACGGAGGTCAACCGCGCTACCGGCACGTAGCGCTGCGTCACAGCGTTTGCCACACCATAAAAACAATATACGGAGCTTGCATGAAACCTCTTCTTCCCTTGCTATTGCTTGCCTCGCTGTCGGCCGCTGCACAGGCCGACATGACCGTTGGCGTGATTCTCTCAACCACCGGCCCCGGCGCCTCGCTGGGTATTCCCGAACGCAACACCGTCGCCTTGCTGCCCAAGGAGATCGCCGGCCAGGCGGTGAAATACGTGGTACTGGACGACGGCAGCGACAGCACTGCTGCCGCCAAGAACGCGCGCAAGCTGGTCAGCGAGCAGCGTGTCGACCTGCTGATCGGCTCAACCACCGTTCCTACCTCGGCGGCGGTGGCACAGATCGCCAAGGAGAGCAGTACCGCACAGATCGCGCTGGCCCCGTTCGCCCCGGCCGAGGGCGAGCAGCGCTGGATCTTCACCGTTGCCCAGACCAACGCCCTGATGGCCCAGGCGCTGATCGAGCATATGCAGCAGAACGGGGTCAAGACGCTGGCCTACATCGGCTACAACGATGTGTGGGGCGAAGACTGGCACAAGGTGCTGAGCGCGATGGCACCGGCTGCGGGCATCGAGCTGGTGCGCGACGAGCGTTTCAACCGAACCGACTCCTCGGTCAGTGGCCAGGCGCTGAAGGTCATGAGCAAAAAGCCCGACGCCGTACTGATCGGCGCCACGGGCACCCCGGCCGCCCTGCCCCATACCGAGCTGCGCCGCCTGGGCTACAAGGGCACGATCTACCACACCCACGGGGCGGCCAACAGCGCGTTCCTGCGCATTGGCGACAAGGCCCTGAACGGTGCGATCCTGCCGGTCGGGCCAGTGGTGGTGTGGGACAAGCTGCCGGACGGCCACCCCTCCAAGGCCATCGCCAGCGCGTACGCCCAGAACTACCAGGCACAGTACGGCGCCAACAGCCTGTCGCCTTTTGGCGCTTACCTGTATGACGCCATGCGCCTGGTCGAGGCCGCCGTGCCGGCCGCGCTCAAACACGCCACGCCTGGCACGCCCGCATTTCGCCAGCACTTGCGCGACCAGCTCGAACAGACCCGCGATGTGGTCGGTACCCATGGCGTGTACAACCTGAGCGCTACCGATCACTTCGGCCACGACCAGCGTGCCCGTGCGCTGGTCACGGTACAGGACCAGCAGTGGGTGCTGCTGCATGCCCCTGAATAACCCTCACAACAACAATAAAAACAAGGCAATCCCCATGAGCACTCTGAAGCGGGTTCACACCACCCTGGCCCTCGGCACCCTGTGCAGCATCAGCCCTGTGCTGTTGGCCCAGGGTTTTTTCGAAGACAGCAAAGCCAGCCTGACGGCACGCAACTATTATTTCGACCGCGACTACAAGGGCGTCTCGGCGCAATCGGCCACCCGCGAATGGGCGCAGGGCTTCATCCTGCGCTTCACCTCGGGCTATACCCCAGGCACCGTCGGCTTCGGCCTGGATGCCCAAGGCATGCTCGGGCTCAAGCTGGACTCCAGCGCCGGGCGTACCGGTACCGGCCTGTTGCCGTTCGACCCGGCGGATCGCGAGCCGCATGACAACTACTCGGAGCTGGGCCTGACCGGCAAGGTCAAAGTGTCCAGGACCGAACTGCACGGCGGCACACTGGCGCCGGTCCTGCCGATCCTGTTCGCCAGCCCTACCCGGCTGTTACCGCAGACCTTCCGTGGAGCACAGCTCAAGACCCAGGACATCGACAAGCTGACCCTGGTCGGCGGCCGGCTTGACCGCATGAACCAGCGCGACTCCACCGACTACCAGAAGATGACCCTGGCATCGCCCAACCGGCGTTTCAATGGGGCGGCCGAGTCGGACAGCTTCAGTTATGCAGGCGGTGACTACCAGTGGTCCGATGCGCTTGTGCTCAAGTACTACCACGCGCAACTCGAAGACCTGTATCGCCAGAACTTCGTCGGCTTCATCGACAACCGTCCGTTGGGCGGCGGACGCCTGAAAACCGATGTGCGCTACCACGTCAGTGGCGAGGACGGGCCGGCCAAGGCGGGCAAGGTCGACAACCGCACCTTTGGTCTGATGAGCACCTACAGCCTGGGCGCACACAGCCTGGGGCTGGGCTACATGCAGTTGAGCGGTGACACGGCGATGCCCTACATTGCCGGTTCCGAGCCGATGGTGGTCAGCGAAGGGGCGTTGAGCAGCGAGTTCCTCAACCCCAGGGAGCGTACCTGGCAGGTGCGCTATGACTACGACTTTGCGGGCATGGCGCTGCCGGGCCTCAAGGGCATGTTGCGCTACCTGGACGGCAGTCGCATCGAATTGCCGACGGCGCTGGGTGGGAGTGGGCGCAGTGAGAGCGAGAAGGACATCGAGCTGTCGTATGTGGTGCAGAGTGGCACGTTCAAGAACGTCGCATTGCGTGTGCGCCATGCCTGGTACCGCAACGATTTTGCCCCGAGCGCATCGTTTCGCGATGACAACGAGTTGCGCGTGAACATCGATTACACCCTGGCACTCTGGTAACGCCCGGCCGTTGCAATGACGCCCCGGCTTGCCGGGGCGTCTGCACGCCTGCCTGGTCCGTACTACCCGGTCACCACCTGCCCCACCTGCTGCTCCAACTGCTGCGCCAATACCCGCAACGCCTCACACGACTGACGCGTCTGCTCGATCGTTTGCGCGCTGACCGAGGACGCCTCGTGAATCCGCGTGACACTGCGGTTGATCTCATCCGCCGTGGCCGCCTGCTGCTCTGCAGCACTGGCGATCTGAAAGGTCATCTGGCTGACCGTCGACGCCGACGCAGTGATCAGTTCCAACACCTGCCCGGCCCGTACAGACGCGGCCACGGGCTGCTGCGCCGCCTCCACATTGGCACCGATCTGCGCCGCCGCCTGGCCCGCGCCCGCCTGCACCCGGCTGATGATCTGCTGGATTTGCAGCGTCGACTGCTGGGTGCGCCTGGCCAAGGTACGTACCTCGTCCGCCACCACCGCAAAACCACGCCCATGCTCGCCCGCCCGCGCCGCCTCGATGGCCGCATTGAGCGCCAACAGGTTGGTCTGTTCGGCAATCGCGGTAATCACCTCCAGTACGTGCCCGACATGACCCGCGTCAACGGCCAGCTGGTCCACGATGCTCCGGCTCTGGCTCAAGGCTTCGGCCAGGGCACTGATCGCCTGTACCGCCTCTCGCACCGTTACCCCACCCGCCCCTGCCTGGCGCTCGGCGTCCTGGGTCGAGGTCGCGGCAACACTGGCATTGTGCGCAACGGCCTGCACGGTACCGACCATCTGGCTCATGGCCGCGACCACACTGTCGGTCTCCTGCTGCTGCGCGTGCATGCTGCGCTGCGCAGCCTCGGTGACCTGCCCCAGGCTGCTGCTGGTACTCGAGATCCGCTGGCTGGCCTGGGCCATGCTGCGGGTCACCCGGTGCGCAGCCTCCACCAGCCGGTTGAAACTGTGCGCCACCTGGGTCAGCTCATCGTTGCCCGCAGTGGGCAGGCGCAACGTCAAGTCGGTCTGGCCGTCGGTCGCACGCGCCAGCGCACGCACGGTGTCGTTCAACGGGCGGGTAATGCTGCGTATCAGCAGCACGGCGCACAGTGCCACCAGCACCAAGGCCGCGAGTACCAGCAACGCGGGCGCCAACAGCACGGTGTTCACCGCACTGCGCACATCCTGCGGGTGGATGCCGCTGGCCAGCACCCAGCCCCAGGGCTTGAACAACGCAACCTCTGAAACCTTGTACTCGGGCTGCTGCGAACCTGCCCGCGGGAACCAGTATTCGACGGTAGCCGGCCGCGCTCCCTGGCCGAGGCCACCATCTCACGGGCGAACAATTTGCCGTTGACGTCCTTGAAATCCGCCAGCGGCTTGCCGACCAGGGCCGGCGTAGTCGGGTGCATGACCATGCGGTGCTCAAGGTCGAGGATCAACAGGTAGTTGTCGCCCAGGTAGCGCAGGGCGCTGACCACCTGCGCCGCCTGACGCTGCGCCTCTAGCGTGCTCAGGTGCCCCTCGCGTGCCTGCTGCTCATAGTGGGCCAGCAGGTTGGACGCGGTATCCAGCGCCGTACCAACCCCGGCCATTTTCTCTTGCAGCAGGGCCCGGTGCAGTGTCAGCCCCAGCCAGCCACTGAGCACGACGACAAACAGGGTAATGCCGAGCACCAGCACGGTGATGCGGGTACTGATGCGTAAATGTCTCAACCCGAACATAGGAAAATGCCTCATTTTTGTTGTGTATGGCTACGCTGATCGCGTCGCGAACAAACATACACTATTGTATTTTTATGAGGAAAATTTCCAATTTTTTATAGTGATTACCGTAAAGACAAAGAATTCATGTGTGTATCTATCAGTACGCGAACGCGCCCCTGTGCTTGCGTACGAAATCCACCCAGCGCACCGGCTCGCGCCCCGTGATGGCCTGGAAGTTGTCGAACACCTGGTCAACCCCGGGGATCGCCCCCGCCGCCATGCGCGTGAAGTTGTCGTGCACACAGCGCATGTAGGCCATCTCTGCACCGGCCGCACGCATGTTCTGCAGAAACACGTCGGGAGACTGCGCGTCATAGCGAAACGGCTGGCCGAGCACTTCGCTCATCAACTGTGCCACCTCGCAGTACGACTTGACGTCGTAACCCAAGCGATACGTCTGCCCCGCATGACGCTGCGGGTGCAACAGCGCCTGCGCCGCCACCCGCGCCACATCTTCGCCGTCCACCCAACTGAACGGCGTGTCGCCGGTGTATTGCGCGATCACCCCCTGGCGTACCGCCTGGGTGCCGTCGTAGCTGAGCAGGTTCTGCATGAAGCACTCCGGGCGCAGGTGGGTGAAGGAAAACCCGCACCACTCGATGTAGCGCTCGACGAACTGGTGCCAGGCCCAGTGCCCGATACTCGCCGCATCATCGCCGCAGGCGCCCAGGTGCACCACATGCCCGACCCCGGCGTGCCTGGCGCTGTCGAGAAACGCTTTGCTCTGGCGCAGCATGTCCACCGTGTAACCGGTCACCAGCAACACCCGGTCGACGCCGTACAGCGCCGGCGCCAGGGTGTGCTCCAGGTCGAAATCCATGATCACGGTGCGTATGCCGCGGGCTTCGAACGGCTGCGCCTTGGCCGGCGAGCGCACCGCCGCGACCAGGGTAATGGAGGGGTCATCCTGCAAGAAACGCAAGGTATCGCCACCAATCTGGCCAGTGGCGCCGGTGACAAGAACGGTGGGCTTTGAATCGTGCATGCTGAACACCTGTCGAGAAAAGCGATACACCAGCTTACTCGGGAATATTTGGCGTATTGGCGACATGTTTTACCGAGTAAAGTGAATGTAATTCAGCAATCAGGACGGCACATGTTTTCTTCAGAACGCCTCAAGGGCATCGACGTGTTTGTCTGTGTGGCAGACCTGGGCAGCTTCAAGGCCGCCGCCGAGCGGCTGAACCTGACGGGGTCGGCAGTCAGCAAGAGCGTGGCACGCCTCGAAGCCCGGCTGCAGGCGCGCCTGTTCGAGCGCACTACCCGGCGCGTGGCGCTGACCGAGGCCGGCCGCGCGTTCTACCGTACCTGCAGCGGTGTGCTGGCCGAGCTTGAAGAGGCCGAGCTGGCGCTGAACCCCCAGGACAGCCAACCGCGTGGCCGCGTTCGGATCGACCTGCCTGCCGCCTTCGGGCGTCTGCATGCCTTGCCGGCCATCCTCGCCTGCGTGCGCGTACATGGGCTGCTGATGCCGCACATTACCTTCTCCGATCGATTCGTCGACCCGGTGGAGTCGGGCATCGACCTGTTTGTGCGCATCGGCGGCCCACAGGCGTGGCCCACCGGCGTCAGCCACCGCTACCTGGGCTCGCAGCGGGTGGTGCTGTGTGCCGCCCCGGCCTACCTTGAGCAGCACGGCACACCGCTGCACGCGCGCGCGCTGGAGCAACATCATTGCATCGTCTACGGCCTCAACGATGGGCTGGTCGGGCCGTGGCACTTCCCGAGCGCCCAGCCCGGCCACACCGAACGTCGAACCCTGCCGGCGCGCATGGCCGTGGGCGATGCCGAAGGCCAGGTCAGCGCGGTGCTGGCCGGGTATGGCATTGCCCAGTTGCCCACCTGGCTGATCAAGCGCCAGTTGGCAGAAGGCAGCCTGGTGCAGGTACTGCCGCACCTGGCCACCCAGGGCCTGCCGATCCACCTGGCATGGCTGACCAGCCGCCAGGCGCAACCCAAGGTCAGTACCCTGCTCGCCCATCTGGGACAGAGCTTGTCGGGAGACGGCTTCGACCCTGGTTGAGTCAGGCAGGCTATCGTTGTAAAAAAGCCATTCACAACGGAGCCCCCCATGCATTTCATCAAGTACCACGCTGCCGGCAACGATTACCTGGTGTACGCCGGGCACCAGCCGTTCGAGCTGCCGGCCGCACACATCGTGCGCATCTGCGACCGCCATCGCGGGCTGGGCGCGGACGGTATTCTGGTGCCGCACTTCAGCGGCGATCCGCTGGGGGTGACGATCTACAACACCGATGGTTCGCAGGCGCAGAAAAGCGGCAACGGCCTGCGTATCCTGTCACGCCACCTGTGGGACCAGGGCCACGTCGGCAGCGAGCCGTTCCAGGTACACACCGCCGGGGGCGTGGTGATCAGCCAGGTACTCGACGATGGCGCACGGGTATCGATCGAGATGGGCCAGGCGCGCTTCGATGAGCCCGCCACGCTGTCTGTGGGCGGTGAGCAACTGCAGGCACACCGGGTGTCGATGGGCAACCCGCATTGCGTGGTCTTCGTCGACCAGCCCGACGAGGCGCTGGCGCGGCGTCTGGGCCCACTGCTCGAACACCATGCAGTGTTCCCCGAACGTACCAATGTGCAACTGGTCAGGGTCACAGACCGCGCCAACCTCGAGGTACGCAGCTGGGAGCGTGGCGTGGGCTACACCCTGTCGTCCGGCACCAGCAGTTGCGCAGCGGCAGCCGTTGCACATCGCCTGGGGCGGGTGGATGCCCAGGTCGCGGTGCACATGCCAGGTGGCACGATCCACATCGAGCTCGACGCCGCGTTCAACGTGAAGATGCAGGGCCCCGTGTGCCGGATCGGCAGCGTTGCGCTGGACCCCGAGTGCCTGAGCGACACCGTGTAGTCAGTTACGGATAGGTACAGGTCGTCATCGGAGCCGAACGTTTGCGGATAATTCGTATACCATATCCGTAAATCCCCCTGAATGATCGCCACCGTGAATCTACCCAAACTCAACGCCCCGGACCTGGGCAACACGCCCTCCACTTCGGAGATCATTACCCGGCACTTGCGTGATGCCATCGTGGCCGGGCATTTCGACGAAGACGAGCCGATCCGCCAGGACGACATTGCGCGTCAGTTCAATGTCAGCAAGATCCCTGTGCGCGAGGCGCTCAAGCGCCTGGAGGCCGAGGGCCTGGTGATGTTCCAGCGTAACCGTGGGGCGATGGTTACGCGGCTGTCGGACTTCGAGCTGGCGCAGATGTTCGAGGTGCGCATGTTGCTGGAAGACAAGGTGTTGCGCCTGGCGGTGCCGAACATGACCGAGGCTACGTTTGCGCGGGCCGAGCGTATTTGCCAGGAGTTTGTGGGCGAGCACGACGTGGGGCGTTGGGCCGAGTTGAACTGGGAGTTGCATGCATGCTTGTACGAGCCGGCGCAGCGGCCGTTTCTGGTCAGCTTGATTCGTTCGGTGAACGACAAGCTGGAGCGTTACTTGCGCATGCAGATGAGCTTGTCGGCGGGCAAGGAGCGTGCGGACCATGAGCACCGTGAAATCCTGGAGGCGTGTCGGGCCAAGGATGTGGAGCGTGCGGTGGGTTTGTTGGATGAGCACATTGCGGGGGTGTGCAAGACCTTGCTGGAGCATTTGCCGACGGCGAAATAGGACATCGGCCGCACTGAAATCTGCAGCCGGACCACCAAGGCTCCTGCCCCCGCAAAAATCCAGAGTCGAACCAACAAGGCTGACAACGCCGATCCTGCAGGCCATGGTGCGTTGCAGCAAATGTGGGATCTGCGGTGCGACGACTCGCCTTGCCAGCGAAGCGCCGCCGGGGGCGCGCTCGATCGGGGGTGGTCA
>NZ_JAAHBU010000254.1 GCF_010671725.1 Pseudomonas brassicae | reverse complement strand
CAGCGAACGAGCGCGCAGCGGTCGCAAAGCCTGAATGCACGGTGTACCCGATCGAAGCGTGGTACCTGCATCACCGCGCCAGCGCAGACGCCTGCGCATCGTGAGGTGCACCGTGCGCGTGCAGCCACTGCAGCAACTCGCCCCACAACGCGCGCGCGCTGCGGTGAAAATAACCCATGTGGCCCATCGGCGCGCCGTGCGCGCGCGAAGGGATGTCCAGGGTCGTCACGGGCGCGTTGCAGTAACCCTTGATGAACGCATCGCGCGAGCGCGGTGGTGCCCACAGGTCATCTTCAGACGCCGCGAACAGGCAGGGCATGCGCACGCTGGCATAGTTCTCAGCCAGATAGGCCATGGCAGGATCATCGAAGAAGTAGTGCGGATAGGCACACCAGCGCTTCCAGTCCTTGTATACGCCCATCGGCAAGTCCGACCCCATTCCCAGCAGGCTCCAGGCCATGTAACCCTTGCAGGCGACGATCAAGGGCAACACTGCCCCCCACAGCGCGCGAACCTTGAGTGCTTCTCGGGTGGGCATCCAGCCGGTCCAGCCAGCCCCGCAACCCAGGCTGTAACACGCACTGATGGCGGCGTGATTGGGCAGCAGCCCGATGGCCTGCCCGCCATGGGAGTGGCCGACCCAATAGAGAGGCAGGTCGTCCTGGGCAAGCAGGTCCACTGCCGCCGCAAGGTCCAGGCGGCCCCAGTCGAGGTAGGACATGGCAAAGCCATCCAGCGAGGCCGGGCGTGATTCCCCGATACCGCGGTAGTCGAGCGTCAGCACGTTGTAGCCTTTGCTGGCGGCATAGTGGGCGAAGGGGCGGTAGAAGCGTTGCTGCACGCCAGTGGCGCCGGCAACCAGCACATTGGCGCGGGCGCCTGCCGCCGGCTGGTAACGGCGGGCAGACAGCGGGTAGCCGTCGCGTGCGCGCAGTTGCACCGGCGTGCACACAACAGGCGCGGTAGAAGGTGATGCGGTAGCGATCATGGGGGCAATACCTGATAAACGATGGAAAAGCCCAGTGACTATTGCCCATCGGTGCGGCGCTGATCAGCCAGAAACAGCGCCTGTCTGTTTCGCGTTACCCCATCATCTGGCTCTGGCGTATGCGTGGCTTGCCCGGGTGGTCTGTGTCAGACTTTGCCGCTTGCGAGCGCCTTGTCAGGCGCCGGCGCTGGGAGCGAAAGACAGTTCATGGATGTATCCGCTGACAACCTGCAAAAAATCGTTTTCAACCTCGACGTCGTCGACGACTACCCGCCCGTGGGCGCCGAGCGGATGTGGGCCGAGGCGCTGCCCGACGGCACCTTCCGCGTGCGCAACATTCCGTTCTATAGCCACGAGGTGTGCCTGCACGACGAAGTGTCGGCGACCCGCAGCGCCGAGGCCTGCTGCATTTCGAGGCCATGGTGAAGCCCAGTGGCAACAGCACGGTCAGGGTGATCTTTTTTGCAGCCGGCTACGACAGCATGCTAGCAGTGCTGGAGACGCTCACCGCGATGGGCTGCACATGGGAAGGGCTCAAGGCGCATTTCTTCACGCTCAACATTGCCTCGAGCGTTTCGCTTGATGCGGTCCTCGAGCTGCTGGAGGCGCAGGCCGAGCAGGGCTGCCTGGATTACGAAAGTGGCCTGTTGCGCCAGTAGCACGTGCGGCGTAGTGCCCCGGTTGGCCAAGGGCGGAAAAAATTTGCTTTGGTGTTGTCAGGTTTTTGCGCGCCGTCGTCTTCCTCACTGAGACTGATTTTCAAACGCATCATTCAGCAGAGGAAGCCGTAAATGCGACAACCGTTCAGATGTTCGGCGCTGTACCTGGCGCTGGCGGCTGCCAGTACGTTCGCCCTGGGCTTGCCGGTAGCGGTGGCGGGTGACGTGGCGCACGAGGCCGTGCGGCGCTACCAGATTGCACCCGGGCCACTGAGCCAGGCCATCACGCGTTTCGCCGACCAGGCAGGGCTGCGCCTGATCGTAACCAGCGAGTTGCTGGCAGGGCGCCGCAGTGCAGGTCTGGATGGCGAGTTCGTCGTCGAACAGGGCCTGCAGCAGTTGTTGCAAGGCAGCGGCCTGGCCGCCAGCATCAGCGGTGACAGCCTGAGCCTGGCCGCGCTGCAGGACGATCAAGTTGCGGCCATCAACCTGGGTGCCACCACAGTCAATGCCCAGGCGTTGACCCAGAGCACTGAGCACACCCATGCCTATAACAGCGGCGTGACCGCTGTCGGCAGCAAAGTGGCCACTTCGGTACGCGAAGTTCCGCATTCGGTTTCGGTGATCACGCGCAAGCAGATCGAAGACCAGAACCTCAACAGCCTGACCGATGTGATGAGCAAGATGACCGGTGTCAGCCTGCAGAAAGGCGGCATCTCCCAGGCGTCGATGGGCAACGAGAGCAATTTCTTTTCCCGTGGCTTCGCGGTGTCCAACACCCAGATCGACGGCGGGGCGCCACTGACCACCTCAATTGCCGGCTATGGCTCGCTGAGCCAGCTGGACATGGCCCAGTACGACCACGTCGAGTTCTTGCGCGGTGTCGACGGCCTGTTCTCCAGCACGGGCGACCCCGGCGGCACCATCAATCTGGTACGCAAGCGCGCGCTGCACGACAACCAGGTGAGGTTCGCCGCCTCTGCCGGCAGTTGGGACAACTACCGCAGCGAGTTCGATGTCACTGGCCCGCTGGTCGACAGCGCAGCTATCCGTGGGCGCCTGGGCATGGCGTATCAGGACAGCAAGGCGTTCTACGATTATGGCGACACGCAGAACTCGCTGACCTACGGTTCGCTGGAGTTCGATCTTAGCCCCGACACCACGCTGACGCTGGGCGGCAGCTACCAGGACAACGACGGCGTACCCAACTTCAGTGGCTTGCCACGCTACACCAGCGGCGCCGACCTGAAGCTGCCGCGGCGCACCGCGTTCACCTCGAACTGGAACACCGTGCGGGAAAAAACCACCCAGGCCTACGTCAAAGTCGAGCAGAGTTTCACCCCCGACTGGTCGCTGACGACCGACGTGAGCTACGTCGATATCGACCGCGACTCATCGGGGCTGTACTACTTCGGTGGAGTTGACCCCGACACGGGCGATGGCCCGGCCTGGTACAACTACCCGAACACGGGTGGCAGCGTGCGCAAGTCGTTCAACAGCTATGTCAAAGGCAGCTTCGACGCCTTCGATCGGCGACATGATGTGCTGGGCGGGGTCGACTACACCCATTCGGTGGGTTCGGTGATCCAGCGTACCGGCTACATTGCCAACATACCGCTGGACCTGGGTGGGCGCACGCCACCTGCAGACCAAGGCAGCTACCTGACCAAAAACCAGTACCTGCCGGAGATTCGCAAGTCGCTGTATGGCATGCTGCGCCTGGCGCTGACCGACGAGATGAAGGTCATTGTGGGAGGGCGTGTGGCCGACTTCACCTACCAGAACAACCAGGCCTTCTTCACCGGTGCAGGCGGGCGGTCACGCTCCGGCACCCAGCGCGAAAGCGGCGAGTTCACACCCTATGCAGGCCTGACCTACGACCTTGGCGAGCAGTGGACGGCCTACACCAGCTACGCCGAGACCTTTACCCCGCAGTCGGGCTCGACCAAGGGGCCGTCCAATGCCCCGCTCGATCCCAGTACCTCGAAAAACTATGAAATCGGCTTGAAGGGCCAACTGCTCGAGGGCCGCGTCAACACGCTGTTTGCCGTGTACCGGATCGAGCAGGAAGGGGCGGCCATCGAAGACCCGCTGTACAAGGACCAGCCGATCGCCACCGGGTCTTGCTGCTTCACCAATCAGGGGCTGGTGATCAGCCAGGGCTTCGACGCCGAAGTCAGTGGCGAAGTGGCGCCGGGGTTGCAGTTGATGGCCGGCTATACCTACAACCATGCCATCGACAAGCAAAGCGACGCCTCGCGCACCACCTTCGAGGGTGTCACGCCCAAGCACCTGTTCAAGGTGTGGGGCACCTATCAGTTGCCGGGGGCGCTGCAGGACTGGACGCTCGGGGCGGGCGCCACCTCGCAGAGCCGCACGTCCAAGAGCGGTGATGCCGCCACCTACAACCCCGACAGTGGCAAGTTCGACGGTGAGTACCTGCCCTACAAGTTCATGCAGGCCGGGTACACGATCTGGAGTGGCAGCCTGGCGTACAAGGTGGACGAGCACTGGACGGCTACCGTGAACGCCAACAACCTGTTCGACAAGCGCTACTACGCCACCGTGGGCAACTCGATGTACAACAACTTCTACGGTGACCCGCGCAATTTCATGCTGACCCTGCGCGGTACGTTCTAGCGCGTGCCGATGAGCGTCACACCCGGCCAGCGCGTGACGCTCAACGGCAAGGTCCTGGCCATCAGGCTCAACTGCGCCTGCACGTCCTCGGTGCTGAACACGCCGGTCACGGGCAGGCGCTTGAGGCGCTCGTCGGTGATCAGCAGCAGGCCGGGCGTATAACGCGACAGTTCAGCCACTACGTCCCCCAGCGCACGGTTGTCGAACACCAGGCGCCCGCGCGTCCAGGCCAGGGTGGTCTCGGCCGACTGGTTGAACGGTGCCTGCAGCCCGTGCGGGTCGAAGTCGACCGCCTGGCCCTCACGGATATCGAGGCGCTGTGCTGCCACCTGGGTGCGCACGCTGTGCTCGGTAACGGCCAGCCGCACCTGCTCGCCGTCACGGCGTACATCGAAGGCGGTGCCCAGTGCGCGCATGTGCCCGCCGGCCGCCTCGACCTCGAACGGGCGCGCAGGGTCTGCAGCGACCTGCACGAACAGTTCGCCACGGTACAGGCGCAGCCGCCTGCGGTCCTGTTCTATGAGAATGTCCACGCGGGTCTGGGGCCCGAGTATCAGGCGCGAGCCATCGTCGAGGGTAAGGCTGCGGCGCTCGGCGACGGCTGTGCGCTGGTCGGCGTACCAACC
>NZ_JAAHBU010000253.1 GCF_010671725.1 Pseudomonas brassicae | reverse complement strand
GCGGTTGGCAGGCGCGCGAGTCGAGCCTGCTGGCGAGCACCGCGCCGATGGCCGATGCGCTGCAGGCCCACCGCCTGTTTGCGCATGCATCGACCCTCGACCTGGCGGTGCAGCGCCCGGCGCAGTTGCAGGCCTGGCTGGGCGAGCATTTTGCCCAGGTGGGGCAACTGCCGGACCTGTCCGCTTACGGTTTCAGGCCCGTGGGTGCACGCCTGCTGAGCAACGAGCAGGGGCCGGCGGCACTGCTGGTGTTCGAGGATGCCAAGGGCGAGCGTGTCAGCCTGTTCCTGCGCTCGCCCGGCGAGCATTACACGCGCATGCCCAGCGGCGAGCGGATAGAGGGCCCGCTGCAGGCGCGCTACTGGTCGCAGGGTGCCTACAACTACGCGCTGGTCAGCGCGGTGGGCACGGCGCTGTAGTGCTGCCCAGTAGCTCGGCCAGGCGCCGGGCCGGCGGCGCGACCGCATCGCGCCGGGTGGTCATGTACAGGCCCAGCGTCGGGTTCTGCTCCAGCGCACGGAAACTCACGCCTGCCTGTTGATTGGCCTGCGCCACTGCCGACGGCACCAGCGCCACGCCGAACCCGCAGGCGACCAGGCTCACCAGCGTCTGCATCTGTGCGGCCTGCTGGTGCAGGCGCGGGCTGAACCCGGCGCGCTCGCACAACGCAAGCAGGTGCTGGTGGAACCCGTTGCCCAGCGCGGGCGGTGTAAACACGAAATCTTCATCCGCCACCTCTGCCAGGCGCACCCGCGGCGCCTGTGCCAGCGGGTGGTCGGCGGGCACCGCGAGCAGCAGCGGTTCATCGAGGATCAACTGCGCATGCAGGCGCTCGTTCAGGTCGGGCAGGTGCCGCATGAAGGCGATGTCCAGCTCGCCCTTGAGCAGGCCGTCGGCCAGTTGTGCCGACGGCTGCTGCAGCAGGCTTATGCGCACCTTGGGCCAGGCCTGGCGAAACCCGCGCAGGGCCTGCAACAGGTGCGGATAACCGGCCAGCGCCAGGCTGCCGACGCGCAGGTGGCCGGCTATGCCCGCGGCCACTTCGCGGGCCTGCGTGACGCCTTCGTGCAGCGTGCTCAAGGTGGCTCGGGCCGTCGTCAGGAAGGCGTCGCCAGCAGGCGTGAGGTGCACGCCGCGCGGGTGGCGCACGAACAGTGTGCAGCCGAGCTTGTGCTCCAGCCGCGCAATCGCCTGGCTCAGTGCCGGTTGGGCGATGTGCAGGCGCTCGGCGGCGCGGTGTATGTGCAGCTCTTCAGCCACGGCGATGAACTGGCGAAGCAGGCGGGTCTCGATCATGGCGGCTTCCTGGCACCGGTGCGATATCTCGGGCGTATCGATTTGCCCCGTCGATAGTATTCAACCTGGCGCGACGTACTCGATAGGCTCGACGACTCTACAGGAGAGCACGCATGAACTTCACCCAACGCACGTTTCTCATCACCGGCGCCGCGCGCGGCCTGGGCCTGGCGTATGCAACCGCACTGGCCGAGCGCGGTGCGCGGGTGGTGCTCAGCGACCGGGGCACTGACCGTGCCGGTTGTGGTAGCGACCCGAGCGTCGTCGAGCAGGCCGCGCAGGCATTGCGCGCCGCGGGCCACCAGGCACTCGGGCATAGCGCCGACCTCACCGACGAAGCGGCATGCCGGCAACTGGTGGCGCTGACGGTCGCGCAGTTCGGCGGCCTCGACGGGTTGATCCACAATGCCGGCTGGGTCGGCCACCAGCCGATCGAGCAGGTCGATGCAAGCTTCATCGACCGCACCATGGGGATCAACGTGCAGGCGCCGTTGTGGCTATGCAAGCACGCCTGGCCGCACCTCAAGGCGTCGAAGGCGCCGCGTATCGTGCTCACTACCTCGGACCGCGCCATGTACGCGTGTTACGCACAGAGCGGATTGGCGGCCTACGCAGCGGGCAAGATGGCGCAGTTGGGCATCATGAACGCCTTGAGCGAGGAAGGCGCGGCGCACGGCATCCTGGTCAACGCGGTCTCGCCGGTGGCACGCACACGCATGTGGGGCGAGCAGGGTGAGCCGGATGACCTGAAGCCAGAATGGGTAGTGCCCGGGGTGGTGTATCTGGTGTCGGAGCAGTGCCAGGTGACCGCGCAGGTGCTGCGTGCCAGCAATGGCCAGTTCGTGGCCACGCGCTTCGAGGAGCCAGCAGGGGTGACGTACCCGCGCGATCTACGCGGGATAAAGGCGCAGCAGCCCGAGCAGGTGGCGAGGTGCTGGGGCGGTTCTGGTTTGAATGACGTGGGTTGAAACGGGCGGGGTGCCTTCGCCCACAAGGGCTCAGCCGGTGAAGATGAACACCGCAAACCCATGCCCGCCGAGTTCGAAGCCGTTGACCTCGAGCATGCCCATTTTCACATGCGCGCGGATTGAGGCGTGGTTGTCGCGGCGGATGAACAATATACCCTTGCGCCCAGGCAAGCGGCGCCGCAGCTCTTCGAACAGCATGCCGGCCAGGCCCTGGCCGCGCTCGCTGGCGCTCACGCACACCGGGCCATACACGTAGGCATCCGGGTGCTCGGGGTTGGCCTCGAGCATGGCCCGGACCACCGCCACATCGGCATTCAGCGCACGCGGCGTGGTCATCAGGAAAGCGCTGATGCGCTTGCCCCGGCGGGTCACGATCAGCGGCATCTTGCGCAACATCATGGCAATCCGACGACGCGGCAGCCCGGCAGAAAGGCTGCCGCCGTTCTGCTGCAGGTTGGCCTTGAGCAGCGCCACGATCCCGCTCAGGTCGGCCCGGGTGGCGACACCAACCTTCAATCGCTGTTCCTGTTGCATGCCTGTGGCGCTCCTGCGCATGTCGTGCTTGAGAGCGCTGATACTAATGCATCGGTACAGGATCGGGCCATACTCTTTCAAACGGACCGTTTGCCATTGCGACCGGCCACCTGATAAAACCTGTATGCAGCATTGCGTCAGGCGTTAATACCCCGATGCCACAGCCGTTCGCTGGCGTCGTACATATGGAATCCAGAATGACCCCAAGACACGTAATCAACGCATCTGTCAGCCCCAAAGGCAGCCTGGAGACACTCTCCCAACGTGAAGTGCAGCAACTGAGCGAAGCCGGTTCCGGCAGCATCTACACCTTGTTCCGCCAGTGCGCCCTGGCCATTCTCAACACCGGCGCCCACGTCGACAATGCCAAGACCATTCTCGATGCCTACAAGGATTTCGAAGTGCGTATCCACCAGCAGGACCGCGGCGTGCGCCTCGAACTGCTGAACGCCCCGGCTGACGCTTTCGTCGACGGCGAGATGATTGCAAGCACCCGTGAAATGCTGTTCAGCGCCCTGCGCGACATCGTCTACACCGAAAGCGAACTGGACCGCATGGGCATCGACCTGGAAAGCTCCCAGGGCATCACCGACTATGTCTTCCAGCTGCTGCGCAATGCGCGCACCCTGCGCCCGGGCGTGGAGCCGAAGATGGTGGTGTGCTGGGGTGGCCACTCCATCAGCACCGAGGAATACCAGTACACCAAGAAGGTCGGCCACGAGCTGGGCCTGCGCAAGCTGGACATCTGCACCGGCTGCGGCCCGGGCGTGATGAAGGGGCCGATGAAAGGCGCCACCATTGCGCATGCCAAGCAGCGCATGAGCAGCGGCCGCTACCTGGGCCTGACCGAGCCGGGCATCATTGCCGCCGAGGCGCCGAACCCCATCGTCAACGAGCTGGTGATTCTGCCCGACATCGAGAAGCGTCTCGAAGCCTTCGTGCGCGTCGGTCATGGCATCATCATCTTCCCGGGGGGCGCCGGTACGGCCGAAGAGTTCCTGTACCTGCTCGGCATTCTCATGCATCCGGACAACCGCGAGCTGCCGTTCCCGGTGATCCTCACCGGGCCCAAAAGCGCCGAGGCCTACCTGCAGCAGGTGCATGCCTTTGTCGGTGCCACGCTGGGTGAAGCGGCGCACGCGCTGTACGAAATCATCATCGACGACCCGGCCCAGGTGGCGCGGCAGATGACCGAAGGACTCAAAGGCGTGAAGCAGTTCCGTCGCGAGCGCAACGATGCGTTCCACTTCAACTGGCTGCTGAAGATCGAAGAGGGCTTCCAGCGCCCGTTCGACCCGACCCACGCCAACATGGCCAGCCTGCACCTGAGCCGCGATCTGCCACCGCATGAACTGGCGGCGAACTTGCGTCGGGCGTTCTCCGGGATTGTGGCGGGCAACGTCAAGGACAAGGGCATCCGCCTGATCGAAGAGCACGGGCCGTACGAGATCCATGGCGATACCGCGATCATGCAGCCGCTGGACCAGCTGTTGCAGGCGTTCGTGGAGCAGCACCGGATGAAGTTGCCGGGCGGGGCGGCGTATGAGCCCTGCTATCGCGTGGTGAGCTGAGCCCTGGGCCGCTGTGCGGCCCTTCGCTGGCAAGCCAGCTCCCACAGGTATTCTATCGTTCTTGAAACCAGCGACAATCCTGTGGGAGCTGGCTTGCCAGCGAACAGCGTCTAGCGGTGCTGCAAGCGCCGCAGCACCAGCTCGGTCAACTCGTCGATCATCGGCCGGAACGCTTCGGCCGTGCAGTGCTGGCCGAGCATCACGGTGCGCGTGGTGAGGTGCGAGAACAGCGCATCGAACAGCACATGCGGCAGTTCCGACAGCGACGCATCTGCCGCCACCGTGCCCTCGGCGCGCTGGTCTTCGAGCAAGCGCAATATCAGTGAATGCCACACCTGCGGGCCATGCGCGTACCAGGTCTGGCCCACCTCGGGCACATGCGCCGTGCCGTTGACCACCAATCGATAGAACGCCACATGCCGCGCGCTGGTGACCACCGCCACCAACTGGTCGAGGATCATCCGCAGCCCGTCGGCCAGCGCGACCTGGGACGTGTCGAGCTGGCGCAGGTCGATGATGAAGTCGTCGCACAGGTATTCCACCACCGCCACCAGCAGCTCGTTCTTGCTGCCGAAGTAGCGGTAGATGGTAGCTTTCGAACCACCCGCCGCGGCGACGATGGCGTCCATGCTGACGCCATCGTAACCGTGCGCGAGAAACAGCTCGCTGGCGGTCACCAGCAGGTTGCGCCGCCGCTCCAGACTTCTGCTTGTGGGGGAAGTTGGGGCACGGTGCAACGAGGCCATGAGCGCTACTCTTTATCGGGAAGCGCGTACGCTATCACGTAATCCCCGCGATCTGGAGACTGGCGCGCACCGCCGGCCACCACCACCACGTACTGGCGCCCGGAACGCGGCGACACGTAGCTCATCGGCGTGGCTTGCCCACCGACGGGCAAGCGGCCTTTCCACACTTGCTCGCCGGTGGCGATGTCCAGCGCCCGCAGGTAGTAGTCCTGGGTGCCGGCGTAGAACACCAGCCCGGCCGCCGTGGTCACGCCACCGCCCAGGGTCGGCATGCCCAGCGGGATGGCCAGGTTGGCGCGTACCCCGTTGATCACCGCGTCCTGCACCGTGCCGGCCGGGCGTTCCCAGACCTGCTGACGGGTCTTCAGGTCGATCGCTGCGAACACGCCCCAGGGCGGGCTCTGGCACGGAATGCCGAGCGGCGAGTTGAAGGCTTTGTGGTCGATCACGAACGGCGTGCCGTCCATGGGGTAGGTGCTGCCCACGCCGTGCCCGGACTTGAGGTGCGACAGGTCGACGTTTTCACGCTTGACCAGCTTGACCACCTGCGGGATGCGGATGTCGTTGAGGAACAGGTAGCCGCTGCGCTCGTCGATGGCCGCGCCGCCCCAGTTGAAGCCACCGTAGTAGCCGGGGTAGATCAGGGTTTCGGCGGTACTCGGTGCGGTGAACTCGCCCTGGTAGTTGAGCTGGCGGAAGTTGATGCGGCACATCAGTTGGTCGAAGAAGGTCGCGCCCCACATGTCCTGTTCGGTCAGCGGGTCGGCGCCCAGCGCCGGCATGCCCACCGAGTAGGGTTGGGTGGGCGCCACCCAGTCGCCTTCGGCGTGGGCCTGCGGGACGGGCTTTTCCACCACGTCGGCAATCGGCTGGCCGGTGCGCCGGTCGAGCATGAAGATCTGCCCGCGCTTGGTCAGCTGGATCAGCGCGGGGATCTTGCCGCCCTTGCCATCCGGCACGTCGTACAGGGCCGGTTGCGCGGCCACGTCGTAGTCCCAGATGTCGTGGTGCACGGTCTGGAAGGTCCAGCGTTCACGGCCGGTGGCCATGTCCAGGGCGACCACGGCCGACGAGTATTTCTCGGTCAGCGGTGGGCGATTGCCACCCCAGAAGTCCGGTTGCTGGTTGCCGGTAGGCAGGTAGACCAGGCCCAGTTCGTCATCGAACGCGGGGGTGGACCACATGTTCGGCGTACTGCGGGTGTAGGTCTGGCCCTCGGGTGGCAGCTTGGTGATGGCTGGGTTGCCCAGGTCCCAGGCCCAGACCAGTTCGCCAGTATCGGCACTGAAGGCACGTACCACACCCGACGGTTCGTCGGTGGAACGGCCGTCGAACACCCAACCGCCAAGGATGATCAGGTTGCGTGCCACGGTGGGGGCGGAAGTGTAGGCGTAGTACGGCACGCCTTCGTCCACCAGGCCCAGGCCCTGGGTAAGGTCGACCGAGCCCTTGTCGCCGAAGCCTTCGCAGGGTTTGCCGGTGTCGGCATCGATCTCGATCAGGCGCGCATCCATGGTGACCTGCACGATACGGCGGGCACAGGCGTTGCTGGTGGCCTGGGGTGCCGGCGCGAGATCGGCGATCCGCAACGGCTGGGTGACCTTGGCCGGCTCGTAGTAGCCCAGGCCGCGGCAGCGGTTCCAGGTCTTGTCGTTGGCCGGCTTGGAATCAAACGTCCAGCGCTGCTTGCCGGTGTCGGCGTCCAGTGCGATGACCTTGCTCAGCGGGGTGCAGGTATACACGGTGTCGGCGATCTGGATCGGCGTGTTCTGCGACTCCGAAGCGCCTGCGGCGATCTCGCCGGTGCGGTAGGTCCAGGCCACTTTCAACTGGTCGATATTGCCTTTGTTGATCTGGTCCAGGGGCGCGAAACGGGTGCCCTTGGGGGTGTTGCCGTAGTGCTGCCAGTCTGGCGCCGTGGCCGTGCTGGCCAGCGGTGTGTCGAGCACCGGTTGCTGCTTGGCCTGCATCACACCGTGGGGGACGAAGGTGGACGCGCCACCCGCCACCAGTGCTGCGGCGAACAGGGCGGCGCAGCCGAAGCTGGCCGCGCGGTAGCGGCCGTGGCTCAACTGCGGGTGTAGCACGGCGGCGACCAGGCCGATCACCAGGAACGGTGCAAGACGTGGCACCAGCGGCCAGAAACGCAGGCCGACTTCCCACAGCGACCACACCACGGTGGCACCGAACAGCAGGGCCAGCAGCCCGGCCGCGAAGGGTTTGCGCCGGGCATACAGCACCCCGGCGGCCAGCAGGCTGGCGCCGGCCAGCAGGTAATACCAGGAGCCGCCCAAGGTGGCCAGGCGCAGGCCGCCGAGGGCCAGGGCAAGGCCGCTGAGCCCGAGCAGGGCGCCGAAAACGAACAAGGCAAGGCGTGTAGCAGTCGAGGCGGGTGCCCCGGGATTTTCTGTGCTTTTCATTCCTGAGGGTCCATGACACGGCCCCAGCTGCGCGGGCATGGGGGCGTGGATTCATGATTGGTACTGTACGGTACAGTTTTATTTTGAACCTGTTCCCGAACCAATGAAAGACAAAATGTCGCACCGACGAAATTATTTGTGACAATCACCCGGACACATCGACCCTTCAGGGAGTGAAAAGCATGGGTTTGGCAGTGGTAGCGAGTACGCCGAGAACGTCCATCGTGTTGCCGGACGCGGCGCTGGCCGAGCGGGTGAACCAGGCGCTGATCGACAGCTTTGTGGCGCATCAGCCGTTTCTGCCGTGGGCCAAGGCCTCGCCGGCGCTGCAGGACACGCGCAACAACCTGCGCCAGGCGCTGCTGGACCATGCGCAGGCGCACGCCGAGAAGCGCTATTTCATCCTCACGCCCGACCAGGCTGCCGTCATCGGTTGCGTGGGGTTGCACCCCGGCAGTGCGGGCGAGCATGTGCTGGGCTATTGGGCCAACAGCGGTTTCAGTGGCCAGGGGCTGATGGCCGAGGGCATTCGCGCGTTGCTGGCCGCGCAGGACTTCGGCACGTTGCAGCTCACGGCGGCGTCGGTGAACGGCCCCAGTCATCGCCTGGCCAGGGCGCTGGGGTTCGAAGTGCTGCGGGTGGTGGAAGGGGTACGTGATACGCCCTGGCATGGGGTGCATGACACGTGGATCTTCGAGCGCAAGGCGCAGGCGACCGCATCAGCCCGGTGTGAAGTGCGCGAGGCGCGTGCCGACGACGCGCCGGCTATCAGCCGGGTGATCATCGCCGCGTTGCGCCACACCAACAGCCAGGATTATTCGGCGGCCGTGATTGCGCGGGTCGAGGCCAGTTTCTCGCCCCAGGCGGTGGCCGGGTTGCTGGCGCGTCGGCAGGTGCTGGTGGCGCAGGTGGGAGCTGAGGTGGTGGGCACGGCGAGCCTTGAGGGTGAGGTGGTGCGCACGGTGTTTGTGGCGCCGCGCCGGCACGGGCTGGGGATCGGGCGGGCCTTGATGCAGCGGGTCGAGGCGTTGGCGCTGGCGGCGGGAGTACAGACGCTGCGGGTGCCGTCGTCGCTGACGGCGCAGGGGTTTTATGCGCACCTGGGGTATGCCGTGCTGTGCGAGGTGGTCGAGGGGGAGGAGCGTACCGTGGTGATGGCGAGGGTGTTGACCAACTGAAACTGTGTTGAACCCTTCGCTGGCAAGCCAGCTCCCACAGGGGCAGCGCGGTATCTGTGGGAGTTGGCTTGCCAGCGAAAGGCGGCAACGCAGCCTGCTGCAGTGGCGCTAGAACGCCGGTGTGTACTTGACGCTGAACATCATGTTGCGTGGCTCGCCGTAGTTGTTGTTGCCACCCAGCTGGTTGTAGCCCGAGGCGATGTAGCGCTTGTCGAACAGGTTGTTGGCGTTCACCGCCACACTCACCTCAGGTGTCAACTGATACGCCAGGCGCGCATTCCACACCGTGTAACCCGGCACCTCGAACGTGCTCTCGTAACCCAGCGTATGGCTTTGGCTGTTGAAGCCCAGGCCAGCGCTCACGCGGTTCCAGTCGCCCGGCAAGCGGTAGTCGCTCCACACCCGCAGCATGTGCTTGGGCGTCCACTGGTTGAAGACCTTGCCTTCGTTTTCCGGGTCGTTCATGTACGTGGTGGTGGTGTAGGTGTAGCCAGCAAACAGTTGCAGGTCGGCAGCACTTCGCCGCTGATCTCGGCTTCGATACCCTGGCTGCGTACCTTGCCGGCGGCTTTCGAACAGTCACCGGTGCCACATTGCGCGGACGTGTCGTCGATCGCTCGGTTCTTCTGGTCGTAGCGGAACACGGCGAACGATGTGTTGACCCGTCCGTCCATCAGTTCGCCTTTCAGGCCCACCTCGTAGTTGCTGCCGATGATCGGTTCGAGTACCGATTGGGAGGCATCCAGATTGCTCTGTGGCTGGAAGACGTCGGTGTAGCTGGCGTAGGCCGCCCATTCCTGGGTCAGGTCATAGACGATGCCGGCATACGGGGTGACGACCCCGGTCTCGGTCATGATGCTCGGGTCAGCGACCGTGACCACGTTGTTTGCGGTGATGACGGAGGAGTAGCGGAAGTCGTACCAGCTCACCCGCGACCCCAGCACCACCGTCAGCGGCTCGGCCAGTTTGACCCGCCAGCTGCCGTACAGGCCTTTCTGGCGGATGTCGTATTCGCTGGCGGTCGCACGTCCACCGTCGCGCATCAGGCTGTCATAGCTAGGCTTGGGACGGTCGTGGTCGATATCGAAAATGTTGCCGCCATTGGTGAAGGTGCGGGCGAATACATCGTCGGTCTTGAGCTGGGAATAGTTGCCACCCAGGATCAGTTCCTGTTGCAACCCCAATGCCTCGAAATGGCCGTTGAGGTAGGCGTCGAGCCCGACCTTGGTCGAGTCGAAGTCGGTGTACCAGTTGGCATACTGGACACCGCTGCCGTCAGAGTTCAGGCCCTGGCCGGTGGTTTGAACCCGCTGGTGCAGCGAGTCGTTGTTCTCGCTCATGTGCACCGCAGCGGCGTGCACTTTCCAGTCGTCGTTGAAGCGGTGATCGATATCGGCGAACACGGTGGTCACGTCGATCTCGGAATGGTTCCAGCGTGCACCGGTGTAGGTCGAGCGGGAAACGTCGACGGTACGCCCGTCGGCATAGCGCGGCAGGCCACGCAGCATCGGCCGCGAGGTGTTGTCCGAGTAGCTGATGCCCACCCCAACGGTGGTGTCCGGCGACAGGTCGAAGTCCAGCGCGCCATACAGCGAGTGGGTCTTGCTCCACTCGTAGTCGATGAACGACTGGCTCTGGTCTTCGTCAGCGACGAAACGCCCGCGGATCGTGCCCTGCTGGTTCAGTGGGCCGCCGGCATCCAGTTGCAGGCCGTAGTGGTCCCACGAGCCGGCCTTGCCGGTGACGCTTACGGTGGGCTTGTCCTGGCCGCGCTTGCGCACCAGGTTGATCGCCCCGCCCGGGCTACCCGTGCCCTGCAGCAGGCCTGAGGCACCGCGCAGAAACTCGATGCGATCGAAGAAGATCAGGTCCTGGGTCGCCCAGTTGCCGAGCGAGTAGGTATTGCGCGGGATCGGCACGCCGTCGTACTGCCAGTCGTCGATCTGGAAACCGCGCGACATGAGGATCATGCCTTTGCCCACGCCTTGCTGGCCGACCAGGCCGGTGGTCTGGTTGGCGGCGTCCTTGAGGTTGGTCAGGCCCTGGTCGTCCATCTGCTTGCGGGTCATCACGCTGACCGACTGCGGGATCTCCTTGAGCGTGTGTTCGCCCTTGCCGATGGTGGTGACTCGCGCCGCGTAGGAGTTCGAGCCCTCCGTGGTGGCCAGGTTGCGCTGCTCGGTGATACGGGTGGCACCCAGTTCCAGCGCGCCGTCGGCATCCAGGCCCTGCACCACACTGAAGTGGCCGCTGCCGGTGACCAGCAGTTGCAGGCCGCTACCGGCCAATGCAGCGCGCATGGCCTGTTCGGCGCTCAGTTGGCCGCGAACGGCCGGGGCCTGCTTGCCCTGCACCAGGGAAGGGTCGAGCGAGACGATCTGACCGCTCTGGCTGGCGATGGCATTCAGCGTGCTGGCCAGCGGGCCGGCAGGCAGGTTGAACGCAAGCACCTGCTGCTGGGCAGCGACGGCGCAGCTCAGGGTCGCCAGGGCAACGGCGACGGGGAGGGCGCGGGACCAAGGGTTGAGCACAGAATTCTCCTGATTATGTTGGCAGTCAGGAGATAGGTGTGACGAGAAATGAAAACCGGACACAAATGCGATTGTTTTTCATAAAAATAATCAGATCGTTTACCGGCTCAGTGCTGCGGGCCGATCAGGGTCAGCCAGGGGCCGTACTGGCTGACCTGGATCGGTAGGGTTTCGGCCAGGGCGGTGAAGCTGCGTTGCGGGTCGTTGAGCGGGAACACGCCCTGCACGCGCAGGTGGCGCACTTCGGGGGCGACACGCACATAGCCGCGGCAGTAGGGGCGCAAGGCTTGCACCACCGACTCCAGCGGGTCGTCGAGCACATTCAGGTGGCCGTTGAGCCAATCGGCACGATGACGTTCGTCACCGGCCAGGCGTTCGATGCGCTGGGCGTGCAGCAGGGCGGCCTGGCCTTCCTGCAGGTCCAGTTCGGTGCCGTCATGCAGGCGTGCGCGCACGGCGTGCTGCAGTACTACCACGCGGGTGACATCGGCCTGCTGGCTGACCAGAAAGCGGGTGCCCAGCGCGCGCACCTCGCCCTGCGCGGTGCGGACGCGCAGGGGCCGTTGCGGGTCGGCGGCGACCTGGATCACCAGCTCGCCCTGGCGCAGGATCAGCAGG
>NZ_JAAHBU010000252.1 GCF_010671725.1 Pseudomonas brassicae | reverse complement strand
GTTAGTTCGGCGTTGCCAGCCTTGGAGGCCCGGCTTTTGCTGCGCGGTGGGGCCCTTACTGCGCGCCTGAGCTCGCTCGCACCTGCAACTGCGGCGTCAGGATGATCGACTCTGCCGGCTCACCCTGGATGCGCTTGAGCAATAACTCCACCGCATGCCGCCCCATCTCCGCCAACGGCAAGCGCACGCTGGTCAAGGGCACGATCAACTCATTGGCCAGCGGCGTGTCGTTGAAACCAACCACCGCAATGTCTTTCCCCGGCACCAACCCCTTGTCCCGCGCCGCCCCCATCAGGCCAATGGCAAGGAAGTCGTTCACCGCAAAAAATGCCTGCGGACGAGGGCTCAGCCCCAGCAGGTATTCACCCTGCTGGTGCCCGGTCAGGCTGTCGAAGGGGCCATTCAGGGTCCACTCCGGGCGCAACGCAATACCCTGCTCACGGTAGTAACGAGTAAACCCACGGGTACGGTCAGCCCCCGTCGACGCATGCCGCTCACCGGCCAGGATCGCCACATCGCGCCAACCCGACTGGTACAGGTGCTCGGCCGCGAGCCAGCCGCCCAGTTCGTCGTTGCTGCCCGCCGTCAGGTGCCCGGCAATCTGCCGGCTGACCAGCACGTAGGGAATGTGTTTGCGCGCCAGCAGCTCAAGCAACGGCTGCTGCTTGCCCACATGCGAGTCACCCACGATCAGGCCCGCCACCGAGCGGCGCAGTGCGTGTTCGGCGCGCGCCAGTTGGCGCGGTTGCTGGTCGTCGGTATTGGACACGAAGGTGAGGTAGCCGGCCTGCTCGGCAGCGCTGTCGATGCTGTCGTAGATGGTCGCCATCACCAGGTCAGTGAGGCGCGGCATCAGTACGCAGATCTCCTGACTTTTACGCAGTTTCAAGTTGGATGCCTGCGTGTTCGGCCGATAATCGAGCTCTTTGGCCAACGCGCGAATGCGCGCCACCACCTCGGCAGACGCCGCCCGCTCGACCCCGGCCGGTCGCCATTGAGGACCCGCGACACCGTCGAAACGTGTACCCCGAGTGCTGTCGCCATGGACTTGAGGGTGGCGGGGCGAGATGAATTGGGCATGTGTGAGCGGCTTCCAGGCATGGCGTGATTCAGCGCGCAATTCTACCCCAATCGACGCACAGCCCCTGAAACAAACCTTTACCCAAACGATTGACTAAAACTTTTTGCGTGGCTACATTCGCTCAACCAAACGTTTGGGTAACACAATAAAAATACGCCGGACGCGGCCGACTTTTTGACTTCTGCCATCATTTGAAGAGTCAGATACCTATGAACAGCCCAGCTATTGCGCGTTTCCGCTACCAGATTTTCTTCCTGATCATGCTGATGGCGCTGCTCAACTACATCGACCGTGGTGCGATTTCATACGCCTCGGCGAGCATTCTCCCGGAGTACGGTTTCGACAAGGCAGACTGGGGCAACGTCCTGGGCTATTTCGGTTACGGCTACATCCTCGGTGCACTGATCGGCGGCATCCTGGCCGACCGCTTCGGCGCCAAGCGCATCTGGCTGATCGCCGGCGCCACCTGGTCGATTTTCGAGATTGCCACCGCGTTTGCCGGTGACCTGGGCCTGGCGTTCATGGGCGGCTCGGCCATGGCCGGCTTCGCCACCATCCGTGTGCTGTTCGGCTTTGCCGAAGGCCCGGCCTACTCGGTGATCAACAAGAGCGTGGCCAACTGGGCCACGCCCAAGGAGCGCGGTTTCGTGGTGTCGGTCGGCCTGCTCAGCACGCCGCTGGGCGCCTTGCTCACCGCCCCGGTGGCGGTGGGCCTGCAGACCCTGACGGGCGACTGGCGCAGCATGTTCGTGGTGCTGGGTGTGGTCAGCCTGGCACTGCTGATCTTCTTCATGACGCGCTTCACCAACACCCCGGACGAAAACCCGCGGGTGTCCAAGGCCGAGCGCGAGTACCTGCGTCAGGAACGTGCCGCTGCCGCCAGCGCCACCACCCCGACCACCAGCGCCGCGCCGATCTGGCACTTCTTCAAGAACAAGGACCTGCTGCTCAACGCGGTCGGCTACTTCTCGTTCGTGTACGTCACCTTCCTGCTGCTGACCTGGACCCCCAAGTACCTGCAGGACGAGTTCCACTACAACCTGTCGTCGCTGTGGTACATGGGCATGATCCCGTGGACCGGCGCCTGCTTCACGGTGCTGCTGGGCGGCAAGATCTCCGACCTGCTGCTGCGCCGCACCGGCAACCTCAAGGTAGCGCGCAGTTGGCTGGCCGCGACCTGTCTGCTGCTGACCACGCTGTGCTTCATGCTGGTGTCGCAGGCGCAGACGGTGTGGGGCGTGATCGCCCTGATGACCCTGGCCAACGCACTCAACGCGCTGCCCAACTCGGTCTACTGGGCCGTGGTGATCGACACCGCACCGTCCAACCGCGTCGGCGCCTACAGCGGCATGACCCACTTCATCGCCAACACGGCCTCGTTCATCGCGCCGATGCTCACCGGCTACCTGACCGTGCGCTACGGCTACTCGTCGATGTTCGTGGCGGCGGCAGTGGCCACGGCACTGGGCATGAGCGCGATGCTGATGGTGCGCCCGGGCAGCCGCCAGGTTGCCGCGTCTCCTTCCTCTTCACCTGCTGCGGTTTGATGGAGTTGTCTGTATGAACCAGGCCAAGCCTTCCCACGCCGGATACTTTCTCGGCCTTTCGATCGCCACGCTGGCCGAGCGCCTGCGCGCCGGCCGCGTGACCTGCGTCGCGCTGACCGAGGCTGCCTTGGACAGCATCGAGCGTCTCAACCCGACCTTGAACGCCTTCGTCCACGTCGATGCGCCGGTGGCGCTGGCGCAGGCGCGCAAGGCCGACGCCCTGTTCGCCCAGGGGCTGGACCTGGGCCCGTTGCATGGCATACCGGTAGCGATCAAGGACAACATCGACACGTTCGACCACGTGACCACCTACGGTTCGGCGCATTTCGAAGGCTTTCGGCCCGGGCGCGATGCGCTGTGCGTGCAGCGCCTGCGCGAAGCCGGCGCGGTGATCGTGGGCAAGACGCTGACCCACGAGTTCGCCTATGGCCCCACCGGCGATCGCTCGCTGCAGGGCGCGGCCCGCAACCCGTGGGATGCGCGCTGCATCACCGGCGGCTCGAGCGCCGGCAGTGCGGCGGCGGTGGCCAGCGGCATGGTGCCGTTGGCACTTGGCACCGACACCGGCGGCTCGATCCGCATTCCCACGGCGTTGTGCGGTGCGGTCGGCTTCAAGCCGTCGTTCGCTGCCGTGCCGCTGCAAGGGGTGTTCCCGTTGTCATCGAGCCTTGACCACGTGGGCCCGATCGCCAACCACATCGACGATGCCCGGGTGCTGTTCGAAGTAGTGGCCGCGCGTACCTGTGCACCGGCCACCTTGAGCCGGCCGTTGCGGGTGGGCTGGATCGAGCCAGGTACCTTCGGGCCGCTCGACGCCGAGGTTCAAGGGCAGGTCTACCAGGCCGCGCAGCAGCTGTTTGGCGATGCACTGGAGCCCACTGCCGAGCTGGCGCCGCTGGTGGCGGAACTCAAGGACACCTTGCTGACCCTGCAACGCGCCGAGGCGTACGAGGTGCATGCCGAGCGCATGCAGGCGGCGCCGCAGTTGTTCGAGCAGGAGGTACGCGAGCGCCTGGAGCTGTCGCGTGAGGTCAGGGGCTGGCAGTACATCCGCGCCCAGGCCAGCCAGGCCCGGCTCAAGGCGGCGATGGCGCGGCTGTTCGAGCGCTATGACGTGCTGGTGTCGGCCAGCGTGCCGATTGTGGCGACGCCGGTGGATGCGCGCGAGGTGCAGGTGGGGGAGCAGCGCATCGACGTACGTGCAGCCGTACTCAGCCATACCAGCGCCTGGAACCTCACCGGGCTGCCCGCCATCAGCCTGCCGGCGGGGCTGGTGCGGGGCATGCCGGTGGGGTTGCAGGTGATCGGTGCCGCCGGTGCCGACGATCGCCTGCTGCAGGTGCTGGCGCAGCGCTACGTGCGCTGAGCAATGGGTTCAGATCTGCGCCAGCGCCTGAGCCAGGTCTGCGCGCAGGTCGTCGACGTCTTCCACGCCCACCGACAGGCGCACCAGCGTGTCGCTGATACCCAGCTCGGCACGGGTGTGGGCTGGGATGGTGGCGTGGGTCATGATGGCCGGGTGCTCGATCAGGCTTTCGACGCCGCCCAGGCTCTCGGCCAGGGCAAACAGTTGCACCTGTTCCAGAAAGCGTCGGGTGCTGTCCAGATTGCCCTTGAGTTCGACCGAGATCATCCCGCCGAAGCCGTGCATCTGCTGTTTTGCCAATGCATGTTGCGGATGCGAGGGCAGGCCGGGGTAGTAGACCCGCGCCACCTGCGGCTGCGCCTCAAGCCACTGCGCCAGCGCCAGCGCATTGCTGCAATGGCGCTCCATGCGCAGGGCCAGGGTCTTGATCCCGCGCAGGGTCAGGAAGGCATCGAACGGCCCGGCAATCGCGCCGACGGCGTTCTGTATGAAGCCCAGGCGTTCGGCCAGCTCGGGGTTGTTGCCGACCACCGCAACACCGCCGATCACGTCGGAATGCCCGTTCAGGTACTTGGTGGTCGAGTGCACCACGATATCGAAACCCAGTTCCAGCGGGCGCTGGATCCACGGGCTGGCGAAGGTATTGTCGGCCACGCACAGGATGCCGCGGGCGCGGCACACACGGGCGATCGCGGCCAGGTCGCTGAGGCGCAGCAGCGGATTGCTCGGGGTCTCGATGCAGACCATGCGCGTGTCGTCCTGCAGCGCAGCTTCGAAAGCGGCCAGGTCCGACAGGTCGACGAAGCTGAAGCGGTGCCCGGCGCTGCGCCGGCGTACCCGTTCGAACAGGCGAAAGGTGCCGCCATACAGGTCATTGCCTGAGACTACATGCGCCCCGGCATCGAGCAGTTCGAGCACCGCCGAGATCGCTGCCAGCCCCGAGGCGAAGGCGAACGCCTGGGTGCCGCCCTCAAGGTCTGCCACGCAGCGCTCCAGCGCCCAGCGCGTGGGGTTGTGCGAGCGCCCGTAGTCCAGGCCCTTGTGCACGCCGGGGCTCTGCTGCAGGTAGGTGGAGTTGGCGTAGATCGGCGGCATCAGCGCGCCGGTCGAAGGGTCGGGCGATTGACCGGCGTGGATCACGCGGGTGGCAAAAGCGGTCTTGTCGTGCTGGGTCATGGCAGTGCCTTGCGCAAGTGATTGAGCAGGTCGACACGGGTGATCAACCCGTGAAAGCCCGAAGTGTCGGCGATGATCGCCACCAGCCCGCGGTCCAGCTCGGCCTGCAGTTCAGCCAGGCTGGCGGTGGGCGGCAGGGTTTCGAGCTGGTCGGTCATCGCGCTGGCGACGCTCAGCGAGAAGTGCGAGGGGTCTTCGTGCATGCCCAGCAGGATGTCGGATTCGTCGATCACGCCGACCAGGCGCTGGCCGTCCACCAGTACAGGCAGCTGCGATACGTCGGCCAGGCGCATGCGCTGGAAGGCCGTGAGCAAGGTGTCGTCGGGGCGCACGCTGATCACCCGGCCGTCTTCGAAGCGCCGCGCGATCAGGTCGCGCAGGTCACCATAACGGGTGCGCTGCAGCAGGCCCTGATCGGTCATCCATTGGTCGTTGTAGACCTTGGACAGGTAGCGCGTGCCGGTGTCGCAGACAAAGCTGACCACGCGCTTGGGCTCGGTCTGCTCGCGGCAGTAGCGCAGCGCCGCTGCCAGCAGGGTGCCGGTGGAGGAGCCACCGAGGATGCCTTCGGCGCGCAGCAGTTGGCGGGCGTGGTCGAAGCTCTCTTCGTCGCTGATGGAGTAGGCCTGGCGCACGCTGGACAGGTCGGCAATCGAGGGGATGAAATCTTCGCCGATGCCTTCCACGGCCCATGCACCTGGCGTGATCAGGGTGCCGCTGCGGCTGTACTCGGCCATCACCGAGCCGACCGGGTCGGCCAGCACGATCTCAAGGTCTGGCTGCACGCGCTTGAAGAACCGGGTCAGGCCGGTGAGGGTGCCGGCCGAACCGACGCCGACCACGATGGCGTCCAGGTCGTGCTGGGTCTGGGCCCAGATCTCCGGGGCGGTGCTGCATTCGTGGGCCAGCGGGTTGGCGGGGTTGTTGAACTGGTCGGCGAAGAAGGCGTCGGGTATGTCCTGCGCCAGGCGTGCGGCCACGTCCTGGTAGTACTCGGGGTGGCCCTTGCCGACATCCGAGCGGGTGATGTGCACCTCGGCGCCCATGGCCTTGAGGTGCAACACCTTTTCGGTGGACATCTTGTCGGGCACCACCAGCACCACGCGATAGCCCTTGGCGCGGCCCACCAGTGCCAGGCCCAGGCCGGTGTTGCCGGCGGTGGCCTCGACGATGGTGCCGCCGGGGCGCAGACGCCCGTCGCGCTCGGCGGCATCGATCATGGCCAGGCCGATGCGGTCCTTGATCGAGCCGCCGGGGTTCTGTGATTCGAGCTTGAGCAGCAGTGTGCACGGGCCGGTATCGAAGCGGCTCACGCGCACCAGCGGGGTGTTGCCGATCAGGGCAAGCACGGCGGGGCTGGAGGGGTTGGGCATGTCGTCACCTCGCAACGGGCAGGGGCAGCGCAGGTCGTACGTCGCTTGTACCCTAGGCGCTGATTGCCGGGCTCGCAACCGCGGGCAGCCAGGTGGTCGCGCTGGGCACGCGGCGCAGAAACACAAAACCCCGTCTCACAAGGTGAGTACGGGGTTGTGGTTGCAGCAGTGCTTGGCGCAGCGCGGCGGGCGGATCAGACGTTGAAGCGGAAGTGCATCACGTCACCGTCCTTGACGATGTAGTCCTTGCCTTCCAGGCGCCATTTGCCGGCTTCCTTGGCGCCGCTTTCACCCTTGAACTGGATGAAGTCGTCGTAGGCGATCACTTCGGCACGGATGAAGCCTTTCTCGAAGTCGGTGTGGATCACGCCCGCGGCCTGTGGCGCGGTGGCGCCGACGCGAACGGTCCAGGCACGCACTTCCTCGACACCGGCGGTGAAGTAGGTCTGCAGGTGCAGCATCTCGTAGCCGGCGCGGATCACGCGGTTCAGGCCAGGCTCTTCCAGGCCCAGGGCCTCGAGGAACATGTCCTTCTCTTCACCGTCGTCCAGCTCGGCGATCTCGGCTTCGATCTTGTTGCACACCGGCACCACGACCGCGCCTTCTTCTTCGGCAATGGCCTTGACCACGTCCAGCAGCGGGTTGTTCTCGAAGCGTCTTCGGCGACGTTGGCGATGTACATCACCGGCTTGGTGGTCAGCAGGTGGAAGCCACGGATCACGGCCTTTTCGTCCGCGCTCATGTTCTTCATCAGGCTGCGCGCCGGCTTGCCTTCGGTGAAGTGGGCGATCAGTTGCTCGAGCAGGGCCTTCTGCACGACGGCGTCCTTGTCACCGCCCTTGGCATTGCGCGCGACCTTCTGCAGTTGCTTCTCGCAGCTGTCGAGGTCGGCGAAGATCAGCTCCAGGTCGATGATCTCGATGTCGCGCTTGGGGTCGACGCTGTTGGAGACGTGAATCACGTTCTCGTCTTCGAAGCAGCGCACCACGTGGGCGATGGCATCGGTTTCACGGATGTTGGCCAGGAACTTGTTGCCCAGGCCTTCACCTTTGGAGGCACCGGCAACCAGGCCCGCGATGTCGACGAATTCCATGGTGGTCGGCAGGATGCGCTTGGGGTTGACGATGGCCGCCAGGGCCGCCAGGCGCGGGTCGGGCATCGGCACGATGCCGCTGTTCGGCTCGATGGTGCAGAAGGGGAAGTTCTCTGCCGCGATGCCCGATTTGGTCAGGGCGTTGAACAGGGTGGACTTGCCGACGTTGGGCAGGCCGACGATGCCGCAATTGAATCCCATGGTGAATCCCTCTTCGTGGAGTCAGGCCTTTTGGCTGTGCAGCTCTCTCATCGCACGCGTCCAATCGCCGGCGAGGATGTCCGGCAGCACGCCGAGGGCAAAATCGATACTGGCGTCGAGCTTTTCCTGCTCGGCGCGGGGCGCCTTGCCAAGGACAAAACCGGATACCTTGCTGCTGTCACCCGGGTGGCCGATGCCAAGCCGCAGACGGTGAAAGTCTTTGTTGTTGCCCAGCTGCGCAATGATGTCGCGCAAGCCATTGTGCCCACCATGGCCGCCGCCTTTCTTGAGCTTGGCGACGCCGGGGGGCAGGTCGAGTTCGTCGTGGGCCACCAGGATGGCGTCTGGCGCGATGCGGAAAAAGTTCGCCAGGGCCGCGACCGCTTGGCCGCTACGGTTCATGTAGGTGGTGGGGATCAGCAGACGAACGTCTTGGCCTTGATGGCTGAATTTAGCCGTCAAGCCGAAATACTTGCGATCAGCGGTCAGGTTGACACGCTGTGCGCTGGCAATGCGTTCCACGAAAAGAGCCCCTGCGTTATGCCGGGTCTGTTCGTATTCGGGGCCGGGGTTTCCCAGGCCGACGATCAGTTGGATGGCGGTCACGTCAGGGGCTCTTCCTTGGAGTTGTGGGCCACAGCGCTAAGCGTACTGTGGCCCGGGCAACGCCGGCGTGCCGAGTAGATTACTCAGCAGCGCCTTCTGCAGCTTCAGGCGCAACACGCGGAGCGTGAACGTTGGCAACAGCCAGGTCGTTGCCGTGAGCCAGAGCGACGAACTCGACGCCTTTCGGAGCCTTGAGGTCCGACAGGTGAACGATGGTGCCGACGTCGGCCTTGGCCAGGTCGACTTCGATGAACTCAGGCAGGTCTTTGGCTTCGCAGGACACTTCGATCTCGTTCAGGGTGTGCGAGATTTCGCCACCTTTCTTGACCGCTGCTTCTTCGTTGACGAAGTGCACAGGAACGATGGCGGTCAGCTTCTGGCCAGCAACAACGCGCACGAAGTCGGCGTGCATGATGAATTGCTTGGCTGGGTGACGCTGCATGGCCTTGACGATGACGTTTTGCTTGACGCCGTCAACGTTCAGCTCGATCACGTGGCTGTAGGCCGCTTCGTTTTCGAACAGCTTGGCGATTTCCTTGGCCACGATGGTCAGGGATTGCGCTTCTTTGTCGCCACCGTATACAACGGCAGGGATCTGGGCGGCGAGACGACGCAGGCGGCGGCTCGCACCTTTCCCCAGGTCGGTACGCGCTTGGGCGTTCAGAGTGAAATCAGTCATTTTGTATCTCCAAAATAGCCAGACCCGGCAGGCGTTTGCGACCAGCGCCAAACCCGGGAGGGCAAAAAAGCCCCGCCCCAACAACAGGTGCTGGGGCGGGGCGCTTTACGTCAACGTGGTGTCGCGAGGGCAGTACCCTCAGCGGAACATCGCGCTGATCGATTCTTCGTTGCTGATGCGGCGAACCGCCTCGGCCACGACCGGTGCAATATCCAGTTGACGGATACGGTCACAGGCTTGTGCTGCAGCGGACAGCGGGATGGTGTTGGTCACCACCAGTGCGTCCAGCACGGAGTTTTCGATATTCTCGATCGCGCGACCCGACAGTACAGGGTGCGTGCAATAGGCGTAAACCTTTGCCGCGCCGTGTTCTTTCAGGGCCTTGGCCGCATGGCACAGGGTGCCGGCGGTGTCGACCATGTCGTCGACGAGAATACACGTACGTCCTTCGACGTCGCCGATGATATGCATCACTTCGGAGTGATTGGCTTTCTCGCGGCGCTTGTCGATGATACCCAGGTCGACACCCAGCGACTTGGCAACGGCACGTGCACGCACGACGCCGCCAATGTCCGGGGACACGATCATGAGGTTCTCGAAACGCTGGTCTTCGATGTCATCCACCAGAACGGGGGAGCCGTAGATGTTATCTACCGGAATATCGAAGAACCCCTGGATCTGGTCAGCGTGCAGGTCGACCGTGAGAACACGGTCATCCCGACGACGGTGAGCATGTCAGCGACCACTTTGGCGCTGATGGCAACACGCGCCGAACGCGGACGGCGATCTTGGCGGGCATATCCGAAGTAAGGAATCACGGCAGTGATTCGAGACGCTGAGGAGCGGCGGAAGGCATCTGCCATCACCACCAGTTCCATCAGGTTATCGTTGGTTGGCGCGCAAGTCGGCTGAATAATGAAAACGTCTTTACCGCGAACATTTTCATTGATCTCAGTGCTGATTTCGCCGTCGGAGAACTTACCGACAGAAACGTCACCGAGAGGGATATGCAGCTGACGTACGACACGCCGAGCCAGATCGGGGTTGGCGTTCCCCGTAAAGACCATCATCTTGGACACGCGCAGTACCTGAAGGCTGAGGGTATACCTGGATGAGTATAGGAAAATGGCAGGGGCGGCTGGATTCGAACCAACGCATGGCAGGATCAAAACCTGCTGCCTTACCGCTTGGCGACGCCCCTGTATCTGTTGCTGCGAGTACCTGGTACTCGATTCCTAGAGCAGGCTCTGTAGTGTGCGATGCAACATCGAAACGTTGCTTCCCTTTGCTACAAACCCTGATTGGGTATCTGCAAGAAGGGCCAAAACTTTATCAGCTTCAGCTTTGCTTGGGAAGGCCCCAAACACACAACTTCCAGTTCCGGTTAGTCTAGCATCCGTGAATTTGCTAAGCAGATTCAGTGAGTTACGTACTTCTGGGTAACTCTGCTCTACCACCGGTTGGCAGTCATTTCGACTGTTTCCCTTGGGAACGGGGCGCATCTTAAGGGGCAGCGAATCACGTGTCAACAACGGATGCGAAAAAATTTCTGCTGTACTTACAAATACTTGCGGCACCAGCACGACATACCAGGGTTCTTCGGGGTCGACAGGGGTGAGCTTTTCGCCCACGCCTTCGGCAAATGCCGCGTGGCCACGCACGAAAACCGGCACGTCGGCGCCCAGGCTCAGGCCCAGTTCGGCGAGCTGATCTTCGCTGCAGCCCAGTTGCCAGAGGTGGTTCAGGCCAAGCAGGGTGGTGGCGGCATCCGAGCTGCCACGCCGATGCCGCCGCCCATGGGCAGGATCTTCTGCAGGTGGATGTCCACGCCCTGGGTGCAGCCGGTCAATTGCTGCAGCTTGCGCGCCGCACGCACGATCAGGTTGCTTTCGTGAGGCACATCCTTGAGGTCGCTGTGCAGGTGGACCTGGCCGTCGTCACGCAGATCGAAACTCAGCTCATCGGCGTAGTCGAGGAACTGGAACAGCGTCTGCAGCTCGTGATAGCCGTCGGGGCGCGTCCGAGAATGTGCAGCATCAGGTTGAGCTTGGCCGGGGCCGGCAGTGTCAGTGCATGCATGTCAGTGCCCCAGTTGGCGTGGCTGCCAATCCTTGACCACCACGGTCACGTCGATGTCCTGCCCGTGCAGCTTGAGGCGCTCGGGCAACCAGTAGCCGTTCTGTTCGGTGTAGCTCAGGTATTCGACGCTCCAGCCATCCTGCTTCAGGCCGGCCAGGCGGCTGTCGCCGTCGAGGGTCAGCTGGCTCTTGCTGTCGGGGGCGGGCAGGCCGCGTACCCACCACACCAGGTGCGACACCGGCAGCTTCCAGCCGAGCTGTTCGGCCAGCAGGCTTTCCGGGTCTTGCGCCTCGAAGCGGCCCTGGTTGGCCACTTCCAGCACCACACCGCCCGGGCGCCCGGTGAGTCGCGCCGCGCCGCGGCCCAGCGGGCCGGACAGGCGAATGTCGTAGTAGTCCTGGCGTTGCAGCCAGAACAGGGTACCGCTGCCGGAGTCTTTCGGCGCGCGGATACCCACCTTGCCGTTGATCTGCCAGCCATCCAGGGTGCTCAACTGCTGTTTGTGCGCGCGCCACAGTTGCGGGCTGCCCTGGCCCTGCAAGGCCTCGCGGGAGCCGAAGCCGGCACAGCCGGCAAGCATGGCGATCAGAATGAAGGTGATGCAGTGGCGCAGGAACATAAGCTTATAAAGTCTCGGATCCGGTCAGGCGCAAGACGGTCTTGCGCAGAATAGGGCTATCGGGCTGGCCTTCGAAGGCCTTGGCCCAGACCTGGCGGGCTTCGCGGCGCTTGCCGTTGGCCCACAGCACTTCACCCAGGTGGGCCGCCACTTCGTGGTCGGGGAAGCGCTCCAGTGCCTGGCGCAGCAGGCGTTCGGCTTCGTCGAGGTTGCCCAGGCGGTAATTGACCCAGCCCAGGCTGTCGAGCACGGCGGGGTCGTCGGGGCTGATCTGCAAGGCTTTCTCGATCAGGCCCTTGGCCTCGGCATACCGGCTGGTGCGATCGGCCAGGGTGTAACCCAGGGCATTGAGGGCCATGGCGTTTTCCGGCTCGCGCTGGATGATGCTGCGCAGGTCCTTTTCCATCTGGCCGAGGTCATTGCGCTTCTCGGCGAGCATGGCGCGGGTGTACAGCAGGCTGAGGTCGTCGGGGTACTGCTTGATGCCCCGCTGCAGGACCTGGATGGCCTGGGTGTCCTTGTCATTGTTGCCCAGGGTTTCAGCTTCGATCAGGTACAGCTGGATCGCGTAGTCGGGCTGCGCTTCGCGGGCTTCAGCGAGGCGGCGGCCGGCTTCGTCGGTACGGCCGTTGGCAATCAGGATGTCGGCCTGGCGCAGTTGTGCCGGCAGGTAGTCGTTGCCCGGGCCTACCTGGGCGTACTCGGCCAGGGCGCCCTCGGTATCGTTGCGTTCTTCAAGGATGCGCCCCAGGTTGAGGTGCGCGGCATCCACATGGCTGTCGCGCTCGATCAGTTCCTGCAGGTAACCGGTGGCTTCGTCGAACGCCTTGGCCTCAAGGCTGACCAGTGCCAGCGAATAGCGCAGTTCGTCGTCTTCGGGGTATTGCTGTAGCAGGCTGGCGAACTCGACCTTGGCGTCATCGACGCGGTCCTGCTCCACCAGCATGCGCGCATAGGTCAGGCGCAGGCGCTTGTCGTCCGGGTAGCGGGCGATGGCCTTGCGCAGCAGCGGCAGGGCTTCGGGGCCGCGGTCCAGGCTTTGCAGCAAGCGTGCGCGCAGCAGGATCGGCGCGATTTCATCGTCGGCCGGCGGATGGTCTTCAAGCAGGCTCAGTGCTGCCTGCGAGTTGCCATCCTGTTGCAGCAACAGCGCCTTGCCGAACACCAGCTGACTGTTGTCGGGGTATTTCACCAGCAGCCGGTCGAAACTTTTTTGCAGGCCGTCGCGGGTGTCCTGGTCGGTTTCGGCCGCCGACAGCGCAAGAAAGTCGAAATGCGTGTCGCCCTGGCCCTGCAGGACCTTCTCCATGTACACCATCGAGTCGTCATAGCGACCGCTGCGCGCCAGCTGAATGGCGGCGGCGCGCTGGGCGTCGAGGCTGTCGGGCGCATTTTTGGCCCAGATCAGTGCGGTGTCGAGGGCGGCCTGGTCGGCGCCCAGGTACTCGGCGATGCGAAACGCGCGCTCGGAAATACCCGCGTCCTGGGTGCTGATCGCCTGGCTGACATAGTTGTCCAGCGCAATGTCGAAGCGGTTGCGCTGCCCGGCCAGTTCTGCGCTCAGCAGGCTGTACACGGTTTCCTGGCTGAACGAGCCGTAGACCGTGGGCTTGGCTGCAACGGTCGGCGTGGCGTCATCGGCCGGCGGCGTGGCATCACGGCGCCCGGGGTCAGCGTCTGGCAGCCCTGGAGCAGGGCAAAGGCGAGGATTAACGCGGAAGATCTATTCATATAGGGGATTTGAGCGGCTTACCTGCGGTCGGATCATCATGACACAAGGATCATGGCAAACCCATCGTCGATGGGGCTTTTGGATACAGACTATAGAGACAATAACGAGCGGTGGTTGTTCTCGATCCAGCGAAGTAGGACAATTATCGGCTTCTCGTCACAATCAGCGACCTTGAATGGCCTTTCTTGCCCTCGGTATCAACCATAAGACTGCCTCGGTAGACGTACGCGAGCGCGTGGCGTTTACGCCCGAGCAGCTGGTCGAAGCCTTGCAGCAACTCTGTCGACTGACCGCCAGCCGCGAGGCTGCGATCCTTTCGACCTGCAACCGCAGCGAACTGTACATCGAGCAGGACCACCTGGCGGCGGACAGCGTGCTGCGCTGGCTGGCCGATTATCACAAGCTCAGCCTCGAAGAGCTGCGTGCCAGTGCCTACGTGCACGAGGATGACGCGGCGGTGCGGCACATGATGCGGGTGGCCTCCGGGCTCGACTCGCTGGTGCTGGGCGAGCCGCAGATTCTCGGCCAGATGAAGTCTGCCTACGCCGTGGCCCGCGAGGCCGGCACCATCGGTCCGCTGCTGGGGCGCCTGTTCCAGGCCACCTTCAGTGCTGCCAAGCAGGTGCGCACCGATACCGCCATCGGTGAAAACCCGGTATCGGTGGCGTTTGCCGCCGTGAGCCTGGCCAAGCAGATCTTCAGCGACCTGGGGCGTAGCCAGGCGCTGCTGATCGGCGCCGGCGAGACCATCACCCTGGTGGCGCGTCACCTGCACGAGCAGGGCGTGCGCCGCATTGTGGTGGCCAACCGCACGCTGGAGCGCGCCAGCACGCTGGCCGAGCAGTTCGGTGCGCACGCGGTGCTGCTGGCCGATATCCCGCAGGAACTGGTCAACAGCGACATCGTCATCAGTTCCACCGCCAGCCAGTTGCCGATCCTGGGCAAGGGCGCGGTGGAAAGCGCGCTGAAGCTGCGCCGGCACAAGCCGATCTTCATGGTCGACATCGCCGTGCCGCGCGATATCGAGGCGCAGGTCGGCGAACTCGATGACGTGTATCTGTACACCGTCGACGACCTGCACGACGTGGTCGCGGAAAACCTCAAGAGCCGCCAGGGGGCCGCGCAGGCCGCCGAAGAGCTGGTCACGGTGGGTGCCGAGGACTTCATGCTGCGCCTGCGCGAGCTGGCAGCGGTGGACGTGCTCAAGGCCTACCGCCAGCAAGGCGAACGCCTGCGCGACGAAGAGCTGCAAAAGGCCCAGCGCCTGCTGGCCAATGGCAGCAGCGCCGAAGAGGTGCTGGTGCAACTGGCCCGCGGCCTGACCAACAAATTGCTGCATGCGCCCAGCGTGCAACTGAAAAAGCTGTCTGCCGAAGGCCGCCTCGATGCGCTGGCCATGGCCCAGGAACTCTTTGCCCTCAATGAAGGCTCCACGGATAAAACCCCGCAATGAAAGCGTCGCTGCTGAATAAACTGGATACGCTCCAGGACCGTTTCGAGGAACTGACCGCCCTGCTGGGGGATGCCGAAGTCATCTCTGACCAGACGCGCTTTCGCGCCTATTCGCGTGAATACGCCGAGGTCGAGCCGGTGGCGGCTACCTATGCGCAGTGGCGCAAGGTGCAGGACGACCTGCAAGGCGCCCAGGCGCTGCTCAAGGACAGCGACCCGGACCTGCGTGAAATGGCCGTCGAGGAGGTGCGCGAGGCCAAGGAACAGCTCGCGCTGATCGAAGGCCAGTTGCAGCGCATGCTGCTGCCCAAGGACCCGAACGACGGGCGCAACGTGTTCCTCGAAATACGCGCCGGTACCGGTGGTGACGAAGCGGCGATTTTCTCCGGCGACCTGTTCCGCATGTACTCGCGCTATGCCGAGCGCCGTGGCTGGCGGTTGGAGATCCTCTCGGAGAACGAAGGCGAGCACGGCGGCTACAAGGAAATCATCGCCCGCGTCGAGGGCGACAGTGTGTACGGCAAGCTCAAGTTCGAGTCGGGCGCACACCGTGTGCAGCGCGTGCCGGAAACCGAATCCCAGGGCCGTATCCACACCTCCGCGTGCACCGTGGCGGTGCTGCCCGAGCCCGACGAACAGGTGGCCATCGAGATCAACCCGGCCGACCTGCGGGTCGACACCTATCGCTCCTCCGGTGCCGGCGGCCAGCACGTCAACAAGACCGACTCGGCGATCCGCATCACGCACTTGCCCACCGGTATCGTGGTCGAGTGCCAGGAAGAACGTTCGCAGCACAAGAACCGCGCCCGCGCGATGTCGTGGCTGTCGGCCAAGCTCAACGACATGCAGAGCAGCGCCGCGCAGAACGCCATTGCCAGCGAGCGCAAGCTGCTGGTGGGGTCGGGCGACCGCTCCGAGCGCATCCGTACCTACAACTATCCACAGGGCCGGGTCACCGATCACCGCATCAACCTGACCCTGTACTGCCTGGACGAAGTCATGGCCGGTGGGGTGGAGGCGGTGATCGAGCCGTTGCTGACCGAATACCAGGCCGATCAACTGGCTGCACTGGGTGAATAAATGACGATTATTGCCAGCCTGCTGCGCGGTGCGCAGTTGCCGGACTCGCCGACGGCGCGTCTGGATATCGAATTGCTGCTGGCCGCAGCCATCGGCCAGTCGCGCAGCTACCTGCATACCTGGCCCGAGCGCATTGTCAGCAGCGAGGCGGCGCAGACGTTCGCCAGTTACTTGCAGCGGCGCAGCGCCGGTGAGCCGGTGGCCTATATTCTGGGGCAGCAGGGCTTCTGGAAGCTCGACCTGGAAGTTGCACCGCACACGCTGATCCCAAGGCCCGATACCGAGTTGCTGGTGGAGGCCGCATTGCAGTTGCTGCCGGCCACCGCCGTGTCGGTACTCGACCTGGGCACCGGCAGCGGCGCCATTGCCCTGGCGCTGGCCAGCGAACGCCGCGCCTGGCATGTCACGGCGGTGGACCGGGTGCTTGAAGCGGTGGCGCTGGCCGAGCGCAACCGTCAACGCCTGCAACTGGACAACGTCACGGTGCTTTGCAGCCACTGGTTCAGTGCGCTGGCCGAGCAACGTTTTGCGCTGATCGTCAGCAACCCGCCCTACATTGCCGAACAGGACCCGCATCTGGTCGCCGGTGATGTGCGCTTCGAGCCCAGCAGTGCACTGGTGGCCGGCAGCGACGGGCTCGACGACCTGCGCCTGATCATCGCCCAGGCTGCGCAGCACCTGCTGCCGGGCGGCTGGCTGTTGCTGGAGCATGGTTACGATCAGGCTGCGGCCGTGCGCGAATTGCTGGCCGGGCATGCCTTCGAGCAGATTGAAAGCCGCGTCGACCTCGGCGGGCACGAGCGTATCAGCCTGGGGCGCCTGGCATGCTGAACGACGAGGAGCTGTTGCGCTATAGCCGGCAGATCCTCCTCGCGCAGGTGGACATCGACGGTCAGCTGCGGCTCAAGCAGAGTCGTGTACTGATCGTCGGCCTCGGCGGCCTCGGTTCGCCGGTGGCGCTGTACCTGGCCGCGGCAGGGGTGGGCGAACTGCACCTGGCCGATTTCGACAGTGTCGACCTGACCAACCTGCAACGCCAGATCATGCATGACAGCAACTCGGTAGGCATCAGCAAGGTCGATTCGGCGCTGGCCCGGCTGGGCACGCTCAACCCGCAGGTCGCACTGTTCGCGCACCGCCACGCGCTGGATGAAGACTCGTTGGCCCACGCCGTGGCTGCAGTCGACCTGGTGCTCGACTGCAGTGACAATTTTGCCACCCGCGAGTCGGTGAATGCTGCCTGTGTAGCGGCTGGCAAGCCGCTGGTCAGTGGCGCTGCGATTCGCCTGGAAGGGCAGTTGTCGGTGTTCGACCCGCGTGATCCGCTCAGCCCCTGTTACCACTGCCTGTACGGGCATGGCAGCGACGCCGAGCTGACCTGCAGCGAGGCCGGAGTATTAGGCCCGCTGGTGGGCCTGGTCGGCAGCCTGCAGGCGTTGGAGGCATTGAAGCTGCTGGCCGGGTTCGGCCAGCCACTGGTGGGCCGCTTGTTGTTGGTGGATGCGCTGGGCAGTCGCTTCCGCGAGCTGCGGGTCAAGCGCGATCCGGCCTGCAGCGTGTGTGGCGGTCGGCATGCGTGAAGCGCCAGTAGGGGTGTTCGATTCGGGGGTTGGCGGCTTGTCGGTGCTGGCCGAGATCAGCCGCCTGCTGCCTGACGAGTCGCTGCTGTATGTGGCGGACTGCGGGCATATCCCCTACGGCGAGAAGTCGCCCGAGTTCATTCGCCAGCGCTGCCGCCTGGTTGCCGATTTCTTCCAGCAGCAGGGTGCCAAAGCCATGGTGCTGGCGTGCAACACTGCCACGGTTGCGGCGGTGGCCGATTTGCGCGAACGCTACCCGCATTGGCCGCTGGTGGGCATGGAGCCGGCGGTCAAGCCGGCGGCGGCGGCCACCCGCAGTGGTGTGGTCGGGGTGCTGGCCACCACCGGTACGCTGCAAAGCGCAAAATTTGCCGCCCTGCTCGACCGTTTTGCCAGCGATGTGCGTGTAATCACGCAGCCGTGCCCCGGGCTGGTGGACCTGATCGAGACGGGCGAACTCGACAGCCCGGCGTTGCGCCAGTTGCTGCGCAGTTATGTCGAGCCGTTGCTGGCGGCGGGCTGCGACACGCTGATCCTGGGTTGCACCCACTACCCGTTTCTCAAGCCGCTGCTGGCCGAGATGGTGCCGTCGACCGTGGCCATCATCGATACCGGCGCCGCCGTGGCCCGCCAGTTGCAGCGCCTGCTGCACGAGCGCGGGCTGCTGGCAGCGGGGCCGGCGCAGCCTGCCCAGTTCTGGACCAGCGCCAGTGTGCAGCACCTGCAAGACATCCTGCCTTTGCTCTGGAGTGGCTCGGGCCGCGTGCGACGCTTGGCAATGTAAAAAAAGTGTGAAAAGCCACTTTGTTTTGCTGAACTAACGTACCGCTGCCGATTTCTACTAACTTGTCTGATGAGACAAAGAAATCACAACAGAGTCTTAAGAAAAAGGATGTTTCTCATGAAGAAACTGCTTGGCTTGGCTGTGCTTGCAGCCGTTACTTTGGGGCAATCCTTCACCACCGCCAGCGCCGCTGACGCGTCTTTCTCCGTGGGCCAGACCGGCGACTCGACCATGGTCTATCGCCTGGGCCTGCAGTCGAACTGGGATGTCAGTTGGTGGCAGACCCGCGTGGGGCGCATCACCGGCTACTGGGACGGCGCCTATACCTACTGGGACGGCGACAAGACGGCCAGCAACCACAGCCTGTCGTTTGCACCGGTGTTCGTCTATGAGTTTGCCGGCGAGTCGGTCAAGCCGTATATCGAGGCCGGTATCGGCGTGGCAGCGTTTTCCAGCACCGAACTTGAAAGCAACCAGTTGGGGTCATCGTTCCAGTTCGAGGACCGCATCGGATTCGGCCTGCGCTTTGCCGGCGGGCATGAAGTGGGGGTGCGCGCCATCCACTACTCCAACGCGGGTTTGCAGACCCCCAATGACGGGGTGGAAAGCTACGCATTGCACTACCGCATGCCGCTCTGACGGCGCGACTTCACAACAAAGGCCCTGACGCGCAAGCGCAGGGCCTTTTTTTCAGCTGGGCAGCGGCCACAGGGTGTCAGCCGAAAGTGCTTCCAGCACCAGCCTTTCAGGGTGTTGCGCCAACCGCTGCAGGATCGCCTGTGCGGCTTGCTGCGCGGTCCACGCCTGGGGCGTGGCCAACGACGCGGTGACCGGATGCTGCACGGTTTGCGGTGCTACCACTGTCAGCGCAATGCCGTGCTGATGCAGCACGTCGCGGGCGCCCTCGAACACCTGCACCAGATTGTTGGTCGGACGGGCAGGGCGGTCGGGGTCGCGTAGTTGCAGCGAGGAAATGCGGTTGAGTACACCGACCACGTGCGGCGCGTGGCCGACGCGCAGCAACGGCGTTGCCGCGTCCAGGCAGTGGGTGGCGGCGGCCAGATTGCTACGCACGATCTGCTCCATGAACGCACCGCCCAAGGGCACGTCCAGGTAATCGCACGTACCGGCATTGATGATCAGGCTATCGAGTGCCTGCCAGTGCTCATAAAGCCTGGCGCAAGCCTGTTTGACGGTCAGCGGGTTGGTCAGGTTGCCCACCACTACCAACAGTTGGCCCGGGAAACGGGTCTGCAGTGTGCGCGCCTCGTCGGCCTTGCGCACACTGAGTGCCACTTGGCTGCCGTGTTCCAGCAACGCCTCGGCCAAGGCGGCGCCAAGCCCGCTGCTCCCACCGGTAATCCAGATACGACGAGAACAGTTGCTGGCCACGGTGAACCCTTATGTATCGTTGCGCTTGGGTAAGTGTTTGAAAGCATCCAGTGCACGAAAACGACTGCGACCTAAGTCTACAATCGCTGAAGGGTAGTTATCCACTGCAAAAAATAGTTCACCGCAATTATGCGGTAAATGGATGGATTTATTATCGAGTTTGGCGCGTTCTGGTAGCCAGTGGCGCAAAAATGTGCCTTTGCTGTCAAAACGCTGGGACTGGCTGACAGGATTGAAGATGCGAAAGTACGGCGCGGCGTCGGTGCCAGTCGATGCGCTCCACTGCCAGCCACCGTTGTTGGCTGCCAGGTCGCCATCGATGAGGTGTTGCATGAAGAAACGCTCGCCCTCGCGCCAGTCGATCAACAGGTTCTTGCTCAGAAACATCGCGACGATCATCCGCAGGCGGTTATGCATCCAGCCCGTGGCCAGCAACTGACGCATGGCGCATCCACGATGGGGATGCCGGTGCGGCCCTGTTGCCATGCCAGCAGGTCTTCGGGGGCGTGGCGCCAGGGCAGTGCTTCGGTCTCGACGCGGAATGCGCGATGCCGTGATACCCGCGGATAGCCGACCAGGATGTGTTTGTAGAACTCGCGCCAAAGCAGTTCATTGATCCAGGTCACGGTACCGGCATTGCCGCTGTCGAATTCGCCAAGATTCCCCGCCAATGCCGCGTGCAGGCATTGCGCGGGGAAATGACCCCGGCAGCGAGGTACGCCGACAGCTGGCTGGTGCCCGGTACGGCGGGCAGGTCGCGCTGCAGCGGATAGTCCTGCACGGCTTCGTCGAGGAAACGGCTCAGCCGGGCACTGGCCTCGTCTTCGCCCGCCGGCCAGAGCTCGCGCAGTGCTGGTGCAGGGGGTTCGAAGCCCTGTACGCGGGCCGGAAGCTCGTCGCTGGCGATGCCCAGTGCGGCTTGCGCCGCGGGTACGCTACGCGGGCGGGCAAGCCCAGGTGCAGGCGCTCGTAGCACACCTTGCGAAACTGGCTGAATACCTGGAAGTACGTGCCGGTGCGGGTCAGGATGCTGCCGGGCTTGAACAGCAGTTGGTCGAGGTAGCTGTGTACCTGAATGCCCGCCTGCTGCAAGTGGGCATGCACGGCCTGGTCGCGGCGTTGTTCGTGCACGCCATACTCTTCGTTGAGGTGCACGGCACTCACAGCATAGTGCTGGCACAGGCTCAGCAACGCCTGAGGGGCATCGGCCCACTGGTCGGCAGCGCGGATCAACAGCGGAATGTTCAGCTCAGCGAGCGACTGGCGCAGGCTGTGCAGGTTGCGCAGCCAGAAGTCGACCTTGCACGGTGCATCGTCGTGCTCCAGCCATTGACTGGGGCTGACAAGCCACACGGCCAGGGTCGGGCCGCGGCTGCAGGCGGCGGCCAGCGCTGTATTGTCGTGAATACGCAAATCGTTACGCAGCCAGAGCAGTTGCATAGTAAGTCCTGATTTCTAGAAGGGGGCGTCGGTCGGGCAGGTGTTTCAGGTGGGCAGATGCTTGAGCACCGCCAGCGGGGAAACCAGCAAACGGACCGGGTCAAGGCCTGTCAGCTCATCCTGGAGGGCCTGTTGATGCACCGTGACAGCACTGCCGACCAGCAGCGTCGGTACATCGATCACGCTCAGGCTACGCAGCACGTCACGCGTGTCGATCACGGTATTCAGGCACATCACCAGGCTGCTGGGGTGCAGGCGTTGAACGGCCAGTGCCAGCTCGGGTGGTGGCAGCGGCCAGTCGAACACCTCGACCGGGCAGCCGGCATCGCTGGCCAGCCACGCGCACAGCCACAACTGAGGGTCGAACGGCAGGGGGCTGGCGTTGATCAGCAACATCGGGGCACCCGACAGCTGACGGTTGTTGTGATACACCCGCACCCCAAGCTTGCTGCGCAACCAGGAGTGGAAGAACACCTGCTCCATGCGCGCGGCGTTGTGCCCGTGCCAGCGCACCTCCAGTTGTTCGAGCAGCGGCAGTATCAATTGCTCGCACAGGGTGGCAGCGGGGTACAGCGCCATGGCCTGGTTGAATTGCTGGTCGAGGCGGCGCTCGGCCAGTTCGGCAATGCTGTCGATCAACTGCGCGTGCAGCACGTGCCAGTCATCGCTCTGGGTGGGCGGTTTTGTATTGGGCGAAGCGTGCAGCAGCGGCTTGACCTGGCTTACGGCGATGCCACGGTTGAGCCAGTGCAGGATCTGGCGAATGCAGTGCACGTGTTCGGCGCTGTACAGGCGGTGCCCCTTGCTGGTGCGTTGTGGCACCACCAGCCCGTAACGCCGTTCCCAGGCGCGCAGGGTGACCGGGTTGACCCCGGTCAGGCGCGTGACTTCGCGGATGGGCAGCAGGTCGTGTTCAGATGGCATTGCGCAGGCTCAGGCCTTCCGGATGCGGCTGCAGGTAGACCTGCTGCATCAGGTAAGGATCGGGGTGGTGGCGCAGGTGATGCTTGAGCAAGGTAAGTGGCACCACCAACGGCACGACGCCGGCCTGATACTGGTCGATCAATGCGCGAATCTCCTGTTTGTCGCGGGGGTCGAGCACACGGCGCAGGTAGCCGCTCAGATGCATCAGCACATTGCCATGGGTGCCGCGGCTGGCGCAGCGGCCCAGCGCCTTCATCAGCTGGCTGAAGTACTCGGGGCCGATCTGCTCGGGGTCATCGCCGCGCTGCATGCTGCCCAGCAATTTGCCGAGCACCTTGTACTGCTGTGGGTTATGCGCCATGAGCTGGTACTTGTAGCGTGCGTGAAACGCGATCAGGCCGTGTCGGCTCAGGCCGCTGGCCAGCAGGTGTTGCCAGTCGGCATAGGCGTACACGCGGGTGATGAAGTTTTCCCGCAGTACCGGGTCGCAGAGCCGCCCGTCTTCCTCGACCGGCAGGTCAGGGCGCAGTTCGCAAAAGCGTGCGGCGTACAGGCCGCGTCCGCCTTCGGCGGCCGGATAACCGTTGTCTTGGTACACCTTGACCCGCTCAAGCCCGCACGAGGGAGACTTGTGCATGAAAATGTAGCCGCAGATATCGGGCAATTGAGCCGCCATCTGCTCGCCGTAGGCACCCAGCGCATCGCTGACATCCAGGGCACTGTCGCGACTGCCCACTGCGCGGGGCTGCGCCGGGTCGCCCACCAGGCGGATGGCCGCACGGGGGATGCCAAGGCCGATGGCAACCTCGGGGCATACGCTGATGAAATCGAAGTAGTCTGCCAGCACCTCGGTGCACAGCCGCGATGCCTTGTGACCGCCGTTGTAGCGGACTTCCTCGCCCGCAAGACAGGCGCTTATGGCAATTTTCGGTTTGTGCGTCGCCATGGAAAACTCTCGACTAAAATCTATACAAAAATAAAATCATGTACAGCCTTGGTCATCATAGATAACAGGCTGTACAAGTCAAATATTCTGTAGAACGTCAATCAGCCAGGTGCTCACTCAAGGTGTTCGAGCAGGCGGCGTGCCGCTTCCTGGCCGCTGAGCCAGGCGCCTTCCACACGTCCCGACATGCACCAGTCGCCACAGGCATAGAGGCCCAGGTCGGCATCGGCCAGGGCGCCCCATTCATGGCTCACTGACGGGCGCGCGTAGAGCCAGCGGTGTGCGAGGGTGAAGCTCGGCGCGGGCACGGCGCAGCCCACCAGTTCGGCGAAGTTGCCCAGCAAGTGCTCGATCACGGCTTCCTTGGACAGGTCGATGTGCTGCTTGCTCCAGCTGGCGGTGGCGTGCAGCACCCAGGTGTCGAGTTTTTCGTCGCGCCCAGGCTTGCTGCGGTTGCGCGCCAGCCAGTCGAGGTCGCTGTCCTGCACGAAGCAGCCTTGCATCGGCGTATCCAGCGGTGTTTCGAAGCCCAGGGCAATGGCCCAGGTCGGCTCCATCTGCACGCTGGCCGCCATGCCTGCCAGCTTGGTGGTGGCAGCCAGCAGTTGCGTGGCCTGGGGCGCGGGCACCGCAATGATGACCCGGCTGTACGGCCCATGGCTGCAGCCTTCGGTGTCTTGCAGGTGCCAGTACTGCTTGCCGCGGAACACTTCGGCGATGCGGCAACTGAAGTTGACCGTGACATCCTTGAGCAGGCCCCGGGTGATCGCGCTCATGCGCGGCACCCCGACCCAGCGTACCTGTTCATCCGGCGACGGGCTCAACTGACCGTCGCGGTAGTTGTACAGCTGCGGCTTCCACTCGGCCACCCAGCCCTTGCCCTGCCACGCCTGGACCTGCTCGACGAAGCGGCGGTCACGGGCGGTGAAGTATTGCGCGCCCAGATCCAGCGCACCGGCGTCGCTGCGTTTGCTGGCCATGCGCCCACCGCTGCCATGGCCCTTGTCGAACAGGTGCACGGTCTGCCCGGCCTTCTGCAGGGCCTGGGCGGCGGACAGGCCGGCAATGCCGGCACCGATGATCGCAATAGGTACAGTCATGATGGCCTCTTCGAACCTTTTTGGGGGAGCCTGCGCTGACGGAGCTAACCTGTACAATATCCTAATTCTGTATAAGATGATCCCGCTCGTTTTTACAGGTTGGCCTATGTTTATCCGAGAGCGTTCGGTCAAAAAAGTGCCTTGATCTTAAAAATAGACCAGCGCGCGCCATGTGAGGGCACAGCCATGCATATATTGCTGACCGGTGGTACGGGATTGATCGGCCGACACCTCTGCCGCTACTGGCTGGACCAGGGGCATCGCCTCACGGTCTGGAGCCGGCGGCCGGAGCAGGTCGCGCCGTGTGTGGCGCCGGTGTGCGCGGTATTGGCCGCTTGGATGAACTGGGTGATGAGCCACTGGATGCGGTGGTCAACCTGGCAGGCGCGCCGATTGCCGATCGGCCCTGGACATCGGCGCGGCGCGCGCAGCTGTGGGCCAGCCGCATCACCCTCACCGAGCAACTGGTTGCCTGGTTGCAGGGCCGGGCGCAGCGGCCCGCCGTGCTGATTTCGGGCTCTGCAGTGGGTTGGTATGGCGATGGCGGCGAGCGCGAGCTGACCGAGCGCTCGCAGCCGGTCAAAGAGGATTTTGCCAGCCAGCTGTGCATCGCCTGGGAAGAGACGGCCCTGGCCGCCGAAGCCCTCGGGATACGTGTGGTGCTGGTGCGCACCGGCCTGGTGCTGAGCAGCGAGGGCGGCTTTTTGTCGCGCCTGCGCCTGCCGTTCAAACTCGGCCTGGGCGGGCCGATTGGCGAGGGACGGCAGTGGATGCCGTGGATTCATCTGCAGGACGAAATCGCCCTGATTGATTTTCTGTTGCAGCGCAGCGACGCCAGCGGTCCTTATAATGCCTGCGCGCCGGAGCCGGTGCGCAATCGCGAATTCGCCCGACGCCTGGGGCGTACGCTGCATCGGCCGGCGTTCATGCCACTGCCGGCACTGCTGTTGCGTGCCGGGCTTGGCGAATTGTCCGTGTTGCTGCTGGGTGGCCAGCGGGCGCGTCCGGTGCGTTTGCTGGCGGCGGGCTTCACGTTCCGTTTCAACGATGTGCAATCGGCGCTGGATGAATTGTCCACGCGCCTCTGAAAAGGATGTTGCATGACCGATCATGCTCTGCTGCTGGTCAACCTGGGTTCACCGGCTTCTACCTCTGTCGCCGATGTGCGTCGTTACCTCAACCAGTTTCTGATGGACCCGTATGTGATCGACCTGCCGTGGCCGGTGCGGCGCGTGCTGGTGTCGCTGATCCTGATCAAGCGTCCGGAGCAGTCGGCACACGCGTACGCCTCGATCTGGTGGGACGAGGGCTCGCCACTGGTAGTGCTGACCCGGCGTTTGCAACAGGCCATGCACGCACAATGGACCCACGGGCCGGTGGAGATCGCCATGCGCTACGGCGAGCCATCGCTATCGACCGTTGTGCGGCGGCTGGCGGCGCAGGGTGTGCGCAAGGTGACTCTGGCGCCGCTGTATCCGCAGTTTGCCGACAGCACCGTGACCACGGTGATCGAGCAGGCCAGGGCGGTGGTGGCTGAACACAAGCTGGACCTGCAGATGCCGGTGTTGCGCCCGTTCTATGACCAGCCGGCGTATATCGACGCACTGGTGGCGAGTGCGCGGCCGTACCTGGAGCAAGACTTCGATCACCTGTTGCTGAGTTTTCACGGCTTGCCTGAGCGGCACTTGAAGAAGCTCGACCCTAGCGGCGCGCATTGTTTCCAGAATGCCGACTGCTGTCGCACCGCGTCGCCCGAGGTGCTTGCGGTGTGCTACCGCGCCCAGTGCCTGCGTACCGCGCAGCTGTTCGCGCAGAAAATGGGGCTGGCCGATGGCCAATGGTCGGTCTCGTTCCAGTCGCGATTGGGACGGGCCAAGTGGATCGAGCCCTATACCGAGGCACGCCTGGATGAGCTGGGCAAGGCAGGGGTGAAGAAGCTGCTGGTGATGTGCCCGGCGTTCGTCGCCGACTGCATCGAGACGCTGGAAGAGATCGGTGATCGCGGGCGCGAGCAGTTTGTCGAGGCGGGCGGGGAGGAGCTGGTGCTGGTGCCGTGCCTGAATGATCACCCGCAGTGGGCGCAGGCGCTGGCGCAGTTGTGTGAAGCGGCGGGTTAGCGTTCAGCCTGTACCGCCCTCTTCGCTG
>NZ_JAAHBU010000251.1 GCF_010671725.1 Pseudomonas brassicae | reverse complement strand
CCTGCGCCTGGCCAACGGCCTGCCCTTGCCTGCCTGGGTGCGCTTCGACGCGCGCCAGGGCCAGGTGCAGGTCGAGGCGCGCCACCTGACGCGCTTCGGGCAGTTGCAACTGCAACTGCTGGCCCGCGACGCCAATGGCCACGAAGTACGCGTGCCGCTGCGCCTGCAAGCGGCCAGCGACACACGCGCTGACAGCCGCAGCACCAGCGGCGGCCTCAGCGAGCAGTTGAGTGCCACCGGCAACAGCGGCCTGCTGGCCCGCAGCCAGGCACTGCTGGCCAGCCTGATGGGCCGTTGAACCCTGCGGGCCGCCGGTTTCGAGCGGCCCGCAGGCGCCGGCATTAAGCAATCTTAATGAACCCGGGATTGCCCGATATTGGGAATCATTCTTATCTTAGCCGGCGTCGGGTCGACCGCACCGCTGCCGGTACGCCTTACTTCATTCGTTCAAGGGAAATCACGTGATCAAGAAGCATCTGCCAGGCCCACGCAAAGGCTTGCCGTTGAACCTCGCTGTCGGCCTGATGGCCATGGGTCTGAGCGCCTGCTCGATCACGCCCGAGCCATTGAGCCTGGACCAGCAGGTGGCCCAGGCCACCCGCGACCGCAGCACGATGTTCGACCACCAGGAGCCGGTCAGCCAGCCCATCGACCTGGACCAGGCCATGGCCCGCGCGGTCAAGTACAACCTGCAACAGCGCCTGGGCCTGATGGAGCGTGCGCTGGAAGACAACCTGCTCGACCAGCAACGCTACGACATGCTGCCCAAGCTGGCCGCACGGGCCGGCTGGCGCGGGCGTGACAACACCCTGGCGTCGTCCAGCGAATCGATCCGCACCGGCAGCCAGTCGCTGGAACCGTCCACCAGCCAGGACCGCTCGACCCACAGCGCCGACCTGCAACTGTCGTGGAACGTGCTGGACTTCGGGATCGGCTACTTTGGCGCCAAGGCCCAGGCCAACAAGGTGCTGGCCGCCGAAGAGCGCGCCGCCGGGTGATCGCCGACATCATCCAGCAGGTGCGCAGTGCCTACTGGGAAGCCGCCACCGCGCAGCGCCTGCAGCCGCAGGTGCAGCGTGCCCTGGCAGATGCCCGCCAGGCCCTGGAGCAGGCCCGCCAGACTGAACGCCAGCGCCTGCTGGCCCCGGTCGAGGCGCTGCGCTACCAGAAGGGCCTGCTGGAGATGGTGCGCCAGCTGGAGACCGTGGACGGCGAACTGGCCACCGCCAAGGCGCGCCTGGCCGGCCTGATGAACCTGCCACCGGCCACCCGTTTCGAGCTGGTGCCCCCCACCGAGCAGCAACTGCAGCAACCCAAGCTGGCCTACGCACTGGGCGACCTGGAGGCCATGGCCATGGTCAAGCGCCCTGAAGTACGCGAAGAGACCTACCAGGCGCGCAACGCGGTGCTGGAGACCCGCGCCGCGCTGCTGCGCCTGATGCCGGGTGCCTCGCTGTTCGTCGGCGGCAACTACGACAGCAACAGCTTTACCGCCAACAACAGCTGGGCCGATGCCGGCGTGCAGGTGAGCTGGAATTTGTTCAGCGTCCTCAGCTACCCGGCCATCAGCCGTACCGGCGAAGCCCGCCAGGCGCTGGCCGAGGTGCGTCGCCAGGCACTGCGCATGGCCGTGCTGACCCAGGTCAACGTGGCCTGGCAGCAGTATCACCAGGCGGTGCAGCTGTTCGAGCGTTCCAACGAGCTGCAACGGATCCAGCGCGGCATCCTGGTGCAGACCGAAAACGCCGTGCGCAGCGACGCGCAAACCGTGCTGGAGCAAGTGCGCACCAGCACCGAAACAGTCTTGGCCACCCGCGGCGCGACCGCAGCTTTGCCCAGTTGCAGACCGCCTACGGGGCGATCTACCAGGCCGCCGGCCTTGACCCACTGCCCGAGCGCCTGGCCGGCGATTCGGTTGCCGAACTGGCCCAGGCCATCGCCCGCAACAGCCTGGCACTGGCCAACGGCGCGGTGCAGGCGCCGCAGCTGGGCG
>NZ_JAAHBU010000250.1 GCF_010671725.1 Pseudomonas brassicae | reverse complement strand
CCCAGGCCTGCGAGCGCCGCCAACTCACCATAGCTGACCACCTTGCCTTGCGGCACTTGGCCCAGCACCAGGTAGAGCGCCGTTCGTCGTCTTCTGCACGCTGCTGTGCGTCGCTCGATGCACCGCTCACAGGGGCTTGCGGGCGCGACCGGGGCCGCCCGCCACACAAATACGAATTGAACTCATCGGCATTGCTCGTGTCAGTCCTTGTTCTGCTGGCGGGCATCTGGATAATGCCCGACTTTTTCCGTGACCCCGAGTTTCTGTGCTGCCTATGTATTCTAGAGCCCTGTTGTGCCTTGTGTTGATCGGTGTGTGTGCGCCTGCGGTTGCCGATACCGTGTGGATGAAGAACGGTGATCGACTCAGCGGCAAGATCAAGGTGTTCGACGGCGGCAAATTGCTGCTGGAAACCGAATACGGCGGCTCGATCGCGCTGGACTGGAAAAAGGTCAAGACCCTGGAGAGCGACCAGGAGTTGCTGGTCAAGCAGGATGCCTACACCGGCGAGAAGACCAAGTCGTTGAAGGCAGGCGACGAGGGCCAGGTGATCCTGGCCAATGGCGAGGCGCCCAAGGCGGTGGATCTGGCCAGTATCCAGCAGATCATGAAGCCCAAGCCGGTGGTCGAAGACCTGATCTGGAAAGGCAACGTCGATCTGGCGCTGGACTACAAACGCGCCGAGACCGACAGCGACGACTACGATGTCGGCTTCAAGACCACCGCGCGGCATGGCCGCTGGCGGCATAACGCCGAAGGCGAGTACAACCGCGAGAGCAAGGACGATGTCACCACCACCAACAACTGGAGTGCCGAGTACGCCCTGGACCGCTTCATTACCGAACAGTGGTTCTGGCAGGGGCGGCTCAACTACAAGCGTGACCATATCGAAGACCTGGCGCGCCAGCGTACCGTCGGTACCGGCCCGGGCTACCAGTTCTGGGATGACGAGCTGGGTGCGTTCTCGCTGGGTTCGCTGCTCAACCGCACCGACTATGAGTACGCCGATGGCGGCAAGGACAACTTCTATTCGCTGGGCGTGAAGTGGGACTACAACCGCTACCTGATCGGCAAGCGGGTCGAAGTGTTCACCAATGGTGAAGTGGGCAAGCCGCTGGGTGGCGTGGCCGACTACAGCCTGGATGCCCAGGTGGGCTTGCGCTACAAGGTGACCGAATGGGCATCGCTGAACATGAAGGCCGAGAAGGACATCATCAGCGGTACCAGCGACAGCGACCTGGACAAGACGCGCTACACCGTCGGTTTTGGCGTGGCCTGGTAAACCGCTTTCGCTGGCAAGCCAGCTCCCACATGGACCGCACATGCCCTGAGACCGATGCAGGTCCTGTGGGAGCTGGCTTGCCAGCGAAGGGCTGCATAGCAGCCCACTTGGCAATCGCCACCGATGATGATTACCTTGTCGCCATTCCCTCTTCATCAGGAGCACACCCCCGTGAGCGCGAAGGCTGCAAGGCACGCAAGAGAGCTGTTGCTCAAGGAGTACCGCGGCGTACTCTCGACCCATTCCAAGTCGATGCCCGGCTTCCCCTTCGGCTCGGTGGTGCCCTACTGCCTGGACGCCGAGGGCAACCCGCTGACTGATCAGCCGTATTGCCCAGCACACTCACAACCTGCAGAAGGACCCCAAGTGCTCCCTGCTGGTGGGCGAGCGTGACGCCGATGACGTGCAGGCGGTCGGCCGGCTCACCGTGCTGGCCGAAGCCCGCAAGCTGGAGGACAGCGCCGCCATCGACGCGGCTGCCGAACGCTACTACCGCTACTTTCCCGAATCGAGCCAGTACCACAGCGCCCACGATTTCGACTTCTGGGTGCTCACCCCGGTACGCCATCGTTACATCGGCGGTTTCGGCGCCATTCACTGGCTGGACCACGTGACCCTGGCCAACCCGTTTGCCGGCAAGGCCGAGATCAGCATGGTCGAGCACATGAATGCCGACCACGCCAATGCCATCGCCCACTACGTCGAACTCAGCAGTCTGCCCACCACGGCAGCGGCCACGCTGGTCGGCATCGATACCGAAGGCATGCACCTGCGCATCGGCCAGAGCCTTTACTGGCTGGCCTTTGCAGAGCCTTGCAACACACCGATACAAGTGCGCGAAGCCCTGGTTTTGCTGGCCCGCGCCGAAAAATGGCCGACGCAGCAGGGCGCAGAGGGTTGAAAACGCAACGACGAGCAACCATTTAGGGTCTTACCTGCAAGGACATCTTGCGTAGAGGAACCCTTGATGCGTGCTTTTTTACTGCTGTTTCTTCTTTTCCCGGTGCTGGAGCTGTATGTCTTTTTCAAAGTCAGCACCGCGATCGGCTTCTTCCCGGCGCTGCTGCTGATCATTGCCGGCTCCGCGCTCGGTGTGCTGGTGGTGCGTGTCGCCGGCCTGGCCACCGCGCTGCGTGCGCGTGAAAGCCTGCAACGCGGCGAGCTGCCGGCCGAAGACATGTTCCATGGCCTGATGCTGGCGCTGGGTGGCGGCCTGCTGCTGATCCCCGGCTTTATCAGCGATGTGATCGGCTTGATCGTGCTGATGCCGTTCAGCCGTCGCCTGCTGGCCAGCAAACTGCGCCAGCGTGCCGAAGCCCAGGCCATGCGCCAGCGTGCCTTTGGCGACGATCCTTTCGCGCCGGCGCCCGGTGCGCCGCGCCAGCCCAACGTGATTGAAGGCGAATACGAGAAGCGTGACCAGTGACCTCGCCCGCGTAGCATGAAACGGCCCTTGGGGGCGTTTTTCATTTGTGCCCGGGCGAGGTAAAAATTTCATCGCCAAGCCTTGTAATTGTCTTGGGCGACCTCATGTATGGGTCACCGCAAGGTTTCTGGGCAGTTGCCCCAGACAATACATGCGTGGCCCGCCTCGCGGTCCACGATCGGCTACGCCGAAAGCATCAACCCGCCGGTAACGATACCGGCCGATGAACACCACAATCAGGAGAGATCGACAATGAAGCTTCGTCCTCTGCATGACCGCGTCGTTATCCGTCGCAGCGAAGAAGAAAAGAAAACCGCTGGCGGTATCGTTCTGCCAGGTTCGGCTGCCGAAAAAGCCAACAGCGGTGAAGTCATCGCTGTCGGCACCGGCCGCGTCCTGGACAACGGTGAAGTACGCGCGTTGGCCGTGAAAGTGGGTGACAAAGTGGTTTTCGGCCCGTACTCGGGCAGCAACACTGTGAAAGTTGACGGCGAAGACCTGCTGGTAATGGCTGAGAACGAGATTCTCGCCGTTATCGAAGGCTGATTCCGCTGGTTTCCCGTTACTCCAAAGTATTCAAGGATTAAACGATCATGGCTGCTAAAGACGTAAAATTCGGCGATTCCGCCCGTAAGAAAATGCTGGTTGGTGTCAACGTTCTGGCTGACGCGGTAAAAGCGACCCTGGGCCCGAAAGGCCGCAACGTGGTCCTGGCCAAGAGCTTCGGCGCCCCGACCATCACCAAAGACGGTGTGTCGGTTGCCAAAGAAATCGAACTGAAAGACGCCTTCGAAAACATGGGCGCGCAACTGCTCAAGGACGTGGCCTCCAAGGCTAACGACGAAGCAGGCGACGGCACCACCACTGCTACCGTTCTGGCTCAGGCCATCGTCAGCGAAGGCCTGAAAGCCGTTGCTGCCGGCATGAACCCGATGGACCTGAAGCGCGGCATCGACAAGGCCACCATCGCCATTGTCAAAGAGCTGAAGAACCTGGCCAAGCCGTGCACCGACTCCAAGGCAATTGCCCAGGTCGGCACCATCTCCGCCAACTCCGACACCTCCATCGGCGAAATCATTGCCGAAGCCATGGAAAAAGTCGGTAAAGAAGGCGTGATCACCGTTGAAGAAGGCTCGGGCCTGGAAAACGAACTGTCGGTTGTAGAAGGCATGCAGTTCGACCGTGGCTACCTGTCCCCATACTTCGTCAACAAGCCGGACACCATGGTGGCCGAGCTCGACGGCCCGCTGCTGCTGCTGGTCGACAAGAAGATCTCCAACATCCGCGAACTGCTGCCAGTACTGGAAGCCGTTGCCAAGGCCGGCCGTCCGCTGCTGATCGTGGCTGAAGACGTCGAAGGCGAAGCGCTGGCGACCCTGGTCGTCAACAACATGCGCGGCATCGTCAAAGTGGCTGCGGTCAAGGCACCAGGCTTCGGCGACCGCCGCAAAGCCATGCTGCAGGACATTGCTGTCCTGACCGGCGGTACCGTGATCTCCGAAGAAATCGGCCTGAGCCTGGAGTCCGCTACCCTGGATCACCTGGGTAACGCCAAGCGTGTGACCCTGTCCAAGGAAAACACCACCATCATCGACGGTGCTGGCGTTGAAGCCGACATCGAAGCACGCGTCAAGCAGATCCGTGCCCAGATCGAAGAGACTTCCTCGGACTACGACCGTGAAAAACTGCAAGAGCGTCTGGCCAAGCTGGCTGGCGGTGTTGCCGTGATCAAGGTCGTGCCGGCACCGAAGTTGAAATGAAAGAGAAGAAAGCCCGCGTTGAAGACGCCCTGCACGCTACCCGTGCAGCCGTCGAAGAAGGCGTGGTACCTGGCGGTGGCGTGGCGCTGGTGCGTTCGCTGCAGGCCATTGCCGACCTCAAAGGCGAAAACGAAGACCAGAATGTGGGTATCCAACTGCTGCGTCGCGCGGTTGAATCCCCACTGCGTCAGATCGTTGCCAACGCCGGCGACGAGCCAAGCGTTGTGGTCGACAAGGTCAAGCAAGGTTCGGGCAACTTCGGTTACAACGCTGCTACCGGCGAGTACGGCGACATGATCGAAATGGGCATCCTGGACCCGGCCAAAGTGACCCGTTCGGCACTGCAAGCCGCTGCTTCGATCGGTGGTCTGATGATCACTACCGAAGCCATGGTTGCCGACGCTCCTCAGGAAGCTGCTGCTGGCGGCATGCCTGACATGGGCGGCATGGGTGGCATGGGCGGCATGGGCGGCATGATGTAAGCCAGCCTTACCCGCTGCAAAAAAAGCCCCGCCTAGTGCGGGGCTTTTTATTTGTGCCGACCCCTTCGCTGGCAAGCCAGTTCCCACAGGTACAACGCAGGCCGTGAGAGTTGCGCTGACCCTGTGGGAGCTGCTTGCAGCGAAAGGCGACAACCCTTGGGTCCTGACTTACGCTGGCATCGGCAGCTGCACCACCACCGGCCGTCGATACAGCACCAGCCAGTAGCACCCCAACCCGATCAACCAGCAGAACACTGCCGTCCACACGTTGTGCGAAAAGAAATGCGCACCCTGCAGCATTCTGCCCAGCGAAAACACCATTCCCAAGCCGAACGCAAACACCAGTGCCGCCCGTGCCAGGCGCGGCTTGCGATCGCGCAGGGCAAAGAACAGCGCGAACAGCGTGAACCCCGTCGCGGCATGCCCCCCGGGCCAGCAGCGCCCCGGCTTGTCAGTGGCGGGCGCGGGCTGAGCAGCTTGCTGTAGGTTTGCTGGCCGCCAAACTCGCTCAGGCTCCATGGGCACTGCACTGCAGTCACCGCCTTGAGCGGGGTGACGAAGCCGGTCGAAAGGCCCATCGCCAGCACCAGGCAGCCCAGCTCGCGGCGCCAGGCTGCAAGGCGCTGCAGCACGAAGCTGGCGGCAAAGCCGATGATGGCCAGCACGGCGAACAGGATGACCAGCTGTTTGGCCCGGTCATGCAGGATGTCTTCGAGAAAGTAGCTGTGGCGCCCGATGAACTGCCCGGCCAGCGGGTCGAAGGCAAGCCTGGCCAAGGCCATGTCCAGGTCGGTCAGTTCCAGCAGGATCAGGCTGATGGCGGTCAGTGCGGGAATGCCCAGGGCAATCCACAAGTTCAGCGGGCGAGACGACCGCAGGGCGTTGGAGGCAGGCATGGCAGGTCCGCGCAGGCAATGGAAACTGCCAATTGTGGGTGTGTGCGCCTACGCTGTGCGTGAAGCCTGGGTGAAAAAAATGTCAGCTGCGATTAAATCCATCGTGCGCTGGCGGGGTCTGGCCGATGGCCTTAAGCTGCGCCTGCCAAGCAGGCAAACGTGGACGGGGAAAAGGTACTCATGCGAATTCTACTGGTTGAAGACAACCGCGATATTCTGGCCAACCTGGCCGACTATCTGGGGCTCAAGGGCTACACCGTCGATTGTGCCCAGGACGGCCTGTCGGGGCTGCACCTGGCCGCCACCGAGCACTACGACCTGATCGTGCTCGACATCATGCTCCCTGGCATCGACGGCTACACACTGTGCAAGCGCCTGCGTGAAGATGCGCGCCGCGATACCCCGGTGATCATGCTGACCGCGCGCGATCAGCTCGATGATCGCCTGCAGGGCTTTCGCTCCGGTGCCGACGATTACCTGCTCAAGCCCTTTGCCCTGTCGGAGCTGGCCGCGCGCATCGAGGCGGTACTGCGTCGGGCCCAGGGCGGCGGGCGCCGCAGCCTGCAGGTCGGCGACCTGAACTACGACCTGGACACCCTCGAAGTGACCCGCGACGGCAAATACCTCAAGCTCAACCCGGTAGGGCTCAAGCTGCTGGCGGTGCTGATGCAGAAGAGCCCGCATGTGCTGCGCCGTGAAGTGCTCGAAGAAGCCCTGTGGGGCGACGACTGCCCCGACAGCGACAGCCTGCGCAGCCACGTCCACCAACTGCGCCAGGTGATCGACAAGCCGTTCGACAAGCCGCTGCTGCACACCGTACACGGCGTGGGATATCGCTTGGCCGAGGGCCGAGATGGAGTTTAAGCAAAGCCTTGCCCAGCGGATCATCATCGCCTTTGCGCTGATGAGTGCGCTGGTCGCCGGGGCGTTCGCCTTTGGCATCGTTGCCACCGTTCACCTGGTGGAAGAGCGTCTGATTTCCACCGTGCTGGGCGGCGACCTCAAGCGCATGCTGCTGATGGACAGCGTCTCGGAGTGGAGCCACCGGCCGCGCCCCGACCAGTTGTTCTACTACAGTGGCGGGCGCGACGACTTCGACCTGCCCAAGGACCTGCGCCACCTGACCCCCGGCTTTCACGAAGTGTTCCGCGAGCACCTGTCGTACCACGCCATGGTCGAAGTGGTCGACGGTCGCCACTATGTGCTGTTGCAGGACCAGAGCGATTTCGAGGAGCGCGAGCGCGTGCTGTTCGCGGTGGTCGTGGTCGGTTTCGTGCTCAGCCTGGCGCTGGCGGTATTCCTTGGCTGGGTGTTGGCCCGCCGGGTGATGGCGCCGGTGATTCGGCTGGCGCGCCAGGTGCGTCACCGCGACCAGTTGCTGGGGCTGGCACCGCCGCTGGCGCCGGACTATGCCGCTGACGAAGTTGGCCAACTGGCGGTGGCGTTCGATGCCACCCTGGGGCGCCTGCGTGACGCGCTGACCCGTGAGCGGCTGTTCACCAGCGACGTCAGCCACGAGTTGCGCACGCCGTTGATGGTGCTGGCCAGTTCCTGCGAGCTGTTGCTGGAAAACCCAGCCATCGACACGCGCGCGCGTGCCCAGGTAGAGCGTATCTCGCGGGCCACCGAAGAGATGCGCGAACTGGTGCAGACCTTTCTCATGCTCGCCCGCGCCCAGCGCGACGAAGGGGCCGTGGCCTCGCGTGCGAGCCTGCGCGAGGTCGGCAACGAGCTGATCGGCGTGTGGCGCGACACTATCGAGCAGAAGGGCCTGAAGCTCAGCTACCACGACAGCGGCGCACTGGACACCCTGTACAACGCCACCTTCCTGCAATCGGTCATGGGCAACCTGCTGCGCAATGCGGCGCACTATACCGAGCAAGGTTTTATCCGCCTGACCCTCGAACCCGCCGGGTTCACCGTCGAGGACAGTGGCGTGGGGATCCCCGAAGAGCACCGTGAGGCCATGTTCCAGCCATTTGTGCGTGGCGGTGAAAAGCGCGGCGACGGCTTGGGGCTGGGGTTGTCGCTGGTGCAGCGGATCTGTGAGGACCAGGGCTGGGTGGTCAGCCTGAGTGCTGCCGAGCCGCATGGCTGCCGCTTCCATGTGGCGCTGGGCAAGGTCGAACCGGATGCACCGGGTCACGCCGAGTGATGCCTGTTGCAGGGTGTGACATTTTTTTCACGTCTGCATGACCTGGCGCCAACGTCGCCCTGCCTAAGGTAGGGCGCATTGAAGTCAGGAGATGCACCATGCGCAGTCCCATCAAGCTCGAGTTTTCCGACAAGTACGACCAGCAACACGCCCAGCAGTACTTGCACAAGCACCAGGACGGCCTGGCCCGCCGCCTGTCGCACCAGCGCGACGAGCAACTGGCCCGGCGTGCCCTGGCGCTTGCCGGCGAGCCGGGGCTGGTGCTTGACCTGCCCAGTGGCGCCGGGCGTTTCTGGCCGTTGCTGGCCGAAAAGGCCAACCGCGTGATCATCGGCGCGGACAATTCTGCCGCCATGCTCGAAACCGCCTGTCGTTCACAACCGGCCGACGTGGTGAAGCGGGTACGGCCCTTGCAAACTTCTGCGTTCGCTATCGATCTTCCGGATAACGCAGTGGATAGCATCTTCTGCATGCGGCTGTTCCACCACATCGGTGAGGCCGCCCACCGCAAGGCAATTCTTTCCGAGTTTCAACGCGTTAGCCGCGACAGCGTGATCATCTCGCTGTGGGTTGACGGCAATATCAAGGCGTGGCGCCGCAAGAAGCTCGAAGCACGGCGTAACGCCGACCGAGTTAGCGACAGTTACCAGAACCGCTTTGTGTTACCGCACGCTACGGTTGAGGAAGAATTTGAGGCCGCGGGTTTCCGTATTCAGGAACGCATGGATTTCCTGCCGTTCTACGCCATGTGGCGAGTCTACGTATTGCGCAAGGGGTAACAGCATGGCAGTCGAAGGCACCAGCGGTAGTGCGGTCTCGAAGCAATTCGATTATTTCTGGCAGCGCCAGGGCGAGTGGGTGGAAGAACCCAACCTGCGGCGTGGCGGTGAGAGTGGTGTGCAGCGTGTGTGCGACGAAACCGGCCACCTGCTGTATGCCAAGCGTCAGATCGGGCATATCTACCGCAGCCTGCTGCACCCCTTCGGCCGCCCTACGGTGTTGCGTGAATTCGATGCGCTGCACAGCTTCGAGCAACTCGGGGTGCGCGTGCCGCACATTGTGTACTGCGGTGTGGAGCGCGATGCCGAGCATCAGTGGCGCGCACTGCTGGTGAGCGAGGCGCTTGACGGTTTCGAGGAAATCGACACCTGGTACGCCGCAGGTGGTCGTGAACAACATGGCGAGGCGCTGCACGACCGGGTGCTCCATGACCTGGCGCGCAACCTGGCACGCATGCACCGCGGGCACTGGCAGCATGGTTGCCTGTACAGCAAGCATATCTTCGTCAAGGTGATCGGTGAGGGCGAGGACGCGCGCGCCGAGGTGGCGCTGCTGGACCTGGAGAAGTGCCGTCGGCGTATCAGTTGCCAGCGTGCGGCGGCCAACGACCTGAAGCAATTGCGGCGCCACTCGTCGTGGAACGATACGGACTGGAAGAAGTTGCTCTACTTTTACCAGATGGCGTTTGGCAGCGCTGTCAAAGGTTTAGAGCAATGAAACTAGAAATAGCACGAGGTTTGTTTTTACTTGGCGCGCTGGCCTTGGCCTCGATTGCCTTCGCCGCGTGGGAAGAGCCGCGCCCACAGGTGCTCAGCTCGATCGAGCTGGGCGGGCAGTGCCCGCTGCCGCGTGTGGTCAAGCCGGTCGTGGTGGCGCAGCCTGATCATGACCTGCTGCTGTTCCTGTTCGGCATGAGTCAGGGGCTGCGCTCCAACGGTTGAGGTTTGTCTGTGCAGGCCCTTTCGCTGGCAAGCCAGCTCCCACAGGGACTACTGCAATCCTTGTGGGAGCTGGCTTGCCAGCGAAGGGCTCAGGCAGGTTCTTGTGCCGTACCACGCACGTCTTTGCTGGCCAGCAACGTGTACACGCACGGCAACACGAACAGCGTGAACAAGGTACCCACCGACATCCCGGTGGCGATCACCAGGCCGATATCGAAGCGGCTCACCGCCCCCGCCCCTGTCGCCAGGATCAGCGGCACCATGCCGAACACCATCGCCGCCGTGGTCATCAATACCGGGCGCAGGCGGATTGCCGCCGCTTCCTCGACCGCTTCACGCGCGCTCAGGCCCTTGTGCAGGCGCAACTGGTTGGCAAACTCGACGATCAGGATGCCGTGCTTGCTGATCAGGCCGATCAACGTCACCAGCCCCACCTGGGTATAGATGTTCATGCTCGACCAGCCCAGGAACAACGGGATCAAGGCGCCGCAGATAGACAGCGGCACCGTCACCAGAATCACCAGCGGGTCGCGGAAACTCTCGAACTGGGCCGCCAGCACCAGGAAGATGATCGCCAGTGCCAGGCCGAAGGTGACCCACAGTGCACTGCCTTCCTGCACGAACTGCCGGGCTTGCCCGCTGTAGTCGAAGGCAAAGCCTGCCGGTGCTTCGTCACGGGCGATATCGCGCACGGTCTGCAGCGCCTCGCCCATGCTCACCAGCGGGAAGCCCTGGATGATCGCCGAGTTCAACTGCTGGAACTGGTTGAGCTGGCGTGGTCGCGCCCGGTCGCTGACGCTGATCAGGGTTGACAGTGCCAGCATCTGGCCCTGGTCGTTCTTCACGTAGTAGTTGTTCAGCCAGCCGGGGTTGTCGCGGTAGGCCTGTTCGACCTGGGCGATCACCTTGTAGCTGCGCCCTTCGAGGGTGAAGCGGTTGATCTCGGCCTCACCCAGCAGCGTCGCCAGGGTGCCGCCCAGCACGTCCATCGACACGCCCATCTGCGCCGCCTTGGCGCGGTCGATGTCGACCACCACCTCAGGCTTGTCGAAGGCCAGGTCGATGTCCAGGAAGGCGAACTTGCCCGAGGCCTGGGCGCGCTCCTTGACCCGTTGCGCCACGTCCAGCAGCGACTCGTAGTCGTTGGCGGTGTTGATCACGAACGCGAACGGCAGGCCCTCGCCGGTGCCTGGCAACGACGGCAGGTTGAAGCCGAAGATCTGCAGGCCGGCGATGCCTTCGAGCTTGGCCTGAACCTCGGGCAACAGCTGCATCTGGGTGCGGCTGCGTTCGTTCCAGGGCTTGAGCAGAAAGCCGCCGATACCCGATTGCACGCCATTGAAGCCGTTGATCTGGAACGAGGAGTAGTACTCGGGGAAGGCCTTGAAGATCGCCCGGAACTCGTCGGTGTAGGCGTTCAGGTAATCGAGGTTGGCCGGTTGCGGCGCGGTGGCCATCATGAAGATGATGCCCTGGTCTTCATCCGGTGCCAGTTCGTTCTTGCTGAACATCAGGAACACCGGGATCAGGCACAGCACGATCAGCGCGAACACCACCACCACCGGCCGCGTGTTGAGCGTGCCGTGCAGGATCTTCTGGTAGCGGCGCTTGAGCCGGTCGAACAGCAGGTCGAGGCGATGCGCCAGGCCGCTGGGGTTCTGTTCGTGGCGCAGCAGCAGGGCGCACATCATTGGCGACAGGGTCAGGGCAACGATGCCCGAAATCACCACCGCCCCGGCCAGGGTCAGGGCGAACTCCTTGAACAAGCGCCCGTGAGCCCCTCCAGAAAGCCGATAGGGGCGTACACCGCAGCCAGGGTGATGGTCATCGAGAGCACCGGCATGGCGATCTCCCGTGCGCCTTCGAGCGCTGCGTCGAACGGCGACTTGCCCTCTTCGATATGGCGATGGATGTTCTCCACCACCACGATCGCATCGTCCACCACCAGGCCGATGGCCAGCACCATTGCCAGCAAGGTCAGCAGGTTCAGCGAATACCCCATCAGTTGCATGAAGAACAGTACGCCGATCATCGACAGCGGGATGGTGATCACCGGGATCAGCACCGAACGCAGCGCACCGAGAAACAGGAACACCACCACGATGACGATCAGCACCGCCTCGAACAGGGTCTTGACCACTTCATCGATCGAGGCCTGGATGAACAGCGTGGCGTCGTAGGCGATGGAGGCCTTGAGGTTGGGCGGCAACTGCGCCTCGAGTTCAGGCAGCAGCTTGCGCACTTCCTTGATCACCTCCAGCGGGTTGGCCGCGGGGGTGGCCTTGATGCCGATATACACCGACGGCGTACCGTCGAACGAGCTGACCGTGTCGTAGTTTTCCGCGCCCATCTCGACCCGCGCCACATCCCCCAGCAGCACCCGACTGTCGCCGCGGGTCTTGAGCGGAATGGCGGCAAACGCCTCGGCCGACTTGAGTTCGGTGGTGGCGTTGATGCTGGTGACCACGTACTGGCCCTTGATCTCGCCGGCCGCCGACAGGAAGTTGTAGCGGCGCACCGCGTCGGTCACGTCGCTGGCGCTCAGGCCATGGCCGGCGAGCTTCACCGGGTCCAGCCACAGGCGCATGGCAAACACCTGGTTGCCAAGGATCTCGGCTTCGGCCATGCCGGGCAGGGTGGCCAGCTTGGGCTGGATCACCCGCGACAGGTAGTCGGTGATCTGCGGGTTGCTCAGTTGCTTGCTGAAGAAACTGATGTACATGAGCGCCGAGGCGTCGGCGGCTTCCTTGCTCAGTACCGGGTCTTCGGCATCCTGGGGCAGCTGGTTCTTGACCTCGTTGGCCTTGGCCAGCAGCTCGGTGAACAGGCGGTCGCTGTCGGCGCCGATGCGCGCGTAGATCGAGATCACCGAGAAGTTCTGGCGGCTCAGCGAGGTCATGTAGTCAATGCCTTCGGCGCTCGCCAGGCTCTGCTGCAGGGGTTGGGTGATATAGCCCTGGATGGTTTCGGCGTTGGCCCCGGGGTAGGCGGTGGTTACCGTGATCAGCGCGTTTTCCATTTGCGGGTACTGGCGGATGGGCAGTTTGCTCCAGGCCTGAAAGCCCAGCAGCACGATCAGCAGGCTGACCACGCTGGCCAGCACCGGGCGACGAATGAACGGGTCGGTAAAAGCCATGACGGCTCCTTGATCAGTCGGCGCGCGATGGGTTGTCGGCTGCGGGCTTGAGGGTCTTGTCGGGGCTCAGGGTGATGGCGGTGCCCTGGCTCAGCTTGAGCTGGCCGGCGGTGACCACGGTTTCGCCCGCGGTCAGGCCCTTGCTGATGACCACCAGGCCGTCACGCCGTTCGCCGGTCTCGACAAAGCGCCGCTCGGCGATCAGTGGTGGCGCGCCATCGGCAGTCTTTTCGAGCGAACTGTCCTCGCTCTTGCGCGGCACGGCGACGTACACCGAGTTGCCGTAGAGGGTGTAGGTGACGGCGCTTTGCGGCACCACCACCTGGTTGCGCGGGTTGGGCAGCAGCACCTGCAGGCTGGCGAACATGCCTGGCAGCAGTGTGCCCTGCGGGTTGCCAGCGTGGCGCGCACCAGCACGTTGCGGGTGCTGTCATCGACTTTGGGGTTGATGGCGCTGAGGGTGGCGGTGAAGTGCTGCCCGGGGTGCGCGGCCACCGACACCAGTGCCTGCTGGCCGAGGCTGAGTGCCGGCAGTGCCTGTTCGGGCACGAAGAAGTCGACGTAGAGGCTGCTCAGGTCCTGCAGCGTGGCGATCACCGTGCCGCTGGCCAGGTAGCTGCCCACGTCGACCTGACGGATACCGATGGTGCCGCTGAACGGAGCGCTGATGCTCTTTTTCGCCAGCGTTGCCTTGAGTTGCGAGACCACCGCCTGGTTGCGCAGCAACTGTGCGCGCAACCGGTCGAATTCACCCCTGGAGATGGCCTGGCTGCCGACCAGTTGGCTGCCGCGCTGGTAATCGACCTGGGCCAGCCCCAGGTCCGCCTGGGCGGTACCAAGCAGTGCGGTTTCGGCATCGCTGTCCAGTTGCAGCAGCAGTTGCCCGGCCTTGACCGTCTGCCCGGATTCGAACTGCAGGGATTTTACCGTGCCGGCGATTTCCAGGCTCAGGTCGACGCCTTGCAGGGCCTTGAGGCTGCCCACGGCGGGCAGGTGGCTTTGCCAGCGTTGTTCGCGGGCCTGGGTGGCGGCGACATTGACCGCGGGCTTGGGCGCAGAGAACTGCTGGATCTGCTGATACACCGAATAGCCCTTGTAGCCGCCCAGCATCAGCACGAGCAGCAAGACGACACCTAACATGATGAGCATGCGACGGCGCAGCATAGTCCGGTTCCCTGGGGACGTGGTTGCCGAAGTCTAGTCGGTTGGGGCGCAGGGAGTGGTGCGCTGGTGCGCTGTATTTTCTGTCGCCTGTACCGGCCCCTTCGCTGGCAAGCCAGCTCCCACGGGATGTGTGTGCGCCACTGCACCCTGTGGGGGCTGGCTTGCCAGCGAAGGGGGGCTACCGGGTATCAGATCAGGTGCAGGTGGTTGTCCCACAGCCCCGACGGCAACTGCAGCGGCTGCCCCACCAGTTGCGCCTGGCGGCAGTCGTACAAGCGGCAGCGCCCCTGGCCCGAGGTCACCACAAAACCATCCGCCACTGCACCCACGCCCGCACAATCGGGCATCGGCGCATCCAGCTTCACCTCGGCGCTGTCCAGGTCCCAGATGAACAGGCGGTTGGCTCGCGGCGCGGTCATCGCCACCAGCCGCAGCTCGCTGTGCACCGCGACGCTGGCGGTGTACTGGGCCATGGCCTGCAACTGGCGTTCAGGCACCGGGAACGCCGTGAACGGCTGCCCCGGGCGTTTGATCGCCAGCAATTCTGCGGTTTCATCCGCGCCGCCCATGAACTGCTGGCATGCCAGCACCGTACCGTCATCGGCAATCGCCAGATGGCGCACGCTGTTCATCTGCTGGCCAAGGGTTTCCTTGCTCAGCAGCGTACCGTCGCGCTGCATCAGCACCAGGCTGGGCTGCATCGCATCGAGGTTCATCTCGACGCGGCTTTCGGCCTCGGTGCGGATACCGCCGTTGGCCACTACCAGGGTTTCGCCATCGGGCAGCCACGACACCTGGTGCGGGCCGATGCCATGGGTGGAGATCTCGCCGCTGTACACCAGCCGGTCAGCCTCGAAACGGTACACCCCAAGCACGCCACGGCCTGGATCGGTAGTGTCGTTCTCGGTGGCATACAGCCATTCGCCGCCCTTGTGGATCACCGCATGCCCGTAGAAGTGCCGGTTCGGCTGCGAGGTTACGGTTTGCAGCAGGCGCCCGTCACGCAGGTCGATCAGGTAGCTCTCGGTGCCGGGGCGCCGCGCCACGAACAGTGCGACCGGCTGCGTCGGGTGGTTGATGATGTCGTGGCAGCGCAGGCCCACCTGGGTGGCGAACACCTGGGTGCCGTCCAGGCGATAGCCGACCGCGTAATGCCTGCCCTCGGCATCGTCGCGCGCCGACAGCAGCAGGGGCTGCTGGCCTTTGTTGGGCCACAGCGTCCAGCCGCCCAGCGTCAGGGCGCTGAGCAGCACGCTACCGAGTTTGAGCGCCTGGCGTCGCAACATGATCAGTCACCGTCGTTGGCATTGAAGCCCAGTTGAATGTTCAAGGCCTTGGCCAGCTCACCTTCATGCAGGCGGTGAACCACGTTCAGGCTGTCGTAGAACGCATTGAGTTGCTGGCGCCCGGCATCGTCGGTGAGCAGTTCGCCCAGCGGCCGATCGATGGCCGCCATTTGCTTGAGCGAATCAGCATAGGCCGCGTCGATCTTGTCGGCCAGGGCCTTCTGGTCCTTGCCCAGCAGGCCGCGCAGGCCCTGGTTGTCGACACCGACCCAGACCGTCTGGGCGGCAATCAGGCTGGCTTGCAGGCTCTTGAGCGAGGAGTGGCTGCGCCAGGCTTCGGCCTGCAGCGGCTGCGCGATGCCCTTGCTCATGCGGCCCATCGGTGTGCCGAGCTTTTTCTTCAGGGTGTCCAGCGCGGTGACCTGGGCCCGCAGCAGGTCGGCGATCGCTTCATGCGAGTCGGCGTAGCGCTGGTTGGGGAATTTGCTCATCTGCGCGAGCATGCCGTCGGTGCTGTTCCAGCCCTTGAGGATCTCTTCGGCAAGGTTCTTCTGGTGTTCACCGATGGCCACCAGCAACGGGCAGTAGCGGGCCTTGTGTTCGGCCGTGGCAACGTCCGGCTTGCTGTCGAACAGGATGTACTCGTAGGCCGACAGGCCACGCACCACCACACTGGACTTGGCCACGGTGTCGGCGTCGAGCGGCTTGTCGCCGTTGACCAGTTGCTCGACCTGACGGCCCACCAGGTTTTTCTTGTCGGGCCAGAACTGCACCTGCCAGGCGCGGTTGCCTTCGGCCAGCGGGCCGATCAGCAGCGGTTGCAGTTCGGCCCAGGCTTTTTGTGCGTGCAGGAAGTCGGCGCGCGCGGTGGCCAGGTCGGCCTTGCCTTCGCAGAAAGCCAGGGCACTGACGGCCAGTTGGCGGTCGGCTTCGACCCAGCGGCTGTAGGTCGGCAGGATCACCTGCTTGGCGATGGCGGCGGAGGTCACTGCCTGCGGGTCTTGCGGTGCGCAAGCGCCCAGGGCGAGGGCGGCGAGGCTGGTGAACAACAGCTTGGGACGGAACATGTCCGGCTCCTTCTCTAGAGTGAGTTCAGGAACGCCAGCAGCGCAGCGCGCTGCTCGGCATCGAAGGTCAAGACGTGCTGGCGTGCCGGCGCTGCTTCGCCGCCGTGCCACAGCACGGCTTCGAGCAGGTTGCGCGCACGCCCATCGTGCAGAAACTGGGTGTGGCCACTGACGGTCTGGTTCAGGCCGATCCCCCACAACGGCGGGGTGCGCCAGTCCTGGCCGCCGGCGGCAAATTCGCTACGGTTGTCGGCCAGGCCCGGGCCCATGTCGTGCAGCAGCAGGTCGCTGTAGGGGCGAATGAGCTGGTTGGCCAGCTCGGGCTCGGCGGCGTTCGCCGAGGTGGTGAATTGCGGGGTGTGGCAGCCCTGGCAGCCGGCCTGGAAGAACAGGTGCTTGCCCGCCAGCACCTGCGGCGAGTCGACGTCCTTGCGCACCGGCACGGCCAGGTTGCGCGTGTAGAACAGCACCAGGCGCAGGATGTTCTCGCTGACTTCCTGCTCGCCGTTGGCGCCATTGCCATTGGGCTGGGCCAGGCAGTCGGACTGTGCCGGGGTGCAGTCATCCATCGGGCGCAGGGCGGTGGTCAGGCCCATGTCGCCAGAGAAGGCGTGGACGTTCTGCTGGTTGAGGTTGGGTTGCCCGGCTTTCCAGCCGAAGCGGCCGAGCACGGGCTTGCCTTGCGCATCGTCCCAGACCTGATTGGGCCGGCCGCGGATGCCGTCACCGTTGCGGTCATCGGGGTCGGCATTGGCCAGGATGTCTGCGTCGGAAATGGCTTCGAGCAGGCCCAGGCCGATCATCGGCGGGGCGACTCGAGCCGAGAACCGCGTGTCGGGGTGCATGGGGCCGTAGCCAAGCTGGGTAATCTGCAGGTGCGGCTGGCGCAGTTCGACCTGGGTGCCGTCCTTGAAGGTGACGTTCACCGGGGTGTAGGCCACGCGTACCTTGCCTTCCGGCGCCACACCGGGCACCGCCATGTCCTGCAGCTGGCCGCCGTAGACCGGTTCGGGGACGATGCCCAGTTGCTCGATCACCTTGGCGTAGGGTGGCTGGTCGGGGATCGACAGGCGCACCAGCATCGACACCGCGTTTTTCGCGTCGGGTGCCGGCGGGTGGCCGCGACCGTCCTTGATGTGGCAGTTCTGGCAGGCATTGGTGTTGAACAGCGGGCCCAGGCCATCGCGTGCAGTGGTGGTCGACGGGGCGATCACCCAGGGATTGCGGAAGAAACTGTTGCCGACACTGAAATCCAGGCGCCGGCTGGGCGCGAGGTTGGCCGAGGGCATGGAGTAGGCATTCTGGTCACGCTTGTTCACCGTCGTACTGCCACCGGCACGCGCCTCGCCAGGTTCGGCCTGGGTGAAACGCGGGGCGTCATCACAGGCGGTCAGGGCCAGGGCCAATAGCAGCGGGGAGGCGCGGTGAAGCACGAAGGGCATCGAGGGTCCTGAATGGCTAGCGAAAAACCGGCGTGCAAGCTTATCAGGCGTGGGGGATATGAATAAGAGGGATTTGCGTTTGCTGGATGAAATCTGTGTCAGGTTCAATGACCCGCGAAGGGGCTTAAAAGCAAAAGGCGACCCGAAGGCCGCCTTTTGTTCAACGCGCCAGCACTCAGAACTCGTGGTCAGCGGTGTCCGGGTTCAGGTCGGTGATACCCAGCTTGCCGGCGGCCTGCTCGATGGCGCCGGTCTGCTTGACCAGCGAGGCGATGGCGTCACGCACGATCTGATTGCCCGCGGTGTTGTCGGCCGCGATCAGTTGGTCGTAGTGCTCACCCTTGAGGGCGTGATCGACGATCACCTGGATCTTCGCCTCGGTGGCTTCGAGGTCTGCCTTCAGGGTGTTGTCGGTGGCCGGGTCGACCTTGGCCACCAGCGACGACAGGCTCGGGCCGGTCAGCTTGGTGCCGTCGGTGCGGGTGTACTCGCCCAGGTAGACGTTGCGGATGCCCTTGGCGTCGTAGAAGTGCGAGTAGTGGGTGTTGTCGCTGAAGCAGTCATGCTCGTCTTCCGGCGAGTTGGCTTCCAGCGAGACTTTCATGCGCTCGCCGGCCAGTTCACCCAACGACAGGCTGCCCATGCCGAACAGCATCTTGCGCAGGCCATTGGCAACCGGTTCGGCTTCCAGGGTGGCGCGGTAGTTGTCGCTGACGGCCGGCTTCCAGTTGCCGACCATTTCTTCGAGGTCGGACACCAGCAGTTGGGTCACGGCTTTCAGGTAGGCGCGACGACGGTCGTTGTGCTCGCCGGTGGCACCTTTGCCTTCCAGGTAGTCCGACGCTGGGCGGTTGCCCGCACCCGGGCCGGTGCCGTTCAGGTCCTGGCCCCAGAGCAGGAACTCGATGGCGTGGTAGCCGGTGGCGACGTTGGCCTCCGAACCGCCCAGCTCGTTCAGGCTGGCCAGCTTCTCGGGGGTGATGTCCTTGACGTCGATCTTGTCTTCGCCGACCTGGATCTGGGTGTTGGCAATGATGTTGGCGGTGGCGCCCGGGTTGCCCAGGGCGTGCTCGTAGCTCTTGTCGACGTAGTCGATCAGGCCTTCGTCCAGCGGCCAGGCGTTCACCTGACCTTCCCAGTCGTCGATGATGGTGTTGCCGAAGCGGAACACTTCGCTCTGCAGGTACGGCACGCGCGCGGCGACCCAGGCGGCCTTGGCGGCGTTCAGGGTGTCATCGTTGGGGGTGGCGAGGAAGGCGTCGACGGCGGTCTGCAGGGTCTTGGCGGTGCTCAGCGAGTCGCTGTACACGGCAAACACGATGTCGGCGTAGTGCTTGACCACGGCCTTGGCGGCGGCTTCATCGACGGCGCCGGCAGCCGGGGCGACGGTGCTGGTGGCAGGCGCTGCAGCCTGAGGCGCGGCGGCCTTGTCCTTGTCGTCGCCACAGCCGGCGAGGGAGATGGCAATGGCCAGCAGACTGGCGGTGGCCAGAGGCATACGAATCATGGGCTATTCCTGCGTCGAGAGGTTGAACAGGCGTGCAGCCGCACGCAAAGGTGCAACATAATGCGAAAGATATGCATTTTCTGTAAAGAGGTTGCCACGTAAATATTCAAATGGCTGTTCACGCTGCGCTCAGGCAGCGTGCTAACTCACAGAATCGATACCTGGTTGCGCTGGGCCTGTTTGAGAAAGGCGGTCAGCTCGCGTGCTGGCAGGGGTTTGCTGTAGTGGTAGCCCTGACCTTCGTGGCAGCCTTGGGCAATGATGTAGGCTTCCTGCTCGGCGGTTTCGACACCCTCGGCGATCACCTGCATGCCCAGGCTCTTGCCCAGTTGGATAATCGCGCGAACGATGGTGGCATCGTCGTCATCGTCGAGCAGGTCCTGGACGAAGCTCTTGTCGATCTTGATCTTGTCCAGCGGCAGCGACTTGAGGTAGCTGAGCGATGAATAGCCGGTGCCGAAGTCGTCGATGGCGATCAGTGCGCCCGAGCGGCGCAGGCTGAGCAGGTGCTGGGCGGCGGTGCTGATGTCTTCCATCAGGCCGGTCTCGGTCACTTCCAGCTCCAGGCTGCGTGGGGGCAGGCGGTAGATCTGCAGCAGATTGTTGACCACCCGCGGCAATTCGCTGTGGTGCAACTGCACGGTGGACAGGTTGACGGCCATGCGCAGGTCGCTGAAGCCCTGGTCATGCCATTCGCGCAGTTGCCGGCAGGCCTGGTCGAGCACCCATTCGCCGATCACGATGATGTTGCCGTTCTGTTCGGCCAGCGGGATGAACTGGTCGGGTGGCACCATGCCCAGTTCGGGGTGCTGCCAGCGCAACAGGGCCTCGACGCCAACCACGCGGTGGTCGCGGTAGCTGATCTGGGGCTGGTACACCAGGTACAGCTGGTTGCGTGGCAAGGCTTCGCGCAGGTCCTTTTCCAGTTCGCGGCGTCGGCGCATTTCGCTGTCGACGCTGGCGATGTAGAACTGATAGCGGTTGCGCGAGCGGCTCTTGGCCAGGGTCATGGTCTGTTCGGCTTTTTGCAGCAGCTTTTCGGTGCTGTCGCCGTCTTCGGGGAACAACGTAATGCCGATGGTGGCACGCAGGCGGATTTCCTGATGGTCCAGGGCAAACGGTGCTTCCAGGTCGTCGAGGATGCTCTGGGCCAGTTCGGCGGCCTCGTAGGGTTGTTCGATATCGGCCTGCACCAGTGCGAACTGGTCGCCACCCAGGCGGGCGAGGGCGCCCAGGCGACCACTGTGGGCGCGCAGGCGGTCGGCCAGCGCCAGCAGCAACTGGTCACCGGCCTGATAGCTGAACTGTTCGTTGATGCTCTTGAAGTCGTCCAGGCCTACGCACAGCACCGCCACCCGGCGTTGCAGGCGCCCGGCGTCAACCAGGATCTTGTCCAGTTGCTGTTGCAACTGCTGGCGGTTGGGCAGGCCGGTGAGAAAGTCGTACTGGGCCATGCGCAGCAGGCTGTTTTCGGCTTCGTGGCGCAGGTGCGTGTTGCGCTCGATGGACGCCAGCAACTGGTTGGCAGTATTGACCCACAGGCCCAGCTCGTTCTTCTCGTGGCCCTTGAGCAGCGGCAACTGGTGCTGGCTGGGGCGGTCGGGGTTGATCTGGGTGAGGTTCTCAATGATTTTCGACAGCGGCTTGGTCAGCAGCCAGTGGTAGACCAGGTACAGTACCAGGCCCATGGCCAGTGCCCGCAGCACGCCAGCGATGAAGATGATCACCGAATTGACGATGAAACCCTGGCCATAGGCAGCGGTATCGAGGGTGATGCTCAGGTCGCCGTAGTACTCGCTGTAGGGGCCGCGCCCTACCAGTTGGGTGGTGAACGTGCGTTCCTGGCCAAGGATCAGGTCGGTCAGCCAGCGGGTGGGCAGCTCTTGCAGCGGGCGCGACTTTTCGGCCAGCATGGTTTCATTGGGATGGCCGATGGAGGCCATGCGCACGGATTCATCCTGGAACAGCCCTTCGATGACCTGCATGCCCATCTCGCGGTCCAGGCTGTACACGGCCTGGGTCGAGGGGTCGCGGAACATGTCGAGGATACGCTGGGCGTCGTTGGCCACCGCCTGACGGGTCTTGTAGGCGTCGAACACGATTTGCGCACAGCTGAGCACCACGCCTACAGCCAGCGCCGAGAGCAGGACCACCCTGAGCAACTTGACCGACAAGCTGTTTTTGAGTTCCAGCTTCAATGGGGGTTTCCTTAATCCATGCGCATGGCATCATTTTGCCATCAACTGTGGCAATCCACTATTGGCCGTCAGCAAGATTCATGATCCGGCTGTCACTGTATCGGTTAACTGGCCGTGCGACTTGAGTGTGGGTGCCAAACTTTCCCAACGACTGATGTTAGCGCGGTATGGGGGTGGAGCAAGAGTGGGGTAGGGTGAAATTAGTTAAAAAGGTTGATGTTAGTGAGCTAACGAATTTCGTTGCCGTTGCCGTTGCCG